>DDUQ01000108.1 GCA_002344885.1 Comamonadaceae bacterium UBA2334
CGTATGAGGCCCGGCCCGCCCCCGACTGACACAGCCCCGCCAGGCAGCATCACCCCGAACGGCGAAGCCAAGGCACCCGTTCACAAAGATCTGACGCTGACCAACCTCTACAACGTGCGCGAAGCCCTGCGCGCAGGCCGCCCGCTCACCGACAAAGAGAAAGCCATCCACACCCTGGGCCTGGTGGGCGTGCTGCACAGCCTGCACACCGAGCTGGATGCAGCCGTGCTGCAAGCCTACGGCTGGGCCGATCTTTCCACGGGCCTGGCTTCTGCACCCGATACCGAGCCGCACACAGTGGCCACCGCCGAGCTGCTGCACCGCCTGGTGGCCCTGAATACCCGTCGTGCCGCCGAAGAAGCCCAAGGCACCGTGCGCTGGTTGCGCCCGGACTTCCAAAATCCGGGTAAAAATACAGCAATAACTTTTGTAAAACAAGAGCAATCATCGCTCATCAATCAAGCGGTTGAGTCTTCTGAAGTTGATGAAAGAGTTGTTGAAAACAATAGCGTTGATTCTGCGCCCAACTCAGCTTCCGCCGCCGCCACCGCTGCATCCGCTACCGCAGTCCCCGTCACCCAGCCCTGGCCCAGCACCTTGCCCGAGCAGGTGCGCGCCGTGGCACAGGTTCTGGTGGCAAGCCCCGTGCCTCTGAGCGTGGACGCGCTGGCTCAGCGCTTCAAAGGCAAAGGCCCCTGGAAAAAGGGACTGCCCACCCTGCTGCAAACCCTGCAAGCCCTGGGCCGCGCGCAGCTCGTTGGGGGTTCGGATGCCGAGGGCGAAGCGGTGCTGTGGCGGGGTATTTAATTTATTTGGAGTTACACTTAATTCATGCAAATCGAGTTTGACAGCGACAAACGCGGCAAAACACTGGCCGAGCGTGGCCTGGACTTTGCCCGCGCTGCTGAAGTGTTTGCAAATGCGTTGGTCAACGTCCCAGATACACGGTTTGAATACGGAGAAAAGCGATTCAACACCGTCGGGACGTTGGACGGGCGCATGGTGGTTGTCGCTTGGACACCGCGCGGCGAGGTACGCCGCATCATCAGCATGAGGAAAGCCAATGAGCGAGAGCAATGGCGTTACACCCAGCAGCACCTGGGTTGACCCGGACGACGCACCGGACATGAGTGAAGCCAATCTGGACGATGCTGTCTGGTGTATTGGCGAACGGGTCGTTACCCCAGAGGAAGGTCTGGCCGCCATGCGCAAAGCCCTGAACCGTGGCCGCCCCGTGGGCACCACGAAATCCACTGCCAAACAAGCCGTAACTGTGCGCTACAGCCCCGAAGTGCTGGCGGCATTCAAAGCCACAGGTGCGGGCTGGCAAGCGCGCATGAACGATGCACTGAGGGACTGGTTGAGAACGCACACGCCGGTTTGAAGGACTGAGGTTCGATTGCCAATGTTCCAATTTTTTGAGGAGTGAGCCGTGCCTGTCACATTGTTTTTGGCTCGTTTGGCTGTTGTGTTGTTTTTGTTGTTGCTGTTCACTCAGGCACAGGCCGTGGCTACCGCGCTGGTCTGGTTACTGATTGCAGGCTTCTTTGTGATGATTGCTGAAGCGCTCAACCTGCTCAACTGGTTGGCCGGTGAACTGTTTGGTCGAGTGCCACCCAAGGATTGACGCGATTTCGCCTAAAGAGGTGACTCGTTTCATTTTTCAGTCGCTGTGATCAGTGTGTCCGCTCCGCCCGAACCAGTGGCCACAGCGCCCACAGACCCAACGCAGGGCCGATGGCCAGCCAGGGCAACAGAGCGCCCAGGGCAATGGTCTGGCTCAGTGACACAAACAGCAAAATGCTGACGATGGAAATGGCAAAGCCAATGCTGTTGGTCAGCGTCAGCACACTGCCCACGGCCTGAGGGGGTGCGTTGCGCGCCGTGAGGGTGGAAAACTGTGGCGAGTCTCCCGCCACCGTGATGCCCCACACTACCAGCCAGGCATAGAACACCGCATCGCCTGCCGCCAGCATCCACGGGGCGGCCAGGCAGCACAGGCCGCTGGTGAGCAACTGGCTGCCCGCTACGCGTGCGCTGCCCCAACGCTGGGCCACCCAGCCACCAACCGCGCAGCCCAATGCACCCGCGCCCAACACACCAAACGCCGTCCAGGAGAGGGCGGTACCCTGCAATCGGGTGGCCAGGATCAGCGGCACCATGACCCACATGGTGTACAGCTCCCACATGTGACCAAAGTAACCCAGCACCGATGCGCGCACCCGCCCATCGGTCCACAACGTGGCCAGGGCCCCCCATTGCAAGGTGGTGACTTTGGCGTGACTGTGCGGCGCGTCGTGGGTGGCAAAAAACAGCAGCAAACCGCCGCCTGCGGCCAGCGCGGCCACGCCCAGCATTAGCGTGGGCCACGGCAGCGCATGGCCGATGGCGCGCAAAGCATGTGCGCTGGCCGAGCCCAGCACCAGCGCGCCAATCAGCAAACCCAGCGCTGCGCCGAGGCCCTGGCGGTACCACTGCGCGGCAATCTTCATGCCCACCGGGTAAATGCCTGCCAGAAAAAAGCCGGTTGCAAACCGCCAGGCCAGCAAGGCTTCGTAGTGGCGCACCATGGCCCAGGCGCCCACGGTACAGGCAGCACCCGCCAGCGCGCACACCAGGAACACACGCCGTGCCGAAAACCGGTCGGCAATGGCCAGCAGTGCAAACACCAGCGTGCCCACGATGAAGCCGAACTGCAGCGCCGATGTGAGTGCGCCTAGGGCAGAGGTGGCCCATGCCAGTTCGCGCTGCAAATCGGGCATGACTGCATTCACGGCAAACCACAAAGAGGTGCCTGCAAACTGTGCGGTCACCAACACCGGCAGGATGTGGCGGGGGACGCTGTGTTGGGTCATGGCGCGCAGCTTAAAGGGCGCGGACCAGATCTGCTGTCATGGAAATGTCTTTTTCTTGCGATACATTTCAACAATTATTGAATTGTTTGTGTTTTGGAGCATGGCATGAAAGTCGGTATCAACGGCATGGGCCGCATGGGCAGGTTGGCGCTGCGCGCCGCATTTGGCGCAGTGGAGCGCCCGCACGGCGACCCTCGCATGGGCAACCGCCTGGAGGTGGTGCACCTGAATGAAATCAAGGGCAATGCCGAGTCCACCGCCCACCTGCTGCAGTTCGACACCGTGCAGGGCCGCTGGCGCGGCGACATCGCGGCTGAAAGCGCCGACCGCATCCGCATCAACGGGCAGCAACTGGGTTTCAGCCAGCACGCCACCGCCGCTGACATTCCCTGGGGTGATCTGGGCGTGGACGTGGTGCTGGAATGCACCGGCAAATTCCTCACGCCCGAGACCCTGCAAGGCCACCTGGACCGTGGGGCCAAGCGTGTCATCGTGGCCGCCCCGGTGAAGGTGGGTGGCGTGCTGAACATCGTGGTGGGCGTGAATCACCACCTGTATGACCCGGCTGTCAACCACATCGTCACCGCTGCCAGTTGCACCACCAATTGCCTGGCCCCGGTGGTGAAGGTGGTGCATGAGGCGCTGGGCATAAAGCACGGCCAGATCACCACGCTGCACAACCCCACCAACACCAACCTGGTGGTGGACGCCCCGCACAAAGACCTGCGCCGCGCCCGCAGCGCCATGGTGAATATGGCCCCCACGACCACGGGCAGCGCCACGGCCATTGCGCTGATTTACCCCGAGCTGAAAGGCAAGCTGAACGGCCACGCTGTGCGCGTGCCTGCGCTGAATGCGTCGTTGACCGACTGCGTGTTCGAACTGAACCGCGCCACCACCGCCGAAGAGGTGAATGCCCTGTTTGCCGCCGCCGCCGCACCCGGCTCGCCACTGGCGGGCATTCTGGGTTACGAGCCGCTGCCGCTGGTAAGTGCCGACTACGCCCGCGACACGCGCAGCAGCATCGTCGATGGGTTGTCCACCATGGTGACCGACGGCACGCTGCTGAAGGTCTACGCCTGGTACGACAACGAGATGGGCTACGCCACCCGCATGGTGGACCTGGCCTGCCACATGCAAACCGTGGGCATCTGAGCGCCATGGGCCAGCACACCGCCGGGCGCGGTACCACCACCTTCAGCGCGGCCGAGCGCAACTACGCCATCGTCACCGCAGCGTATTGGGGTTTCACGCTGACCGACGGCGCGCTGCGCATGCTGGTGTTGCTGCACTTTTACAAGCTGGGCTACTCGCCGTTCACGCTGGCCTTCCTGTTTCTGCTGTACGAGGCCGCGGGTGTGGCGGCCAACCTGATCGGCGGCTGGCTGGCCACGCGCTACGGCATTGCCCGCATGCTGACGGTGGGGCTGGTGACGCAGATCATTGGTTTCACACTGTTGTCCATGCTTGACCCGGCGTGGACAGCGGCCATGTCGGTGGCCTGGGTAGTCGTGGCGCAGGGCATTTGTGGCGTGGCCAAAGACCTGACCAAAACCGCCAGCAAATCGGCCATCAAGGTCACGGCGGCACAGGCCAACGAGCAGGGCGCAGGCCAGTTGTTCAAATGGGTGGCCTGGTTCACCGGCAGTAAAAACGCCATGAAGGGCGTGGGCTTTTTCCTGGGCGGTTTGTTGTTGGATGCTCTGGGGTTTGCCCACGCGCTGTGGGCCATGGCGGGCCTGCTGGCGCTGGTGCTGGTGGGTGTGGTGGCCTCGTTGCCGCCCATGATGGGCAAGGCCAAGGCCTCCAAATCGGCCAAAGAGCTGTTTGCCAAAAACGCGGGCATCAACGCGCTGGCTGCGGCCCGTGTGGCACTGTTCGGCGCACGCGACGTGTGGTTTGTGGTGGGCGTGCCGGTGTTTTTGTATGCACAGGGTTGGACGTTCACGATGGTGGGCGGCTTCCTGGCCGCGTGGACGATTGGCTATGGCCTGGTGCAGGCGCTGGCGCCCAACATCGTCAAGCGCAGCGCCGACGGCCTGAGCCACGAAGTGCCCGCCGCCCGCTGGTGGTCTGCCGCGTTGGCTTTGGTGCCCGTGGCCTTGGCGGCAGCGGTGCTGGCCGATGTGCCGCACTTGCAATGGGTGGTGGTGGGTGGGCTGGGTCTGTTCGGGTTTGCCTTTGCCGTCAACTCATCCGTTCACTCCTACCTGGTGCTGGCCTATGCGGGGTCGGAAAAGGCAGCGGAAGATGTGGGCTTCTACTACGCCGCCAATGCGTTGGGGCGGTTCTTCGGCACGCTGATGTCGGGTCTGCTGTACCAGTGGGGTGGGTTGCTGTATGCGCTGCTGGGTTCGGCTGCGATGCTGGTGCTCTGTTGGGCCGCCACGCTTCGTTTGCCCCGAACCGCTGGCGGCTGAATCGGTCGCCCGCCCTGCCAGTCTCTTGATGTCATGACCATTCCCCCCATTGCCCAGCCCAGCGAAGACGAAGACCAGGCGCTGGTCGCGCTGTCGGCGCTGGCACAGCGTTCGCGCTTGCAGGTGTTCCGCTCGCTGGTCACCGCTGCCCCCGAGGGTTTGACACCCGGTGCCCTGGCAACAGAGCACGGCATTGCACCTAGTGCACTGTCATTCCACCTGAAAGAGTTGGTGCAGGCCAATCTGGTGACGGTGGCGCGCGAAGGTCGCCACCTGGTGTACCAGGCCAACTTCGTGGCCATGAACGGCCTGATGGCCTACCTGACCGATACCTGCTGTGGTGGCCAGCCTTGCCACCTGACCCAACCCAAGGAAGCTGACATGACCACCGATCGCGTGCGCAATGTGCTGTTCATTTGCAAGGGCAACTCTGCCCGGAGCATCATGGCCGAATCGGTCCTCAACCAGTTGGGGGCCGGACGGTTCCGGGCCTATAGCGCGGGCAGCCATCCGCACGGCGCGGTCAACCCGCTGGCGTTGGAGTTGCTCCAGCGCAACCACTATCCGCACCAAGGGCTGCGTAGCAAAAACTGGGACGAATTTGCCGGCCCGGACGCGCCGCACATGGACTTTGTGCTGACCGTGTGTGACAAGGCTGCAGGAGAGGTGTGTCCCGTGTGGCCGGGGCAGCCCATGTCGGCGCACTGGGGTGTGCCCGACCCGGTGGCCGTTCAGGGCAGTGCAGAAGACAGGCAGCGCGCGTTCACCGACGCCTTCATCGTGCTCAACCGCCGCATTTCGCTGTTCACCGTGCTGCCACTTGAAAAGCTGGACCGACTCGCGCTCAAACTCCAGTTGGACCAGATTGGCCAGAGCTGAGTAGGTACACCGCAAAATGGGATTGTTTGAACGTTATCTGTCGGTCTGGGTGGCGCTGGGCATGTTGGTCGGGCTTCTATTAGGCCTGTGGCAGCCAGGGGCCTTTCAGGTGCTGGCTGCCCTGGAGTGGGCGCATGTGAACCTGGTGGTTGCCGTGTTCATCTGGGTGATGATCTATCCCATGATGACCCAGATCGACTGGGGAGCGGTGCGCCATGTGGGCCAGCGTCCGCAAGGCTTGATGCTGACGCTGGTGGTCAACTGGCTGGTCAAGCCGTTCACCATGGCTGCGCTGGGGGTGCTGTTCTTCCAGTACCTGTTTGCGCCTTGGGTCGATCCGCAGACCGCGCAAGCCTATATCGCGGGCATGATTTTGCTGGGCGTTGCGCCCTGCACCGCCATGGTGTTTGTGTGGAGCCAACTGGTCAAGGGCGATGCCAACTACACGCTGGTGCAGGTGTCAGTCAATGACCTGGTGATGGTCGTGGCCTTTGCGCCGATTGCGGCGTTTCTGCTGGGGGTGACTGAAGTCACTGTGCCCTGGGATACCCTGCTGCTGTCTGTGGTGCTGTATGTGGTGCTGCCGTTGCTCGCAGGCATGTGGACGCGGCGTGTGCTTTTGCGCCGGGGGGCAGATGCCCTGGCGCGCTTTCATGCACGGGTCAAGCCTGCTTCCATCACCGGTTTGCTGGCAACGGTGGTGCTGCTGTTCGGTTTTCAGGCCACCACCATCATGGCGAATCCGCTGCACATCGCGCTCATAGCCGTGCCACTGCTGGTGCAGAGTTACGGGATTTTCTTTCTGGGTTGGTGGGGCGCACGCTGGTTGCGTCTGCCACACAACGTCGCGGGGCCTGCCTGTCTGATCGGTACGTCCAATTTCTTCGAGCTGGCGGTGGCCGTGGCCATTTCGCTGTTCGGCCTGAATTCTGGCGCTGCGCTGGCCACGGTGGTGGGGGTGTTGGTTGAGGTACCCGTGATGCTGTCGCTGGTGGCATGGGTCAACCGGCGTTCGCCCACCGGTTGATGGCCTCTGGCAGGCGGCGACGAAGCATTGACCAGCGTTCACCGGGAAACAAAAAAGCCACTGCGAAATTGCAGCGGCTTTCAGCGCGTGTGGCCAGGCAGAACTTACTTGAGGGACAGCAGCTTGTTCACGTCTGCGTTGTTGGGCAGCGCGTAGTCGTGGCCGCGGATGATCTGACCGGTGTCGGTTTTCACCAGCTTGAGGCTCACGAATGTGGAGTTGGCCGCTGCCGAGTATGTGCCCACGACTACCAGGCCAGCGCTGTGGACCTTGGCGATGTCTTTCAGTTCGCGTGACAGCATCAGCTCGCCGGTTTCTTCGCGGACGAAGATGTCGCCGCGCAACTTCAGCTCCTTCACATGGAGGCCCCGGCCCACCAGGTGCGACGCATACTGTTCGGACAGCGTGCGGCCCAGCGGGGCTGTCTTGCGCAGGTCGTTCACGTTGACCACGGTGGCCACCAGCAGGGGGGTGGTGGTCAGGGGCTGGAGGTCCAGTCCAGCCAGCAGGGCGTCGATGGCCTCGCGGTTGGCCACCACAAACTTGCTGGCTTTGGCTTCTTCGTAGGTGGGTTCAGGCTTGATGTACACACCGGTGTTCTGTGACGCGCAGGCCGTCAGCAGGGCAGCGGCGGCGAGCATCAGGGGCAATGCAACGCGCTTCATTGGCTCACCACCTTCATGGTCTTGAATTCGGGGGCTGTGCGGAACAGGGTGTTGTCCACATCCTCAATGTAGTACACATCGGTCTTGCGGGTCAGGATCTGGTCAGGCGTGTTTGCCGAGGTGGTCAATACCAATTCGGTGTGCGTCGGGCCGCCGGAATTCACGCTGGCGGCGTAATCTGCAATCGCGGCGATGCCGACTGCCCCAGCAAGCTTCGCGTCCAAATGCTGGTTGCGCAAACCGTGAACCACGCCAACGCCCGTTGTCAGCATGGTGTAGATGCCGGGCACAAAGTGCGGACGCTCGCTCTTGTGCACCACCAACTGGGCTTTGTAGCTGATGGCCAGCACGTTCTGCGAGCTGGTGGTCACCCGGCGACCGGAGCGCACGAGTTCGGTGGTCAGCATTTCGTGGAAGGTGGTTTCAAACGACGTGGCCTGGGCCGGGGGTGTGACCGACAGCCGTGCGTTGGACGCCACGCCGGCTTCGTCCAGCATCTTCAGGGTTTCACGCGCTGCGTCGCGTGCCACCACCTGCCAGTGACCCGCCGAGCGAACCTTCTTCTGCTCGGTGATGTCAAAGTTGCCCCCGACGGGTATGGGAGATTGAGCACAGCCTGCCAATGTGGCGAGAACAATCGCGGCGCACGCGCTGGTGGAAAAGGGTATGTTCAAGACAGAACTCCTGTGACCCTGTCGGGTTTGATTCGATGCTGTCGACAGGCGACCGCCGACGGTTGAGCAGAAATTATGGCTGAGCCTCGCCGCAATTAGCTACTGAAATTCGCAGCGTGTCGGAGGCGCGCCACGTTTGTCGGCAAAGTCGCGACGTGGCCTGGCCCTTGCGTCAGTAAGTGCCGCTTTCCTTGCTGCCTTTTTTGCCGCTGATTTGCCAGGCAGTGCGCTGCTGAACCAGCCGCGCCAGAAATTCGAGTTCTTCGTCGGTGTGATTGATGGCCTTGGCCGGCGACAGCACGACCTCTTCACTGCCGCGCCGGTCAGCCCAGAAAGCCTGGTGGTATTCAGCCTGCGATGTCACCTTGTCGTTCGACGTGCTCAGGTCAATGGTGCCGTAGCAATTGCAGAGGTAACTGCGGTTGTCCCTGTCCGCAAAAATCTCGGTGTACACACCGGTACCACGGATGCCTGCTGTCAGGGTGGGTGTCACGATGCGGCGTGACTGCCCTTTGCCCCACACGCTGACAACGGCACCAGTCAGCAGCCGAAGCAAGCTGACAGCGTTCAGCGATGCGCCGCGTTCGACCGCCAGCCTCGAGTTCTGCCTTACGTGGAAAGACGAGTTGCCGATGACGAACACCAGTCTGGAACGCGGCCCGGTTTCAATCACATCGCCGGTCTGGATGGTGGTGTCGGGCCGCAAGGCGCTGCCGTTGAGGATGGCATCGCCCTCCAGCTCGACGATGTTGCTGCGCTGCTGCGCTGCTGCGGCAGACCAGCCGCCTGCCGCTACCCAGGCTGCCGCAGCCTGCAAGGTCTGGCGGCGCTGGAACCAGGTCACTTCGGAGGGGTGTCGTCCGCTGAGGGTGTGTTCTGCCATGGGTCATTCCTGTTCAAACACGGTACAGAGCGGCAAACGCCCGTTGGCGCTGCCTCAGGCCGCTGATTTTGGCGCATCTTCAGACTGGTCGAGCAGGAAGCTGTCGCGGAATGTGAAGTACAGCGACGAAAAAAACATCGAGGCCATCAGCATCACCGCAGGCATGACCAGCCCCCGGGCCAACGCACCGCCGCCGGCCAGCGAGACCACCACGCTGGTCAGGATGCCGCCCAGGACAAACATGCCCACCCACCCCAGCCCGAAGAGCAACAAGGCACCTTTGTTTTTCCAGCAGGCCAGCGTGCTGAAAAACAGGCTTTTGACCGGGGAAATGCCGTGCCAGTGCACCAGTGCGGGTGCATGCCAGAAAGCTGCTGCCAGCGGCACGTAGAAGGCCAGCGCCACCCACAATGCAGCCTGGAAGGCGGGCGAGCTGGCGATGTCCTGCGTCAGTTCAGTTTGGCCCAGGTAGACACCTGCAAACTGTCCGCCATCGGCCAGCGCAGTGAACGCCAGCATGACGACGAAACTGGCTGCGTACAGCACACCGAGCTTCAGCATGCTCGTCATGCGCTGCTTGCCCGCCGCGAAGGCGGTGCCAAGAACTCTGGGCATGGGAAACACACCATCGGCAGCCTGTCGGGCAGCGGCCATCAATCCGAGCGTGGCGGCAGGCAGCAGCACCAAGGCCAGCAGATTGCCCAGCACGGGGACGATGGCCAGTATCGACACGGCCCCCATGAACATGAAAAACAGCCCTCCCAGTGCCAGGGGTTGCCTGAAGAAGGTTTGGATGCCCGCTTTGACCCATTGCAGGCCGGTGCTGGCGGGCACGATGTTGAGTTTCATGGGTGGGCCTTGTTCACGCCTGCATCCAGGCTGCGAGGTCTGTCATGGTGGTCACGCGCTGGCGCAACACACGTTCGAAGTGGGTGGGGTCATGGGGTTTGAGCATGCTGGCCTCGCGCGGCAGGTGCCAGTCCCACAGGCGCGACACCCAGAATCGCAACGCACCGGCACGCAACATGGCAGGCAGCAAGGTGCGTTCCGCATCGGTGAGCGGACGCACGGCCTGGTAGGCGGCCAGCATGGCCTGGGCGCGGGCGGCATCGTGAACGCCTGTGGGCAGGTCGATGCACCAGTCGTTCAGGCAGACGGCCAGGTCAAAGGCAAAGCTGTCACAACCGGCAAAGTAAAAGTCGAACAGGCCGGTCAGGGTCTCGCCCTCGAACATCACGTTGTCGCGGAACAGATCGGCATGGATCGGCCCTTTGGGCAGGGCCGCATAGGCTGCCGTTGCCGACACCTCGTTCTGGAACGCGAGTTCCGCGCTGATGAGATTGGCCTGGTCGGCGTTCAGGTGCGGCAACACGACAGGCACGGTTTCGTTCCACCAGGCCAGGCCGCGCAGGTTGGGCTGAATGCGGTCAAAGTCTTGCCCGGCCAGGTGCATGCGGGCCAGCATTTCGCCCATTGCTGCGCAATGTGCAGGCTGCGGCGAAAGCTGGCTTTTGCCACGCAGCTTGTTCACCACAGCCGCTGGCTTGCCCTTGACGGTGTGCAGGATGTTGCCCTGGGCATCGGCTGCCGGGTCGGGCACCGGGATGCCCTTGCCAGCCAGGTGTTTCATCAGGTGCAGATAAAAAGGCAGTTGCTCGAAGCTCAGGCGTTCGAACAGTGTGAGCACATAGTCGTGCACCGCCCCTGTGCGCTCGGTGGACACAAAGTAGTTGGTGTTCTCGATGCCGCCTGCGCAACCTTGCATGTCGGTGAGCGTGCCCAAGCCCAGACGGGTCAGCAGTTCGCCTGCTTCGGTCGTGGTGACCGGTGTGAATACAGCCATGTGATGCAGCTGCCCGTGGCAGCCCGAAAGGGATCAAAAATTCAACAAACGCCAGCTGGTGCGGCCTGCGCTGCCCTGGCTGCCGGTGCGCTCGCCAGCAGGCATGGCACTGCCTTGCGGGCTGGCGCTGGGCTGGATCTGGTAGCCCGGCAGGCCCGACTTGGTTTGCACATCTATCTGGCGCGTGACGCCGCCGATGCGCACTTCATCGACCCGGCTGCCGGCATCTTCATGGGTGATGCGCTGCAGGCGCTGGTTGGGTGCGGTGTCGGTCGGGGCTTCCTGTGCCCAGGCGGCTGCACCGGCCAACAGGCAGGCAGCGGCAACGAGACGGGCAGGAGAAAGCGCAGAAATGGAAAAAATGGTCATGCCCGATTGTAAAAGCCAAGGCCGCATCGGCCCGGCAGGGGCGTGGCCATCGCTTGGTGGGTCGCTTGGAGGGTCGCCTGCCGGGTCGCGGGGCAGCAGCGTGGTAGTGGCGGGGTAGCAGCGCGGCAGTAGCGAGGCAGTGGCATTGAGAGCGTTTTTCCGGGCGGCTTCCAGTCCAGGGTTTGCGGCTGTCGCACGGCCCATGCCCGACAATGCGCGCCATGACTGACAAGCGACCCACCCTGCTGCTGGTAGACGGCTCCAGCTACCTGTACCGTGCCTTTCACGCCATGCCCGACCTGCGGGCCGTGGCCGGCGACCCATCCAGCGCCCCCACCGGTGCCATCCGGGGCATGGTCAACATGATGCAGAGCCTGGCCAAAGACGTGCCCGCCAGCCACGTGGCCTGTGTGTTCGACGCGTCCGGCCCCACGTTCCGCGATGCGTTGTACCCTGACTACAAAGCCCACCGGGCACCCATGCCAGACGACTTGCGGGCACAGATCGAACCCATCCACGAAGTGGTGCGCCTGCTGGGGTGGGCGGTGCTGAATGTGCCTGGGGTCGAGGCAGATGATGTCATCGGCACACTGGCGCGTGCGGGCGAAGCGCAGGGCTTCGACGTGGTGATCTCCAGCGGCGACAAAGACCTGGCGCAACTGGTAACTGAACACATCACCATCATCGACACCATGAATGGCAAGCGCCGGGACCTGGCGGGCGTGGAGGCCGAGTTTGGTGTACCGGCCAGGCTGATGATCGACTTCCAGACCCTGGTGGGTGATGCGGTGGACAACGTGCCCGGTGTGTCCAAAGTGGGGCCCAAGACCGCTGCCAAGTGGCTGCAGGAGTTCGGTTCGCTCGACGCGCTGGTGGCCCGGGCCGACGAGGTCAAGGGCGTGGCGGGGCAGAACCTGCGCGATGCCCTGGGCTGGTTGCCCACCGGGCGCGCGTTGGTCACCATCAAGACCGACTGCGACCTGAACGGGTATGTGCCTGGGTTGCCCAGTCTCGATTCCATAGCTGTCAGTGCCCAGCATTCAAGCGCCCTGGCCGATTTTTATGCCAAATTTGGCTTCAAAGGCCTGGTGCGGGCCATGGCCGAGCGGGGGAGCGGGGCGTCGGTGCCCACTACCCCTGCGAAGGCAGGCCGGACGGAGCCCGCCGCGCAGGCGGCCCAGCCGGGCGGCACCGGCGATTTGTTTGCCACGTCCGAAAGCGCCGCGCCGGCTGTCGCCAGCACGGTGCAGGTCGACACAGTGACCGATTGGGCGGCGTTTGAGGCCTGGCTGGCACGGGTTCAGGCGGCCGAACTGACGGCTTTGGACACCGAAACCACCTCGCTGGACCAGATGGCCGCTCAGATCGTGGGCATCAGCCTGTGCGTCGAGCCTGGCCACGCCGCCTACATCCCGCTGTCCCATGATTACCCCGATGCGCCCGTGCAGTTGCCTCGGGACGAGGTGCTGGCGCGCCTGAAGCCCTGGCTGGAAGACCCCGCTGTCCACAAGCTGGGGCAGCACGTCAAATACGACCGGCATGTGCTGGCCAACCACGGCATTGAGGTGAAGGGTTATGCCCACGACACGATGTTGCAGAGCTACGTGCTGGAGGTGCACCGCCCCCATGGCCTGTCCAGCCTGGCCGAACGCCACCTGGGGCGGGGCGGTATCACCTATGAAGACCTGTGCGGCAAGGGCGCGCACCAGATTCCGTTCAGCCAGGTCGATGTGGCCAAGGCTGCTGCGTATGCGGGTGAGGATGCCGAACAGACCCTGGCGGTGCACCGTGTCTTGTGGCCCCTGTTGCAGGCCAGCGCGCAGGTGGCCACGCCACCCGCGCCGCCCGCCAGCGCCCAGGCGGACCTGATTTTCGACGCCGAACCGGCAGCTGAAGCGGCGGCTGGCTCAGCGCCAGCGCAACCTAGCGGCCTGCAGTTTGTGTACGAGCTGGAAATGGCCAGCAGCGAAGCGCTGTACCGCATCGAGCGCAACGGCGTGCTCATCGATGCGCCCACACTGGCCACGCAAAGCCACGAGTTGGGACAGCGCATCCAGCAGCTGGAACAGGAGGCGTACGACATTGCCGGGCAGCCGTTCAACCTCTCCAGCCCCAAGCAGTTGGGTGAGATTTTTTTCGACAAGCTCGGTTTGCCGGTGATCAAAAAAACCGCCACCGGTGCGCGCAGCACCGACGAAGAGGTGCTGGAAAAGCTGGCAGAAGACTACCCGCTGCCCGCCCGCATTCTGGAACACCGGTCCCTGAGCAAACTCAAAGGCACCTACACCGACAAGCTGGCCTTGCTGGCCACGCCCCGCACGGGCAGGGTGCACACCCACTACGCGCAGGCCGTGGCGGTGACCGGGCGGCTCAGCAGCAACGAGCCCAACCTGCAGAACATTCCCGTGCGCACTGCCGAGGGCCGGCGGGTGCGCGAGGCGTTTGTGGCCCCGCCGGGTTGCCAGATTGCCAGCGCCGACTACAGCCAGATCGAGCTGCGCATTATGGCGCACATCAGCGGTGACCCGGCCTTGCTGAAGGCCTTTGCCGACGGCCTGGACGTGCACCGTGCCACGGCCGCCGAGGTGTTCGGCATCGGCCTGGAGCAGGTCAGCAGCGAACAGCGGCGCTATGCCAAAGTCATCAACTTCGGGCTCATCTATGGCATGAGCAGTTTTGGCCTGGCCAAGGCGCTGGGCATTGACAACACGGCGGCCAAAAACTACATCCAGCGCTACTTCGAGCGGTTTGCCGGTGTGAAGCGCTACATGGACGACACCCGCGCCCAGGCCAAAGCGCAGGGCTACGTGGAGACCGTGTTCGGCCGCCGGCTGTACCTGCCCGAAATCAACAGCCCCAACGGCCCGCGCCGCGCGGGCGCCGAGCGCGCCGCCATCAACGCCCCCATGCAGGGCACGGCGGCTGACCTCATCAAGCTCAGCATGGTGGCGGTGCAGCATGCGCTGGATGCGCAGCAGCGCGGCACAAAAATGATCATGCAGGTGCACGACGAACTGGTGTTCGAGGTGCCAGAGTCTGAGGTGAACTGGGTGCGCGCCGAGGTGCCGCGCCTGATGGCCGGTGTGGCTGCACTGAAGGTGCCGCTGTTGGCCGAGGTGGGCTTCGGGCCCAACTGGGAACGGGCGCATTGAGGGGTTGTGATTTAACGCAATTGAATTGCGTTAATATCGCCACCCTGTTGCGTTAGCGGGGTGGTGGTCACCTTTGTCAGACGTGACGACTGACAAAGGTGTGAGCATCCCATGCAGGCGTTCAGAGTGGAGCAGGGCAAACGCGGTCGTTTGCCCGTGACGGTGCTATCCGGTTTTTTGGGTGCGGGCAAAACCACCCTTCTCAACCATGTCCTCGCCAACCGCGAAGGCTTGCGGGTGGCGGTCATCGTCAACGACATGAGCGACGTCAACATCGATGCGTCATTGGTGGACCGCTCGGCCGCGCAATCGGGGGCCGCCTTGTCGCGCACCGACGAGCGGCTGGTGGAAATGAGCAACGGCTGCATTTGCTGCACCCTGCGCGAAGACTTGCTGGTGGAGGTGCGCCGTCTGGCGGCGGAGGGCCGGTTCGACCACCTGCTGATCGAATCCACCGGCATTGGCGAACCCATGCCCGTGGCCGCCACCTTCGATTTTGAAGACGAGAACGGCGACTCCCTCAACGACGTGGCGCGCATCGACACCATGGTCACCGTGGTCGACGCATTCAACCTGCTGCGCGACTACACCAGCAAAGACCTGTTGGCGCAGCGGGGCGAAACGGCGGGTGAGGACGACAACCGCAGCCTGGCCACGCTGCTGATGGAGCAAATCGAGTTTGCCGATGTCATTGTGGTCAACAAGATCGACCTGGTGGACGAAGCCCGCCGCAACCAGGTGACGGCCGTCATCAAAGCGCTGAACCCCGTGGCCGAGGTGGTGTACGCGGACCACGGTGTGGTACCTCTGACCAAAGTGCTGGGCACTGGCAAGTTTGACCTGGAACGCGCCAGCGCCATGCCCGGCTGGGCGCAGGAGCTGGAAGGCCACCACACCCCAGAAACCGAGGCCTATGGCATCCACAGCTTTGTGCTGCGCAGCCACGAACCGCTGCACCCCCAGCGGTTGGCCGAATTCATGGAAATGCCTTTTGGCGGTCTGCTGCGCGCCAAGGGCTACACCTGGCTGGCCAGCCGCCCGCAGTGGGTGGTCAGCTACTCCCGCGCGGGCAACGTGGCCACGCATGAACCCGTGGGGCAGTGGTGGGCATCGGCCCCGCGAGACCGCTGGCCACCCAAAGGCACGCCCGCCCGCGCAGGCATCGAGAAGAACTGGAAAGAGCCGTACGGCGACCGCATCAACGAGGTGGTGTTCATCGGCACCCACATGGACCGCGCTGCCATCGAGCAAGCCTGGAAGGCCATGCACCTGAACTTCACCGAAACCCGCAAAGGCATGAAGGGCTGGGCGGAGTTCAAATACCCGTTTCCGAATTGGGTGCGTGTGGAAGAGGGTGCAGATGTTTGACGCGGTGTTGTCATCGCCCGCCGTGATCTGCGGAGCAACAGCCGACACCTTGCAAGGCATTCGCCAGCCCGCTACCGAGCTGGCGTTGTGGCAACGCCCCAACTGGGCAAGTGGTGCCTGGCTCAGCTCACTGCTGCCAGAAGCGTTGCCCACCTGCCGTTTGACGCTGCAACCCCAGGAAGCGGACCGCACGGTTCACGCCGTGTGCGATGCCAGTGGCACCCAGCGTCACCCCGCCCGCGACGCATGGGTGGCCGATGTGGCAGCCCTCGTGGCCATGTTTGCGCGCCTGAGAGGCTGCCCTGCCGTGCAGATGCGGCTCGATGTGCTCAGCCACAACGGTTGTCGCCGCTGGCACCGCGACTGCGTGCCATTGCGGCTGATCTGCACCTGCCGGGGTCCGGGCACCCAGTGGGTGTGGCCCGAGCACGCACCCTCGGTCATGGTCCAGCCCGACGAAGACACCCCTTACGCACAAGCCATGGCCACGGGCGATGTCGCCCTGTTCAAAGGCTGTGGCTGGCCAGGCCAGCCGCACGATGGGGGCGTCGTCCACCGCTCGCCGCGCATTGGCGGCAGCGGGTTGACCCGACTGGTGCTGGTGCTGGATGTGCCCCCAATCAACGGTTGAGTTTCTCTGACGCTTTTTTTCACTCAGGAGTTTGTATGACACCCATGCCCATGATGTTTTCCCGTCGCTCTGTGGTGGCGCTGGCCGCTGCTGCGATGGTCAGTGCCTGCGGTGGTGGTGGCGATGAGCACGCCCACACCGACACCGTGATCGACACCGCTGGCCGCTTGGCCATCGCCGAAAATGCTGCCACCGGCGTGCGCGTGTTCGATCTGGACAGCAAAGCCGTTGCGGTCACCATTGCAATGGACAGCGCACCCTCCGCCCTGTACACCAGTCCCAATGGTCGTTATGCCTTGGCCTACCAGGGCGCGGCGGGCAAGGTGCAGTTCATTGACGGCGGCATCTGGCAGGAGGACCACGGCGATCATTTGCACGACTACAAGCAAGCCACCACCAAGGTGGACTGGACGCTGGCAGGCACCGCACCGTCGCATTTCGATGTGCAGACCGGTGTGCAGGCCACTGTGTATTTCGATGGCAGTGCCACAGCTACCCCACCACAGACTGCCAAGGTCAGCCTGCTGACCGACGATTCCATTGGGGGTAAAAAAACGGCCGCCTCGCTGGACCTGTCCTACGCCGTGCACGGCTTTGCCGAGCCAGTTGGCAACAAACTGCTGACTGTTTCCAGGGCTTCAGATGCGCCCGACACGCTGCCGACACACTTGGAGTTGTACCAGCGCAGTGGCACGGGTTACACCTATGACCGCCGCCTGGGCACGC
Organism: Comamonadaceae bacterium UBA2334; assembly: GCA_002344885.1. Taxonomy (GTDB): domain Bacteria; phylum Pseudomonadota; class Gammaproteobacteria; order Burkholderiales; family Burkholderiaceae_C; genus UBA2334. Next base: position 17,493 of record DDUQ01000108.1, read on the forward strand.
GCTGCGATGGCATGCACGGCTCGTTCAGCAGTGGCAGCCACACCGTGGTGGGCTGCAGGGATGGGGTGGTCGTGGTTACCCACACCAGCGCCACGGCAGTCACTGACCAGAAGGTGGTCACGCCCCTTCGCGTGAGCACAGTGGTGGGCCATCCCAAGTTGTCCGGGCAGTTCATCGGCGTGGGCACCGAAGGCACCACTGCAGCGCCCCCCGTCACCACGCGCTTCTTTGCCATCGATGCCGCCGCAGGTACATCGGCTGCGCTGACCCTACCTGGCTGGGAGGCCGGCTTTGTGCGTCGGGCCCATGCGTTTGACCGCAGCGGTTCGCGCTTTGCTGTGCTGGACCACCAGGGGGCATTGCGCATGGTGATCCGTCAGGCCAACGCATGGGCGGCTGGCCCGGTGGTAGCAGGCGTGGTGCCGACCATGCCCACCGCTGCGCCGTGGCCAGCCATCGTGGCCAACGGCGCGAAAGACGAGCTGTATGTGACCGACCCTGTGGCCAAACAGCTGGTCACGGTCAACAGCCAGACCGGTGCTGTGGTCAGCCGCACGGCGTTGGGCTTCACGCCATCGGCCATCACCTGGACGGGTATTACGCGATGATGCCGCGCAGACCTGCATCGCCCACTGCATTCGCAGTTGCGCTGATGTGCCTGGGCATGGCCCAGGCCACACAGGCCGCCGAGTCGGAGTCCTGGGGTGTGGGGGCCGTGCTGGACGTGGCACACACCTCGCGCGGGTTGGCACTGGGCCAGCGCGAAAAGGGCCTTCAACTGGGCCACAGCGACGTGAGTGCAGCCGGGCCGCTGGGGCAGGCGCTGGAGGCGCGTTTCACTGTGGCGGCACATGCCCACGACGGCAAAGTGGAGGCGGAACTGGAAGAGGCCTATGTGCAAACCCGCTGCCTGCCTGCCGGGCTGCAGGTGCGGGCAGGGCGCTTTCCGTCACAAATCGGCTACCTGAACGAACAGCACCCGCATGCCGACGATTTTGTCGAGCGCCCGCTGCTGTACCGCGCGTTTCTGGGGGGGCACTGGTTTGACGATGGATTCCGCGTCAATTGGACGGCACCCACGCCGTTTTATCTGCGCACGGGCCTGGAGGTGTTCACCGGCAAGCAACTGGTGCAAGAGGCCTCCCGCGCCCGCAGCCCCGGTGCGGTCACGCTCAGCGCCAAGCTGGGTGACGACTGGGGCAAGTCGCACAGTTGGCAACTGGGTGCCGCCTGGGTGCACAACCGGCGCGAGGCGGCGTTGGAAGAAGAGGGCTCCGAAGGTGGCGAAGCGGGCCATGACCACGCCCACGACCATGCGCACGCCCACGGAGCCGCCTTCAGTGGGCGCAACATGGTGTTGCTGGATGCCGCGTGGAAATGGGCACCCGACGGCAACAACCGCGATCAACAGTTGAAAGTGGTGGGCGAATGGGCGCGGGTGAGCGGCATCAACCGCTTCGCCCGAACCAGAGACCGACACGAGGCACAGTCGCTCATGGCCGTTTGGCGCTGGTCGGCCGCCTGGGAAACCGGCGTGCGATTGGACTGGCTGAAAGCCCGCAGTCCGCACGATGACCACTTCCACAACGTGCGCTTGCGCGAACAATCTGTGATGGTGGCTTACAAGCCCACCCACGCGCAGACCGTGCGGCTGCAACTGTCCAGCCAATCGGGTGCGGTGGGGGTGGAGGGCGCGGCCAAGCGCTCGGTGCAACTGCACTATGTGTTGAGCTTTGGAGCCCACGGTGCGCACAGCTTCTGACGCCCTGCTGGCCAAAACGGGGGGCCGTCAACCGCTGCGCTGGCGTGCCTGGTTGGCAGCCGGGCTGTGCGCCTGGGTGACAGGTGCCGCCGCCCAGGTGCCTACCGTGTTCGCATGCGAGCCCGAATGGGCAGCCCTCGTGCGCGTAATGCTGCCGCAGGCGAAGGTGCATGTGGCCACCCATGCACGGCAAGACCCACACCACATCGAGGCCCGCCCGGCCCTGATTGCCCAGTTGCGCAGCGCTGATCTGGCGGTGTGCACCGGCGCGGCACTGGAAGCCGGCTGGCTGCCCATGCTGCAGCAGCGTGCCGCCAACCCCAGGGTACAGGACGGTCAGCCCGGCATGTTCTACGCGGCAGACCACGCCAGCCTGATCGACCCGCAGCCGGCCACCCTCAACCCCTTTGCGGGGGATGTGCACCCCGAAGGCAATCCGCATCTGCACACCGACCCGCGCCGGCTGGCCGAAGTGGCCGAGGCGCTGTCTGAACGCCTGGGCCACATCTGGCCCGCGCAGGCCGCAGCCATTGCGCAGCGGCAGGCGGTGTGGGCCAGGCAGTGGCAGGTCCATACCGAACGCTGGGCAGCGGCAGGGCGTGCATGGAAGGGCAGGCAGGTGGCGGCGCAGCACACCACATTCGGCTACCTCTGGCACTGGTTGGGGGTGGAGATGGTGGCCGACCTCGAGCCCAAACCCGGCATGCCCCCGACACCGGGCCACCTCGGCGCTTTGCGCGAGCACCTCACCGTCAAACCGCCTGCAGCCATTGTGGTGGCCAGTTACCAGGACGACCGCTCGGCCCGCTGGTTGGCCCAGCAGTTGCGTGGCCGAAGCCCGGTGGTGGTGTTGCCAGCCACGGTGGACGATCCACTCCAGCCGGATGCGCTGGTCATCTGGTTTGACGGCTTGTTGTCACGCCTGCTGGCCGCGCAGCCAGGCGGTGGTTGAACGGGCGGGGCCAACGATGATGATGCCGGATGTGCCCGAGTGGGCCCTGTGGCCGTGGTGGCTGCCGTCGGTGCTGGCGCTGGCCTTCGGGTTGGCGGCGCTGGCACCGTTGGGGCAGCAGGTGCTGCAGCGGGGCGTGGTGTTCATTGACCTGGCGGTGGCACAGGCCGCCGCAGCCGCGGCCCTGTGGTGGGCGTGGTGGCAGGACCATCCGGGGCCTTGGAGTGTGCGCGGTGCCGCGCTGGTGGGTGCATTGCTGGCCGCGGCCTGGGTGAGCCAACTGGCGCGCCGCCATCCGGCGCACCGCGAGGCGCTCATCGGCCTGGTGTATGTGCTGGGTGCGGCCCTGGCCGTGCTGGGTGCCAGCCAGGCGCCACATGGGCGTGAGCACCTGTCTGCCCTGCTGGCGGCGGATGTGCTCTGGGCTGACTGGCCGCAGGTTGGCTGGCTGGCTGCGCTGGCCATCGGCAGCCAGTGCTGGCAACGTTGGTCCACAGGGCGGGCAATGGGTGTCGGGTCCGATGCCGTCTTCTATGCCTGGTTTGCAGTGGTCGCCAGCCTGACGGTGGGCATGCTGGGCCTGTGGCTCGTGTTTGCCGGGTTGATCGTTCCTGCCCGATTGTTGGCGCTGAACTGGCGTACGTGGTGGGTTGCCAGCGCAACGCTGGCCGTGGGCAGTGTGGGATTGGTGGTGTCGGGTGTGTTCGACTGGCCCAGCGGCGCGTGTGTCATGGCCGCCTTGGCCGTGCTGGGGTTGCTGGCCAGACCGTGGGGCGGCTGCAGGCAAAAAACATCATAAAAAAAGCCCGCCAGCGCTTGTCTGACGGGCATTTTCAGCTACTGAATTATCAGAGTTTGAAAGCGCTGACTTCCTGCTTCAGGGCCTGAGCCTGTTCCTGCAGCGAGGCGGATGCGGCTGACGCCTCTTCGACCAGCGCGGCGTTTTGTTGCGTCACGCTGTCCATCAGTGCCACGGCCTGGTTGATTTGGGAAATGCCCTGCGCCTGCTCGGAGCTGGATGAAGCAATGTCACGCATGATCTGTGTCACGCCTTCGATGGCCGTCACGATTTCCTGCATGGTTTCCCCGGCCTGACCGACCTGCTGGGTACCGGCCTCGACCTTGTTGACCGACTCGTCGATCAGCGTCTTGATTTCCTTGGCCGCCGTGGACGAACGTTGTGCCAGCGAGCGCACCTCGGATGCGACTACCGCAAACCCGCGCCCCTGTTCACCGGCCCGGGCGGCTTCCACCGCTGCGTTCAGCGCCAGGATGTTGGTCTGGAAGGCAATGCCGTCGATCACGGCAATGATGTCCACAATCTTGCGCGAGCTGGTGTTGATCTCGTCCATCGTGTGGACTACCTGGCTCACCACCTCGCCGCCACGGCTGGCCACGACCGATGCGGTCTCGGCCATCTGGTTGGCCTGGCCGGCGCTCTCGGCATTGAGCTTGACGGTGCTTTGCAACTGCTCGGTGGCCGAGGCGGTTTGCTCCAGCGAACTGGCTTGTTGCTCGGTGCGGGCAGACAGGTCCAGCGTGCCGCTGGCCACTTGAGACGACGCGCTGGCAATGGCATCGGCACCCGTGACCACTCGGCCCAGCAACGCGCGCAGGTTGCCCTGCATGGTACCCATCTGGCGCAACAGGTGGGTGATTTCATCGTCGCCGTCGGCGTCGATGCGGTGGGTCAGGTCACCTTGGGCAATGGATGTGGCTGCGTCATCGGCCACCGAGAAACCTTTGGACATGCGGCGCAGTGTCAGCATCAGGAACAGGGTCATGGGCAGGGCACCCAGCACAATGGCAGCGACGAAAATGGCCAGGCTGGTCTGGTAACGGCTTTCAGCCGCAGCGGTTTCTTTTTGCGCCTGTTCTGATTGGAACTTGACCAGCGCGGTCATGGCGGCTTCGAAAGCCGCCCCTTCGGTCCGGCCAGCCACCAGGAAAAACTGCATGGTGGCGGCGGAGAAGTCGTCCTTCTTCATTGCTTCCATCACCTGGTCACGCTTGGCTTGCCAGGCTTTGCGTTTGGCCAGCATGTCTTCCAGCAAGGCGCGCTCTTCGGCCGTGATGTCGCGCGACTCGACGATTTTTTGTGCCTCGTTGTTCACGTCGCGCAGCTTGGCGATGTTGTCCAGGTGCAGTGTGATGGGATGGTCGTGTGCTGCGAGCAGTGGCGAATCAGGGGCGTGCTGGAACATCAGCAACATTTCCATGCGGTTGACCAGGTAACCACGGCGCATGTTGCCCAGCGCAATGGAGGCTTGCATGCGGTTGTCGTGCACGTAGGCCAGCGCTTCTTTGGCAGAGCGCATGCCCATGAACGCGTTGGCGATGAGCACCACCAACACAATCCACACCAGCACAACAGCCAGCCAGACGCGTTGGGTAAGTTGAAACCGATCAAACATGAATTTTTCCCATTTGTAAGTGTGTTTCTGCCTGTGCAGCCTGAATGGTGACCCATACATGAACGACTGCTTATTTGATCGTAGCACTTCGGGCCGTCCGTTGAACACCCAATAATGGGTTGACGACTGCTTTACTCTGTCATTTGCTTGGCTGATGGGTGGGCTGATGTTTCGGTCATTTCTGCAATCAGCGACCGGCTTTTTTGGGCCTGGGCTGTCTGCTAGGATGATGCAGTCGCTCACGTGAAAACAAAAACAAGCTAACTGTGCATCACAAGCCGCCCAACCAGGTTGTATTGCCATGAGACATCCGCAGTATCGTCTGAATGCCGCTGTGCTGGCAGGTTTGCTGGCTGGACTGTTGCCTGTGGGCACGGCCTGGTCGCAAGTGGCAGCCGGCAGCGAGGTGGACAGTCTGGCCACGTTGTCGCTGGCGGAGTTGATGAACCTGCCTGTCGTCACGGCTTCGCGCCAGATGGAGTCGAGGGACCAGTCACCGGCGCACGTACTGGTGTTCACGCGTGAGCAAATTCGCGAGCGCCGTTACCGCAACCTGGCCGATTTGCTGGAAGACCTGCCGGGTGTGGACTTCATGCGGGGCACCAAGTCGTCGGCATACAACCATTTCACGGTACAGGGCTTTGCGGGCCCCAACAGGCTGCTGGTGCTGATGGACGGGGTGCGCGTGGGCAATCCGGCAGGTGGCAACTTTCCTGTGGCCGAAAATCTGGCTTTGTATGCGGCCAAGCAGGTCGAGGTGGTGTACGGCCCGGCTGCGGCCCTCTACGGGGCCGATGCCGTGGCCGGTGTGGTCAACATCGTGACCGATGTGGCCGAGTCCGGGCAAACCGGTTGGGTATCGGTTGGCGCTGGCCGGTTCGGGTCGCGGGAAGCAGCTTTTTATGCCAGCAAGGCTTATGCAGGCGGGCTGGCCGTTGCGGTCGGTGGCCACTCGCAGCGCGACGACAGGGCACCGCTCGACCGGTTCTATCCGTCCGACTTTCCGGCCCGCAACGCCACCACACTGGGCGGCACTGTGGTGGTGCCCGCTGCCAACCGCGAGGCGTATACCGGCGGGATCCGCAGCCACAGCGCCTTTGCCAGGCTGGATGTGGGTGCCCAATGGTCTTTCGGTGCCTACCGTCATGTGTTCCGCAGCCTGACCAGCACCGGCGACAAGCCCGAAACCGCCTTGTATCTGGACAGCGCACCATGGTTGACCCAGACCGACACTGTCTGGGCGAAGCACCGCTTCAGCCTGGGCGGCGATGTGCAGGCCGAGTTGGTAGCCGATTACTCACTGCAGACCGTCGATCCATCGTCCAAGTACGTCAATATCTACACGTCTTTTGCCGATGGGTACGAATACACCCGTGCAGAACGGGTGTCGGTCGAACAGAGTTTCAATTGGCGGGTTGACAGCCGCCACCGTGTTCAGGCGGGCGTTGGGGTGCAGAAGTTCAAGGCGATTGAAGGTCATACCCTGCCCAGCCCTTACGACACTTCGAAATCCCCAGCCGACCAGGGCTTCCTGTACCGCAACACAAACTTGCCGTTGCGGGTTCACGACGCTTCATCGCACAACTTGTCAGCCTATGCACAGTTGCAGTCCGACTGGCACAGCGAGTGGTCCACCACGGCAGGTTTGCGCCTGGACCGGCACTCTGACTACGGCAGTTCGGCCAATCCACGTGTGGGTGTGGTCTGGCGGCCCGGCGCTGCCCACCTGCTGAAAGTCTCTTACGCCGCAGCGTTCAGGGCACCGTCGCCCGAAGAGAGCTTGAGTTCATTCGGGTCGTTTGACGGCAGCAAGACTGCGACGGGCTTGTACCGAGGCACAGGCTTCAGGGTGCCCAATTTCAATCTGGAGCCCGAGAAGTCCAACACACTCAGTGCCACCTGGGACTGGCGGCTTTCTCGCGATGCCAACCTGGAAGTGCATGCCTATCACAGCCGCATCCGCAACCTGGTGGTCACCTTACCCTCGACCGATGTCAACGCCATTCCGGGTGCGTTGCTCATCAGCCCCGAGAGCAAGGGCAATGCGGGTGAGCAGCGGCAAACCGGCCTGGATGTGCTGGGGCGCTACCAGTTCCGCCTGAGCCGGGCGTGGTCGGGCGACCTGTGGGCAAGTGGCAGCTGGATCAGCGGACGGCTGGACGAGGGTGATGGCGTCAAATGGGACCTGCCCTTTATTGCGCAGCACAAGTACAAACTCGGTGCCACCTTCCGGTATCTGGATGCGGTGAGCATCACGCCGCAGGTCCTGTGGGTGGGCGACACGACCAACGGCCGCAAGAGAGACCGCAATGCGCCACCTGACCGGTTGGTGACGCCAGGCTACACCGTGGCCCATTTGCACATCGGCTGGCACAAGCTGGCCGATGGGCGCGGCACCCTCTGGTTTGACGTGTACAACCTGTTTGACAGGCGCTATTACGCCGCGCATGGCGCGGGCAGCCGGACATTTTTCAACATGCCGCAACAGCCACGGTCCTGGATGCTGTCGTTTGACTACAGGTTCTGATTGCCGGTCATGATGTGGCGACCGGGCTTCTGGCTGTTGGCAGGCTTGCTGGCAAGTGCAGGCATGGTGCGGGCGCAAAGCGCAGCTGTGTCCGAGCCCGCGCTCAAGTCGGCCCTGTTTTTCAAGCTGCCCCAGTTTGTCTACCGTGCTGACGAGGCGCGCGACCGTCCGCTGTCGGTGTGCCTGCTGGGTGGTGCAGCCTACGTGTCTGCGTTTGAGAAGCTGGCGCAAACCCCCATCGACGGTCGCCCAGTGGTTTTCTCCCGCCTGGCAGCCGTGGCTGATGCCGGCAGGTGTGATTTCGTATTTTTTGCCCAGGCTGAGGCGGGCCAGGCGGATCAACTGGTCAAAAAATTGGCCACAGCGCCCGGCCTGACGGTGTCGGATGTGCCCGGTTTTGCCAGGGCAGGCGGCATGGTCGAGTTGGTCATGGGGGCACCCGGTACACCCGTGAACATTCTGATCAACCGCAAGGCAGCCAAAGCGCAGGGCATCGAGTTCAACGCCCAGTTGCTGCGCCTGGCCAAGGTGGTGGAGCCATGATCCGGGCCCTGCTCAAGCGTTGGCAACCGCGCAGCATCCATGGGCGGTTGGTGCAGCTCACCACCACGATCCTGCTGCTGGCTGCCACGCTGTTTTTTGCGCTCAGTGTGTTCCAGCAGCAGCGGATGATCCGCAACGAATGGCGCGACTCGATGTTGTCACAGGCCCGGCTGGTGGCCACCAACAGCCAGGCCGCGCTGGCATTCGAAGACAAGGCAGAGGCTGCACGGTTGCTGGCGGCCGTCCAGTCCAACCCATCCATTCTGCGGGCGCGCCTGCTCAGCAGCACAGGCGAGGTGTTCGCGCAGTTCACACGCGATGTGCCCGAAGCCCGGCAGTTGCTAGACCTGATGGCAGACACGCCGCGCCAGGTGTTTGTGGCCGATGACCGGATGACCGTGTGGGCACCGGTGCCGGGTTCACCCGAGGCACCCGCCCTGGTGGAGCTGACGGCCTCGCTGGACGTGATGCAGTCCGCGTTGCGCCGCACCGTGTTTGAGAACGCACTCATCCTGCTGGCGGCTTTGGGCTTGTCGCTCTGGCTGGTGGGCCGGTTCGTGCGGCGACTCTCCCGGCCGGTGGAAAATCTGAGCAGGCTGATGGCGCGGGTCTCGGTCGATGCAGGCATGCGTGAGCGCTTTCGTTCAGCCGGTGTGGACGAAGTGGCCAGCCTGGGACGCAGTTTCAACGTCATGCTCGATGCCCTGCAGGCGCGCGATGCAGAGCTCAACCAGTACCGCGAAGATCTCGAGTCGCTGGTGGCCAGCCGCACGGCACAGCTGGTGCAGGCCACGGCAGACGCCAACCATGCCAACCGGGCCAAGTCGGACTTTCTGGCCCGCATGAGCCATGAAATCCGCACCCCCATGAATGCCATCATCGGCCTGGGCAAGCTGTTGCTGAAAACCCGTCTGGACGCTCAACAGCGCGACTACCAGGAAAAGGTGCTGCAGTCATCCGAGGCGCTGCTGGGGCTGATCAACGATGTGCTGGACTACTCCCGCATCGAAGCGGGCAAGCTGACGCTCGAATCCATTCCGTTCGACCTGAACCCTTTGTTGAACAACGTGGCCAATCTGGTGGCGCTGAAGGCGCAGGAAAAAGGTTTGGAACTGTTGGTGCTGGTGGACGATGGTGTGCCGCGCCGTTTGCGGGGTGATCCGTTGCGGCTCAGCCAGGTGTTGACCAATCTGGTCAACAACGCGGTCAAGTTCACCGACTCCGGTGAAGTGGTGCTACACGTGGGGCTTGCACCTGCCCAGCAGCCGGCACCTGACACACCGGCTGAGCCCGAAGGCCAAGAGGCGCTGGTGTTCAGCGTGTCCGACACGGGCATGGGCATTCCGGCTGACCGGTTGGCCACCTTGTTCACGCCGTTCACACAGGTGGACGGGTCGATCACCCGGCGGTTTGGGGGCAGCGGCCTGGGTTTGGCCATTTGCCACCAATTGGCTGAGCTGATGGGCGGGCGCATCGAAGTCAGTTCGCTGGTGGGGGAAGGCAGCCGCTTCCAGCTGGGTGTGACCCTGCCTGTCAGCGATGATGTGCCGCAGGTCGTCGGGCATTCGCACCACCTTGAAGCCAGGCGGGTGCTGGTCATTGACGACAACCCCAGTGCGCGCACGGTGCTGACCAGCATGCTGGAGCACTTTGGCATGCGTGCCGATGCATGCGCGGGCGGTGAGGAGGGCTTGGCACAGCTGGCACAGGCCGCTGCGGCGGGCGACCCTTACCAGCTGGTGTTGCTGGATTGGTTGATGCCCGGGCTGGATGGCATACAGACGGCTCAACGCATGCGCCAGCAGGCGGCTGCGCTGGGCGGCGTGCCGGCAGTGCTCATGATCACGGCGGGCAGCTACGAAAAGGTGATGGACAAGCTGGCTGCGGCTGGTTTGCAGCGGGTGTTGTCCAAGCCGGTGAGCGAGTCATCGCTGCACGATGCCATGCTGGAGGCCCTGATGGGTGCCTCGCTGGCCAGCACCTACCGTGACAACCGCGAGCGCCAGAAAGACCGCAGGCATGATTTCAGTGCCATCCGGCATGCACGCATTTTGCTGGTGGACGATGTCGAGCTCAACCGCATGGTGGCACTGGCCTTTTTGCAGCAAGTCGGGCTGGACGCCGATGTGGCCGTCAATGGCCAGCAGGCGGTCGAGAAAATCCGCGAAAACCACTACGACCTGGTGCTGATGGATTTGCAGATGCCCGTGCTGGATGGCCTGGCAGCCGCCGAGCAGGTGCGCGCAGACCCGCGTTTTTCCCACTTGCCGATACTGGCGATGACCGCCCATGCCATGAGCGGTGACCGCGAGCGCAGCCTGGCAGCCGGCATGAATGAACACCTGGTCAAACCGATTGACCCTGAAGCCCTGTACGCAGCCTTGCTGCGCTGGATACCACCTCGTTCGTCGGTTGACGGCGCTGCTGCGGTTGACCGACCCGAGCCGTCAGATGCCAAGGCCGCGCACGAGCAGGACCCGCTGCCGGACATTGTCGGTGTGGATGTGACACGTGGGTTGGTCAACCACCTGAACCGGCCTGCTTTGTACCGGCAGATACTGGGTGGCTTCAACCGCGAGTTCGGGTCCACCGCCGACGACATCTCTCAAGCCCTGGCAACAGGTGACCTGTTGGCTGCGCGGCGCCTGGCGCATTCACTCAAGTCAGCTGCGGCCACTATCGGTGCCATGGAGTTGTCCCGGCTGGCCAAGCTGTTGGAAGACTGTTACGAGCAGGGCAACGCAGTTTCGCCCGATTTTGGCGCTTGCGTGGCCGAACTGCGCCGGGTGGTGGCGGGCGTGGCGGTTGCCGTGGCCCGGTGGTCTGTTCAGGCTGCCACCGTTGAGTCGGCGGCTGTGCCAGGTGCAGAGCAAATGGCAGCGCTTCGCCGCCTCGGTGAGTTGCTGGAGGCCGATGACGCATCGGTCGGCCGGGTGCTGGCCGAGGTGTCCCCCAAGTTGGGTCACCCGCGTTTGCAAGACGACCTGGCCCTGTTGCGTGACTTGATCGACGATGTCGAATACGATCAGGCTCAGCATGTCGTCGCACGCATGCAAGCCGCACTGGACCCATCAAAAACGTGAAGAAGCCGTTTACCCTATTGATCGTCGATGACGAAAAGCAGAACCGGACGCTGTTGACGGAGCTGCTGCAGGACGATTACCAAGTCATATTGGCCAAAAATGGCCTGCAGGCGCTGGAAAAGGCGCAGGCGCATGTGCCCGATCTCATCCTGCTGGACGTGCTCATGCCCGAAATGGACGGCCTGGCCGTCATCCGGGCACTGAAATCAGCGGACACGACCCGGCACATTCCGGTCATCTTCGTGTCGGCACTCGACACGCCCGAAGACGAGGAACGCGGGCTGGACCTGGGTGCCGTGGATTACATCGCCAAGCCGTTCCATCCGCCCATTGTGCGGGCGCGTGTGCGCAACCACCTCCAGGCGGTCCACCAGCGCCGTTTGCTGGAGAGGTTGGCACTGATCGACAGCCTGACGGAGGTGCCCAACCGTCGCCGGTTTGCCGAGGTTTACGAGCGTGAATGGCGGCGCTGCATGCGCAATCAGCGCCCGTTGTCGCTGCTGGTGCTGGATGTCGATCAGTTCAAGCGCTACAACGACACTTATGGGCATGCTGCGGGAGACGCGGCGCTCAAGCGGGTAGCCGCTGCCATTCAGTCGGCTTTGAAGCGTCCGGCCGATTTTCTGGCCCGCTACGGCGGCGAAGAATTCGTGGTCCTGTTGCCCGACACGTCTGCGGCCAGCGGTCTGCAGATGGCCGACACCATCCGTCTGGCCGTCGAGGCTGAGCGCGTGCCCTACGCGGAGTCTGACTGCAGCCCCTGGTTGACCATCAGTTTGGGCGGTGCCACCGTCGTACCGGTCGACGTCGAGGTCGATACCCGGTTGTTCGAGGCCGCAGACCAGGCGCTTTACGAGGCCAAAAGCAGGGGCCGCAACCAGGCGGTCTGGTCTGCGCAAGGTGCAGCAGACCACTGATGGCCGGCCAGCCAGGGTTTGACATCTGACGCTGGCTGACCACGGGGCCGGGCCTTACCGGTGTGGTGTCTGCAGGGGCCGCCAGCAATTTCGTCAACCAGGTCGTCAGCAAAGTCTGTGGCCCAAGGGTACGATGTGGCTGGCAGCACCCGCTGCAATCCCTTTCCATGGCTTTAAACGACAGGAGACTTCCCCATGATCTCAACCCAACTGGAATCCGATTTGCATGCACTCGTGCCCGGCTCGGCGACGGCGGACGGCACTTCGCGCCGCACCGCCTTGCAAGTGGCGCTGGGTGTGGGTTATGCGGCTTCAGTTTCCCCGGTCATGGCGCAAACTGTGGTCAAGACGTCGGCTGACGGTTTGGTGGTGGGTGAAGTCACTATCGATGTCAACGGCTTCAAAATGCCCGCCTACCGTGCTGCACCGGCGGGCAAAACCGGTTTGCCCGTGGTGCTGGTGCTGTCGGAAATTTTTGGCGTGCACGAGTACATCGCCGACACGGCACGCCGGTTCGCCAAGGCCGGTTACCTGGCCATTGCGCCGGAGCTGTTCGTCCGCCAGGGTGACGCCCAGAGCTATGCCGAGATGGCGAAGCTGATTGCCGAGGTTATTTCCAAGGTGCCTGATGCGCAGGTGATGGCCGATCTGGATGCCACCGTGGCCTGGGCCGCCGCCAACGGTGGAGACGTGAACAAGCTCGGCGTCACGGGCTTCTGCTGGGGCGGGCGCCAGACCTGGCTGTACACCGCGCACAACAAGCGCGTCAAGGCCGGTGTGGCCTGGTACGGCCGTCTGGTGGGGCAGGTCAGTGCGCTGACGCCCAAGCATCCGGTTGATGTGGCGGGTGCCCTCAACGGGCCGGTTCTGGGCCTGTACGGCAGCGCCGACACCGGCATTCCGGTCAGCACGGTGGCGGCCATGCAAGAGGCGCTGGCCAGCGGTTCCGCAGCGGCCAGGCGCTCGCGTTTTGTGTTGTACCCGGATGCGCCTCATGCCTTCCATGCCGATTACCGCCCCAGCTACCGCAAAGCACCAGCGGACGATGGCTGGCAGCAGGCGCTGGCCTGGTTCAAGGCGCACGGCGTGGCCTGAGCGCCGGGCTGCGTGAGTGGGTGCCCACGTGTCGCTCGCATCGGGGGCGGACGTTGGGCAGGCGCGCGGGGTGACTGATCCGAAATGTTTGATCTTTTGTCCTGATGGCGCTTGTGATTGATGTACAGTTTGCTATGACTTTGTTTTTGATCGTTTTGGGCACGGTGGCCGCGGGTGTGGGCAGCGTATGGGTGGCGGCGGCGTTGAGTCTGGGTGTGTTGTGGCGTTACACGTCCCACATGCTCAGCCTGGCGGCCGGGGCGTTGTTGGCCACGGCGTTCATGCACCTGCTGCCCGAAGCGTTCGAGTCGTCTGCCGGTGCACACGACCTGTTTGCGGTGTTCCTGGCAGGCGTGGTGTTTTTCTTCCTGCTCGACAAGGTGGAGCTCTACCACCATGGGCATGAGCATCACCATGGGCAAGACGATGCGGCGGCCGGCCATGCGCACAGCCATGCTCACGCCCATTCCCAAGCGCACGCCCACCCGCATGCGCACGCCCATCCGCGTGCGCACGCCCATACCCAGCCGCATCAGCATCCGCACCCGGGCCATGACGGGCATGCACCTGCGCCGGGCGCGACCGCCGGCCATACCCAGGCAACGACGCAGGCAACGGGCCCGGGCACCATGTCGGGTGGTTGGTCCGTGCTGGCAGGTGACAGCGTGCACGCGTTTGGCGACGGCATCCTCATCGCGTCGGCGTTCATGGCCGACTGGACGTTGGGGCTGGTGACCTCGCTGGCGGTGCTGGCGCACGAGGTGCCCCACCACATGGGTGATCTGGTGGTCTTGCGTCAAACCACCGGTACCCAGCGTACGGCCATTGTGAAGGTGTCGCTTGCGGGCACGGTGACGGCCATCGGCGGGCTGGTGGGCTTTTTCCTGGTGCGGGAGCTGGAGGAATGGCTGCCGTTTTTCCTGGTGGTGGCGTCCAGCAGCTTTGTGTACGTGGCGCTGGCCGACCTGATTCCCCAGCTCCAGCGGCGCCTGAACCTCGGCGAAACACTCGCCCAGCTGGGTTGGCTGCTGGCAGGCGTGCTGCTGGTGGCCACGGTCAGCGGGCTGGCGCACAGCCACTGAAGCAGGTGGAAGTACAGTTGGGGGTGCTTTCCCGCCAGCCGTGGGTGATTGGGGATTGGTTCAGCCGCGTTCCACCGGTACGCCGGGCGTGTTGCTCCATTCGCTCCAGCTGCCGGCATACAAGGTTTGGCGGCCCAGACCGGCCAGTTCCATGGCCAGCAGGTTGGGCACCGCACTCACGCCGCTGCCGCACTGGTGCACCACGGTGGCCGGGTCACGCTCGCCCAGCAACCGGGTCAGTTCGTCTTTCAGCACCTCGGCAGGCTTGAAGCGGCCATCTGCCCCGATGTTCTCGGTGAACGGGCGGTTCAAGGCACCGGGGATGTGCCCGGCAATCGGGTCAAGCGGTTCCACCTCGCCCCGGTAGCGCGGGGCCCCCCGGGCATCCACCACGGTCTGCCGGGCGCTGCCGAGTCCGGACAGCACGGTGGCGGTGTCCACCAGCTTTGCCAGCGGTTCCCGCAGTTCGAATGTTGCTGGGGTGGCCGCAGGTTCAGCGCCCTGCGCGGTGGCACCACCGGCGGCCTGCCAGGCTTGCCAGCCGCCGTCGAGCACGGCCACGGCCTCGTGGCCGCACCACTTCAGCATCCACCACAGGCGGCCACAGTAATTGGCGCCGTTGCGGTCGTAGGCCACGACCTGCGTCTGTGCGGTCACGCCCTGGCTGCCCAGCCAGCGGGCGAACGTGGTGCGGGCGGGCAGCGGGTGGCGAC
>DDUQ01000042.1 GCA_002344885.1 Comamonadaceae bacterium UBA2334
TCGAAGGCCTCGGCGTACAGCTCCAGCGCCGCATGGGCGGTGTAGCAGCCGGCGCAGCCGCTGGCATGCTCTTTCAGGTGGGCGGGGTGCGGCGCGCTGTCGGTGCCCAGGAAGAACTTGGGGTTGCCACCGGTGGCAGCCTGCACCAGCGCCAGACGGTGGGTTTCCCGCTTCAGCACCGGCAAGCAGTAGTAGTGCGGACGAACCCCACCGGTGAAGATGGCGTTGCGGTTGTACAGCAGGTGGTGGGCGGTCAGCGTGGCGGCGGTGTGGGTACCTGCCTCGGCCACGTACTGCGCGGCCTCTTTGGTGGTGATGTGTTCGAACACGATTTTCAGCTCGGGAAAGTCGCGGCGCAGCGGGATGAGCTGCTGGTCGATGAACACGGCTTCACGGTCGAACAGGTCGATGTCGGGGCTGGTGACCTCGCCGTGCACCAGCAGCAACAGGCCAGCGCGCTGCATGGCTTCCAGGGTTTTGTAGGTCTTGCGCAGGTCGGTCACACCGGCGTCGCTATTGGTGGTGGCACCAGCCGGGTACAGCTTGCAGGCCACCACGCCGGCGTCTTTGGCCCGTGCAATCTCGTCGGGGGGCAGGTTGTCGGTCAGGTACAGCGTCATCATCGGCTCAAACGCCACCCCTGCCGGCACAGCCGCCTGGATGCGGGCCTTGTACGCCAACGCCTGCTCGGCGGTGGTCACCGGCGGACGCAGGTTGGGCATGATGATGGCGCGCCCGAACTGGGCGGCGGTGTGGGGCACCACGGCCTGCAGTGCCACGCCGTCGCGCACGTGCAGGTGCCAGTCGTCCGGGCGGATCAGGGTCAGGGTGTCGGGCGCGGCGGAGGCAGCCGGTGTGGTGGTGGAAGTGGGGACAGCTGGGGTGTTCATGCCCCGATTGTCCCAAAACCCGGCCCGCGGTTGGCCACCCTCAGTTGGCCTGCCCAAGCTTGCCGTTGCGCATGCGGTTGTTTGCGCGGGGGTGAGTCCAGGCCGACCGGCCGCCAGTGCGTCCGCTCGTCAAATGACGGCGTTTCAGCGTTTCACCGTTTCAGCGTTTCACCGTTTCAGCGTTTCAGCGTTTCAGCCAGCTTGTCCCAGAAGCGCCTCGCCGCGCTTTCGGACACGTCCCCAGGCTGAGGGCGCTCGCGGTAGATGCGGATGTCCAGCGTCAGGTCCAGCCCCTCGCCGGCTTTCACCAGGGTGCCGCTGCGGATGTCGCCGGTCACGGCACTGAGCGGCAGGAAGGCCACCCCGTGGCCTTCACGCGCCATGGCTTTGAGGCCTTCGGCCATGTCGGTTTCGTACACGCGCTCCAGGTGCACCGCCTGGCCCGCCTGTTTCACCGCCGATTCCACCACCCGCCCCAGGTAGGCACCCGGCGCATAGGCCAGGTACGGCACCGGGTGCTTGGGCGCACCGGGCAGGCGGAACAGCGGCTGACCGGCGGCATCGGCCCGCACGCAGGGGGCCACCACCTCTTGCCCCAGGGGCATCATTTCATAGCGGGTGCTGTCCAACTGGATGGGCTGCGACGCGTGGTGGTAGGCAATCAGCAGGTCGGCATGCCCCTCCACCAGGCGCAGTACGGCATCGTGCACATTGAGTGCCGTCAGGCGGCTTTTGATGACGCCACAGTCGCTGCGCAAACCCGACAGCCAGGTGGGAAAGAACGTGAACGCCAGCGTGTGTGGCACCGCGAATTCGATGGTGTCATCCGCCGCTGTGCTGTGCGCGCGCAGCATGGCGCGGGTGGACTGCAGGGCCTGCAGCATGTCCAGCGCCTGCTCGTACAGCATCTGCCCGGCCGGGGTGAGGCGCGTGGGGTAGGAGGAACGGTCCACCAGATCGGTGCCCGCCCAACCTTCCAGCGACTGGATGCGCCGCGAAAACGCAGGTTGCGTGACATGGCGCAACTGCGCCGAGCGGCTGAAACTGCGGGTTTCAGCCAGGCTGACAAAGTCTTCAAGCCACTTGGTTTCCACGTTCGCTCCTGCTGTTCTTTTGGGTTCAGTGTCGCACGGACGGGCGGCAGGCGTCAGGCGCGTTCGTCCCCGCCGGCCTCCTGCATCGCCCACATGCTGGCATAGCGCCCACCGGCGGCCAACAGCGTGGCATGGTTGCCGCGTTCGACCACCGTACCCTGATCGAGCACCAGGATTTCATGGGCATCGACCACGGTGGACAGGCGGTGGGCAATCACCAGCGTGGTCTTGTTGGCGGCGGCGGTTTTCAGCTCCGCCTGGATGGCGCGTTCGTTGGCCGAATCCAGCGCGCTGGTGGCCTCGTCAAAAATGACGATGGGAGGGTTCTTCAACAGCGTGCGGGCAATGGCGACACGCTGCTTTTCGCCACCCGACAGCTTCAGCCCGCGCTCACCCACCGACGTGGCATAGCCCTGCGGCAACCCGACGATGAAGTCGTGGATGCGGGCGGCTCGCGCAGCGGCCTCCACCTCTTCCCGCGAGGCATCGGGCCTGCCGTAGCGGATGTTGTATTCGATGGTGTCGTTGAACAGCACGGTGTCCTGCGGCACGATGCCGATGGCCGCCCGCACACTGGCCTGGGTGACGGTGCGGATGTCCTGTCCCGCAATTTCAATGCGCCCCACGCTGACGCCAGCGCCCTCGGGGGGCAGCGCACCCG
>DDUQ01000055.1:0-27701 GCA_002344885.1 Comamonadaceae bacterium UBA2334
TTGGGAATTGCTGTCGAACTCGGGGGGCCACTGCCTCGTCCAGGCTGGCCACGTCTTCCAGCGGGGCGCTGTCGGGCGCTGACCCTGCCACCGCCAGTTCCAGGTCTTGCGCCTCGATCACCGGTGCCTCGGTCATGGTCACGGCGCGGAACACCACGTTTTGCAACTGCCTGACGTTGCCCGGCCACGGGTTGTCCAACAGTGCCGTCGCCGCCGATTTGCTCAGGCGGGCACGCGGGCGGCCAATTTGTGCGCAGGCCCTGTCCACAAACACATTGGCCAGCGGCAGGATGTCTTGCGTGCGCTCTCGAAGCGGCGGCAAAGTCAGTTGCAACACATCGAGGCGGAACAACAAATCCTGGCGAAAACTGCCGGAACTGACCATCTCTTCCAGCGAACGGTGGGTGGCGCTGATGATGCGCACATTGGCTTTCAGCTCGCGGTCTCCCCCCACCCGCCGAAAGCTGCCATCGTTCAAAAACCGCAGCAGTTTGGCCTGCAGGTAGGCCGACATTTCGCCCACTTCATCCAGAAACAGCGTGCCCCCGTCGGTCAGCTCCAACAGGCCGGGCCGCCCACCCCGCAGCGCACCCGTGAACGCGCCGGGTGCGTACCCGAACAGCTCGCTCTCGGCCAGGCTTTCGGGCAGGGCCGCGCAGTTCAACGCAAAAAAAGGTTGGTCTTTGCGGCGGCTGCCTGCGTGGCAGGCATGGGCCACCAGTTCTTTGCCGGTGCCCGTTTCGCCTCGGATGAGCAGGGGCGCGTCGACCTGTGCCATGCGCACCGCGCGCTGCTTCAACTGCTGAATGGCGGGTGAGTTGCCCAGAATGGCTTCAAATCCGCCCGCGTTGTAGTTTTGCAGCGCACTCAGGCGCTCGCCGATGCGGTGCGGCGCGTGCAAGGTCAGCACGGCACCAGCCACCGTGCCGCTGTCTTCATGCAAGGCCACGGTTTCCAGCAGATACCGCTCGTTGGCCATTTGCACCTCGGTGGAGGGCAGCCGGTACGCCTTGTCGATGAGGGTGCTGGTCAGTTGCGGGTCACCGGTCAGGTCTGCCAGTGGTTTGCCCATGAGGTTCAGCTCGGTGATGCCGCTGGCCGCCACCGCTGCTGCATTGGCCAGCACCACCACGCCGTGCGCGTCAACCGCCAGCACCGGGTCAGCCTGTGAGGCCAGCAGGGCTTCCAGGTACAGGCGGCGTCGCACACCGGGCAACATGGCCAATTCGGCAACGGTTTGTACGCCGTTCACCCTTTGCAGTTCTTCCCGCAAAGCGGGCAGGCCGTCGGTGGTCAGGGCCGGGGCCTCAAAGTAGATGTGCGGCGGATCGACCTCGACCGCCGACACATCGAGCATGCGGCGCGCCAGGATGGCCAGAATCTCCTGGGCGATGCCGACCCGGTCGGTGAAGAACACACTGATGCGCATGAGGTGTACGGAAAACGTGACGTTGTATGAATATTGTTACACGTAAGGTATCTCTATGTTTTGAAACATGTTTTTATGAAGTTGATGCCAATCACTCCAAAATCGTATCGAAAACAATACATTTGTATGTCGCGACGCATGCCACCACAATCGCCTAAGTGCTTGATTTCATTGGCGGTCGGGCGGCTGTGCAAAGTTGGCACAGAGATTGCGCAGACCCGTGCATGGTGTCCGCAAGCTGCGTTGTCGCTCAGCGCCGGACCATCTGGAGCAAACGATGAAAGTTCTCATCCTGGGCAGTGGCGTGATCGGCACCACCATGGCGTATTACCTGGCGCGAGCCGGTCACGAGGTCGAGGTGGTTGACCGCCAGCCTGGCCCCGGCCTGGAAACCAGCTACGCCAATGCGGGCGAAGTCTCTCCCGGCTATTCCGCACCATGGGCTGGCCCAGGGGTGCCGCTGAAAGCCATTCAGTGGCTGCTGATGCACCACAGCCCGCTGGTCATCAAGCCCATGCTGGACCCTGCCATGTGGCGGTGGGGCCTGTCCATGCTGCGCAACTGCACCGAGGCACGTTACCGCGTCAACAAGGGGCGCATGGTGCGACTGGCCGAGTACAGCCGCGATTGCCTGAAAGCGCTGCGTGCCGACATTGGCATCCAGTACGACGAGCGCGAGCAGGGTACGCTGCAGCTGTTTCGCACCCAGAAACAGCTGGACGGCACGGCCAAAGACATTCAGATACTGAACGAATATGGTGTGCCCTACCAGCTGCTGGACCGCAACGGTTACCTGCAATACGAGCCAGCGCTGGCTGACGTCAAAGACAAGTTCATTGGCGCGCTGCGCCTGCCGGGCGACGAAACTGGCGACTGCTTCAAGTTCACACAGGCCCTGGCCGAAAAAGCCAAGGCCCTCGGTGTGACCTTTCGGTTTGGCGTGGACATTCAGTCCGTTGAGCGCAGCGGGCGACGTGTGAGCGGCGTGCGCACCAGCGCGGGTGTGTTGACGGCCGACCGCTATGTGCTGGCCCTGGGCAGCTATTCAACCCGCATGTTGGCGCCCTTGGGCATCCGCATTCCGGTGTACCCGGTCAAAGGCTTTTCCATCACGGTGCCCATCACCGATGCCACCAAGTCACCCGAGTCGACCATCATGGATGAAACCCACAAGGTGGCGGTGACCCGTCTGGGTGACCGCATTCGGGTGGGTGGCACGGCGCAGTTGTCAGGCTTTGACCTGAACCTGGACGAGGGCCGTCGGCGCACGCTGGAGTTTGTGGTGACCGACCTGTTCCCGCAGGGCGGCGATGTGAGCAAGGCCGAGTTCTGGACCGGCTTGCGCCCCATGACGCCGGACGGCACCCCCATTCTGGGTGAGACGGCGCTTGACAACCTGATGCTCAGCACCGGCCACGGTACGCTGGGCTGGACCATGGCCGCAGGCACCGGACGCGTCATGGCCGATTTGATCAGCGGGCGCAAACCCGAGATCAGCATGGAAGGCCTGACGGTCGCGCGGTACGCTTGAGTTTTTTGCCATGTCATTGAATTCACTCAACGCCGGAGCCTGGTTGAGCATTGATCTGGCGGCCATCTGTGACAACTGGCGCCTGTTGAAATCCATGGTGGCGTCTGGTAACAGCGCGGCCGTGGTCAAGGCCAATGCGTATGGGCTGGGCGCCCGCCCGGTTGCCGCCGCGCTGTACTGCGCGGGTTGCCGTCACTTTTTTGTGGCGCACCTGGCCGAGGGGATGGACCTGCGCCCCACGCTGCCCGCCGATGCCGTGGTGGTCGTCATGCACGGCCTGCCGCCCGGTGCCGAGCCCGAGTGCCTGGCCAACGGGCTGGTGCCCGTGCTCAACAGCAGCCAGCAAATTGCTGCGTGGCGGCAGCTGGCACACAGCACGGGCCAGACGCTGGCCGCAGTGGTGCAGGTGGACAGCGGCATGGCGCGCCTGGGGTTGTCTGCGTCCGAGCTGGCGCAACTGAGCCAGGATGCAACGGCCTTTCAGGGCATCCGTGTCAGCCACGTCATGAGCCACCTGGCGTGTGCCGATGAGCCCCAGCACCCGGCCAACCGGCAGCAACTGGCCCGGTTTGAGGCCGCACGGCGTGTGTTGCCTGCGGCACCCGCCACATTGGCCAATTCGTCGGGCATTTTCCTGGGGGCTGACTACCACTTTGACCTGGCGCGCCCAGGTGCAGCGCTGTACGGTGTCGCACCGGTTCCGGGTCGGCCCAACCCCATGAAAGCGGTGGTCAGGCTGCAGGCAAAGGTCATTCAAACTCGCACGGTGCGGGCGGGCGAGGGCGTGGGCTACAGCTTCAGTTGGGTGGCACCCACCGACAGCCGCATTGCCACCGTGTCCGTCGGTTACGCCGACGGGTATTTGCGCAGCCTCAGCGGTCGGGGTGTGGCCTGGCTGGGCGAGCAGGCGCTGCCGCTGGTGGGGCGTGTGTCAATGGACACCATCACGGTAGACGTGAGCGCGCTGCCCGAGTACGCCATTCAACCCGGTACATTGCTGGACCTTATTGCGCCGCAGTACACGGTGGATGCAGTAGCCGAGCGGGCAGGCACCATCGGCTACGAGGTGCTCACCTCGCTGGGCGAACGCTACCACCGCACCTATCTGCCTGCTGATTGACAGTTCGGTTGACGAACAGACCGGTTGCCGGGCTTGTCTCAATAGGGACAAGCCCTGTCTTCACGCTGACAGCGGTTCCGCTTAAATTCGCACGGTCGTTCTTTTTTGTGCTTTTGGCCTCGAGCCACAACAACTGCAGGAGATTCACCCGATGACAGCGCATACCCAAGTCCACGGCGACGTGGCCGTGATCACCCTGGACAACCCACCCGTCAACGGGTTGGGCCTGTCCACCCGTCAAGGCATCGTGGCCGCTCTGGCGCAGGCCGAGGCCGATCCCGCAGTCAAGGCCATTGTGCTCACCGGTGCGGGCAAGGCGTTCTCAGGTGGGGCTGACATCAAGGAATTCGGTTCGCCCAAGGCGCTGCAGGAGCCCAACCTGCTGAGCGTGATCCGCGCGGTCGAAAACACCGCCAAGCCCGTGGTGGCCGCCATCCACACCGTCTGCATGGGCGGTGGGTTGGAACTGGCTCTGGGCGCACACTACCGCATTGCAGCGCCCGGCTGCAACATTGCCTTGCCCGAAGTGAAGCTGGGTCTGATTCCCGGGGCAGGTGGCACACAGCGCCTCCCCCGCGTGCTGGGCGTGGAAGCCGCGCTGAACATCATCGTCAGCGGCGAACCCGTCAAATCCGAGATGCTGGCCATGCTGCCAGGCCAGAAGCTGTTCGACAAGTTGTCGGCCAGCCCTGACAGCCTGGCCGAAGAAGCGCTGGCGTTCGCCCGTGAAGTGGCGGCCAAGCACGCGGCAGATGGCTCCGCCTTCCCCCTGGTGCGCAACCTGCCTTGCAAGCACAAGGATGGCGACGCCTACTTCCAGTTTGCGCGCAACATGGTCAAAGGCATGGCAAAAAACTTCCCCGCACCCGCGAAGTGCGTGGACGCGGTGGAGGCTGCCACCAAGAAGAAATTTGAAGATGGCCTGCTGGCCGAGCGTGAGTTGTTCATCAACCTGATGTGGACGTCCGAGAGCCGTTCGCTGCGTCACCTGTTCATGGCCGAGCGCGCGGCCAGCAAGATTCCCGATGTGCCGGAAGACACACCCAAGCGCGACATCAAGTCTGTGGCCATCATCGGCGCGGGTACCATGGGTGGCGGCATTGCCATGAACTTCCTGAACGCCGGCATCCCCGTGAAGATGCTGGAGATGAAGCAGGAAGCGCTGGACCGTGGCGTGGGCACCATGCGCGGCAACTACGAAGCGCAAGTGAAAAAGGGCAAGCTCAAGCAGGACAAGTTTGACCAGCGCATGGCGCTGCTCAGCACCACCCTCAGCTACGACGACCTGAAGGACGCCGACCTGGTCATCGAGGCGGTGTTTGAAGAAATCGGAGTGAAGGAGGCCGTGTTCAAGGAACTGGACCGCGTGTGCAAGCCCGGTGCCATTCTGGCCAGCAACACCTCCACGCTGGACATGAACAAAATCGCCAGCTTCACCAGCCGCCCGCAGGACGTGGTGGGCATGCACTTCTTCAGCCCTGCCAACGTGATGAAGCTGCTGGAAGTGGTGCGCGGCGAGAAAATCGCACACGACGTGCTGGCCACGGTGATGGCCATTTCCAAGAAGATCAAGAAAACAGCGGTGGTGTCTGGCGTGTGCGACGGCTTCATCGGCAACCGCATGATCGAGCAGTACGGCCGCCAGGGTGGCTTCCTGCTGGACGAAGGCTGCACGCCTCAACAGGTGGACAAGGCCATCGAGAAATTCGGCTTTGCCATGGGCCCCTTCCGCATGGGCGACTTGGCGGGCAACGACATCGGCTGGGCCATCCGCAAGCGCCGCTACACCGAAAAGCCCGACATGAAATACAGCAAGACCGCTGACCTGCTGTGCGAAAAAGGTCGCTTCGGCCAGAAAACCGGCGCAGGCTGGTACGACTACGTGCCCGGCAAGCGCGACGCCATTCCCAACGCCGAAGTCGAGCAGATGATTGCCGACCACCGCGCTGCGCTGGGCATCACACCCCGCAAGATTTCGGACGAAGAAATCGTGCAGCGCCTGGTGTTCAGTCTGGTGAACGAAGCCGCCCACATCCTGGAAGAGGGCATTGCCAACAAGGCCAGCGACATCGACATCGTCTACATCTTTGGCTACGGCTTCCCGGTTCACCGTGGCGGGCCGCTGAACTACGCCAACGAAATGGGGCTGTTCAACGTGGTACAGGCCATGAAGCGTTTTGCGCGCAACCCGCTGGACGATGCCAATTTCTGGCAACCCGCGCCCCTGCTGGCCCGTTTGGCTGCCGAAGGCAAGACGTTTTAAGGTTTTTTAGCTTATACCGCTTTCATTTGTTGCGTTTCAAGCTACACATTTAGGAATTCACCATGACCCAAGCCGTCATCGTTTCAACCGCACGCACGCCCTTGACCAAAAGCTGGAAGGGCGCTTTCAACATGACCCACGGTGCCACCCTGGGTGGCCATGCGGTGCAGCACGCCGTGCAGCGCGCGGGCATCGACCCCTCGCTGGTGGAAGACGTCATCATGGGCTGCGCCAACCCCGAAGGTGCCACGGGGGCCAACATTGCCCGCCAGATTGCCCTGAAAGCGGGCCTGCCCATCACCGTGTCGGGCATGACAGTCAACCGTTTCTGCTCGTCCGGCCTGCAGACCATTGCGCTGGCTGCCCAGCGCATCATCGCCGGCGAAGGCCAGGTGTATGTGGCCGGTGGCGTGGAAAGCATCTCCTGCGTGCAGCAGGAAATGAACCTGCACATGCTCAAAGACCTGGCGCTGGAAAAGCAGAAGCCCGAGATCTACTGGAACATGCTGCAAACCGCTGAACAGGTGGCCAAGCGGTATGGCATTGGCCGCGAAGCCATGGACGAATACGGTGCTGCCAGCCAGCAGAAAGCCGCCGCCGCACTGGAAGCTGGCCTGTTCAGGGACGAAATTGCGCCCATCACCGTCACGGCGGGGGTGGCCGACAAGGTCATGGGCCTGATGACCAAGCAGGTCACGGTCGAGCACGACGAAGGCATCCGCGCTGGCACCACCTACGACGGCATCAAAGGGCTGCGCTCCGCACTGCCCGGCGGTGTGGTGAGCGCGGGCAACGCCAGCCAGTTCTCGGACGGTGCCGGTGCGTGCGTGGTCATGGATGAAAAACTGGCGGAGCAACAGGGCCTCAAACCCCTGGGCCGGTTCCTGGGCTTTGCCGTGGCGGGTTGCGAACCCGACGAAATGGGCATTGGCCCCGTGTTCGCCGTGCCCAAGGCCCTGGCCCGCCTGGGTCTGACGGTGCAGGACATTGACCTGTGGGAGCTGAACGAGGCCTTTGCCGTTCAGGTCATCTACTGCCGCGACAAGCTGGGCATTCCCGCTGACCGCCTGAATGTCAACGGCGGTGCCATTGCCGTGGGTCACCCCTATGGCGTGAGCGGCCAGCGCCTGACGGGCCATGCCCTGATTGAAGGCAAGCGCCGTGGCGCCAAACGCGTGGCCGTGACGATGTGCATCGGCGGCGGCATGGGTGCGTGCGGCATTTTTGAAGTGCTGTAACCCACCGTCGCTCCACAGGGCCCCCAGTGCGGCGCAAGCTGTCTGGGGGCTTTTTTGTCTTCGGCGGCAGGCATTTGACAAGGGTTTGCAGTTATCCCCTTGGCTGGGGTGCAAGCTTGTGGATAAGCTTTGAACAGTGTGTGCAAACCGTTGCCAACATCAAGCCGGGCGTGGCTGGTTGACGTGTTGCCTGTTTTTTGTGCAAAGAGGCCCCGATCCGCGAGGGTGATCAGACTGACATGCCATCTGCCAAGCCCAAGTGGCTGCCCGTGATCGAAACTGCCCGATGCACCGGTTGTGGCTGGTGTGTGGCCGCCTGCCCGGAACACGTGCTGGTGCTGGAGCGAAGCGGATGGCGCAAAACATCGGTGCTGCTGGACGAAGCGGGTTGCACTGGCTGTCGGAAATGCGAGGTGAAGTGCCCGTTTGGCGTGATTGCCATGGTGCGGATTCGCCAGGCTGAGGGGGTGGCATGTTTGGATGGGCCGGGCTCAACAGGAAACCCGTGAGCCGAAGACGTGTCAGACTGCGTGCTTTGTCCACTGCCCCTGTTCACCAACACTTGTCAGATGATCCAGTCTCCGCCCTTATTCAGAATCGGCTCGGGCGCGGGTTACGCCGGTGACCGCATTGAGCCCGCGCTCGACCTGGCCGAGCGCGGGCAGCTGAATGCCCTGGTGTTTGAATGCCTGGCCGAGCGCACCATTGCGCTGGCGCAACTGCGGCGCAGCCATGACCCCGATGCCGGTTTTGACCCCCTGCTGACTGCGCGCATGCGCGCCGTGTTGCCCGTCTGCGTGGCCAACGGCACCACGGTCATCACCAACATGGGGGCGGCCAATCCGTTGGCGGCTGGACAGGCCGTGCTGGCCGTGGCGCGAGAGCTGGGCTTGCCCCACCTGAGGGTGGCGGTGGTGACGGGCGACGACGTGTTGCCCTGGGTACTGGCCAACGATGGTGAGTTGATCGATAGCAAGGAAGCACCGTCATACAAGCGCGGGAGCCTGATTTCGGCCAATGTTTACCTGGGGGCAGACGCCTTGTTGCCGGCGTTGCGCTCGGGGGCGCATGTGATCGTCACCGGTCGGGTGGCTGACCCGGCGCTGTTCCTGGCACCGCTGATGCACCATTTCGGCTGGGCCGATGACGACTGGCCGCGCCTGGGCGCCGGACTGCTGGTGGGCCATTTGTTGGAATGCGCGGCCCAGGTGAGCGGTGGCTACATCGCTGACCCTGGCCAGTTCGACGTGCCCGATCTGCACCGGGTGGGGTTTCCGCTGGCGGAGGTGTCGGCCGATGGCACGGCGGTCATCACCAAACTGTCCGGCACCGGGGGCAGGGTGGACCACCTGACCTGCACGGCGCAGTTGCTGTACGAGGTGGAAGACCCTTCTCGCTACTTGCAGCCCGACGTGGTGGGGGATTTTTCTCAGGTGCGGTTTGCGGCCGTGGGCCATGACCGCGTGCAGGTGCAAGGCGCAGGTGGTCTCCCCCGGCCCGAAACGCTGAAGGTGACGCTCGGTTACCGCGATGGCTTCATTGGCGAGGGGCAAATCAGCTACGCCGGGCCGGGTGCCAGGGCGCGCGGGGAACTGGCGCTGGCCATCCTGCGGCACCGGTTGGAGGTGGCGGGTCTGGCGAGCCTGGAGCACAGGGCCGAACTGGTGGGTGTGAACGCCATGCACGGCCCCCACCTGGGTGTGGCACACGAGCCCTACGAGGTGCGCGTGCGCCTGGCGGTCCGCTGTGCCACCCGCCAGCAGGCTGAGCGGGTGGGGCAAGAGGTGGAAGCGCTCTACCTGAACGGCCCTGCAGGCGGTGGCGGGGTCACCCAGAGTGTGCGCGAGGTGGTTGCTGCGGCATCCGCCTTGATACCTCGCTCGGCGGTGCAGACGCATGTACAGGTGCTGACGCACGGCGTGCCAGGGCACCCGGAGCAGGTGGCCCGTTCAGCATCCGCTCACGCGACCCCAGCGCCGCTGGTGGCGATGCACGATGCAGCGGCCATGGCGGTCGAATCAGCCGTGCCCGCAAAGCCAGGTGGGTCGCCAGAAGTGTCGCCGGGTGAGTTGCAGGGCGAGCCGCCAAGTGAGGAAGCAGCAGGCCCCGCGCCTGTGCGCTTGCAGGACATCGCCATTGCCCGCTCGGGTGACAAGGGCAACCTGGCCACGCTGACGGTGATTGCAAAAGACCCGCTGAACTACCCATTGCTGGAGCGGTTGCTCACACCAGAGCGGGTTCGGGCGCATTACGACGGGATTGCCAAGGGGGCGGTGCATCGATACTGCTTGCAGCATCTGGGCGCGGTGCACTTTGTGATGCACGATGCTTTGGGTGGCGGCGTCACCCGGTCGCTGGCACTGGATGCGCATGGCAAGACGCTGAGCGCGGCCATTCTGGCGCTACCGCTGGCGCAGGCATAGACCAGAGGGAGGGCAAGACCGGGAGGTGTCTCC
The DNA here is from genome assembly GCA_002344885.1 of Comamonadaceae bacterium UBA2334. Taxonomy (GTDB): domain Bacteria; phylum Pseudomonadota; class Gammaproteobacteria; order Burkholderiales; family Burkholderiaceae_C; genus UBA2334. The sequence goes on from DDUQ01000055.1 coordinate 10,038, forward strand.
GGGCGGACAGGCATGGGTGTTCGCACCAATGGGCGGCCTGTGCGCGCAGGCCTAGACTGTGTGGGACGCGCATTGCACCCATGCAGCGCTGCTTTCAGCCCAAAAACCTCAGGAGACTTCTCATGCGTACCTCTTTCCGTCTGCTGGCCTCGCTTGTCGGCACGTTCTGTTTCACATCGGCCGCCCTGGCACAGGCCTACCCCAACAAACCCATCAAGGCCGTGGTGCCCTTTGCAGCAGGCAGCGCCACCGACCAGATTGGCCGCGCCTTCGCGCAGAAAATGTCCGAGACGCTGGGCCAGCCCATTGTGGTGGAGAACAAGGCTGGCGTGAACGGCATGCTGGGGGCCGACGCCGTGGCCAAATCAGCGCCTGATGGCTACACCATCCTGATTGGCACCAACAGCACCAACGCGGCCCTGAAAAGCCTGATGAAAAAGCTGCCCTACGACCAGGACACTGCCTTCACCCCGGTGGGCTTCATGGGGTCGGTGCCGCTGATCATGGCGGTGAACAACGATGTGCCGGTCAAGACCCTGAAAGAGCTGGTGGACATGGCCAAGGCCAAGCCCACGCACGTGACCTTTGCCAGCGCCAGCACGTCGCAACTGGTGTCCACCGAAATGATGGCTGGCATGACCGGCATCCAGCTCACCAACGTGCCGTACAAGAGTGGCCCGGCTGCCATGACCGACCTCATCGGCGGCCAGGTCAATATGTTCAGCGCCGACTTTGCCGTCATGCTGCCCCAGGTCAAGGCGGGCAAGGTGCGGGGCCTGGCCGTCACGGCGGCCAAGCGCTCGCCCGCCGTGCCCGAGCTGCCCACCGTGAACGAAGCGCTGGGCTTGAAGGACTACGAGCTGATTGCCTACTTCGCCGTGTACGCACCGGCGGGCACACCGGCTGACATCGTGACCAAACTGAACCAGGCCGTCAACGCTGCCGCCAACAGCGCCGAGGTGCAGGACAAGTTTGCGGGCATCGGCTTTGCAGTCCAGCCCGGCACACCCGACGACCTGGCCAAGCGCGGCGCACTGGAAACTGCCAAGTGGGCCAAGGCCATCATGGATGCCAAGATCGAACCCCAGTGACGGGCCAAACCGCCTGACCGGAGCCAGGCAGGTCTCCTGGCCGCCTGCACTGTTTGTTGTTGACCGAAAGATACCATGAGCCTGCGCCCCACCATCGACTTCCTGCTGTACGACTGGCTGTGTGCAGACAACCTGACACAGCGAGAACGCTTTGCCGACCACAGCCGCGATACCTTTGCTGCCGTGCTGGACACCTGCGAGCGCATTGCCCGAGACAAGTACGCGCCCTTCAACCGGCTGGTCGACACGCAGGAGCCCGCCACCGTCACCGAGGCGGACGGCAGCCTGCGCGTGGTGTTGCCGCAGGCCACCCACGAAGCGCACCAGGCCTATGCCGCCAGCGGCATGCTGAGTGCGGCGCAGGATTACGAAATGGGCGGCATGCAGTTGCCCTACACGGTGGAATCGGCCGCCAACGCGTTTTTCGCCCATGCGTCGGTCAGCATCGGGTCAGGCATGTTGACCACCGGCAATGCAAATTTGCTGATGGTGCACGGCACGCCGTTGCAGAAGCAGGTGTTCGCCGCCAACGAGTTTGCTGGCAAATGGTCGGGCACCATGTGCCTGAGCGAACCGCAGGCCGGATCGTCCCTGAGCGACGTGGCCACACGTGCCGTACCCGATGGCGAGGGGCACGCAGATGATCCCCTCGGCCCCCGCTACCGCCTGCGGGGCAACAAAATGTGGATTTCGGCTGGCGAACACGAGCTGACCGAGAACATCATCCACCTGGTGCTGGCCAAAATTCCCGACGCCAATGGCCAGTTGCCACCGGGGGTGAAAGGCATTTCGCTGTTCATCGTGCCCAAGCGGCTGGTCAACCCGCAGGGTCGGCTGACAGGCCAGCGCAACGACGTGGCGCTGGCGGGCCTGAACCATAAGTGCGGCTGGCGTGGCACCACCAACACGTTGCTGAATTTTGGCGAAGGCCAGTTTAAGGTGCTGCCGGGTCAAGGGGCCGCCTGCGGCGCGGGGCTGGACGGGCAGGGCACCGGGGCCATCGGTTACCTGGTGGGGCAGCCGGGCAAAGGCCTGCAGTGCATGTTCCACATGATGAACGAAGCCCGCATTGGCGTGGGCATGGCCGCCACCATGCTCGGCATGGCGGGTTACCACGCGAGCCTGGATTACGCCAGAACCCGTGTGCAGGGCCGCCCGGTGGCTGCACCGGCCCACGCAGATGCAAAGGTCGCGAAGGACGTTGGCCAGCCGCCGGTGCGCATCATTGAACATGCCGATGTGAAGCGCATGCTGCTGGCCCAGAAAAGCTATTGCGAAGGTGCGCTGGCCCTGGATCTCTACTGTGCCCGCCTGGTGGACGAGCAGCACACAGGCACCCCTGATGCGGCCGACGATGCTCGCCTGCTGTTGGAGGTGTTGACGCCCATTGCCAAGAGCTGGCCCAGCGAATGGTGCCTGGAGGCGAACAGCCTGGCCATACAGGTGCATGGGGGCTATGGTTACACACGTGACTTCCCCGTTGAGCAGTACTGGCGTGACAACCGCCTGAACATGATCCACGAGGGCACGCACGGCATCCAGGCCATGGATCTGCTGGGCCGCAAGGTGCTGATGGAGCAGGGCAAGGGCCTGAAGCTGCTGGCTGCACGCGTGCATGCCACGGCCAGCCAGGCGGTGCAATTGGCGCGGCAGACTGCGTTGCCCGGTGGAGAGCGCAGGCTGGGCACTGCGCATGCGGCCGATCTGGCACAGCACGCAGCGGCTCTGCTGACGGCGCTGAAAGCGGTGGGCGATGCGACCGAAGCCGCCTGGGCCACGGGCAACCCCGCCGAGTGTCTGGCCAACGCCGTGCCCTACATGCAGGCATTCGGCCACACGGTACTGGCGTGGATCTGGCTGGATGTGGGGGTGGCAGTGTACCGGCAAGACCCTGAGTTAACGCTAGCATCAAACAAAGGCAGGATAAGCGCTGGAGCCTATTTTTATGCCTATGAGCTGCCCAAGATAGACGCCTGGTTGCAGGTGGTGTCCCGGCGCGAGGCGGTGTGCGCCCGCATGCCTGAAGACGCATTCTGAAGTCGCCCGTGCGGTTCGAACAGGGAATGGGCCTCGACCTTAGAGAGGTGCGATTGGCAGGGCGCTGTCGTACGCAAGGAGCTCGGCCAACGCCTGGCCGGGCACGGGTCGGCTGAACAGGTAGCCCTGGAACTCGTCGCAACCGGCCGCTTTAAGGAACGCGGCTTGCTCTTCCGTTTCGACGCCCTCGGCAATGGTGCGCAGCCCCAGGCTGTGCGCCAGACCGATCACCGCGTTGACGATGGCTTCGTCTCCCGTGTTGTGGTTCAGCCCCCGCACAAACGACTGGTCGATTTTGAGCTTGTCCACTGCAAATCGCTTCAGGTAACTCAGAGACGAGTAGCCGGTGCCAAAGTCGTCAATCGACAGTTTGATGCCCAACGCTTTCAACGCGTTGATGGTGGTCACGGTGAAGTCGGAGTCCTCCATGGCCACACTTTCGGTCAGTTCCAGTTCGAGCAGATCAGGGGGCAGCCCGCTGGCATCCAGCGCGCGGCGCACGCTTTGCGACAAGTCCACATGGCGGAACTGCACCACCGACAGGTTGACGGCCACCGGCACCGCATGCAGGCCTGCAGACCGCCAGGCAGCAGCGTCACGGAGGGCCTGGTTCATGACCCACTCGCCAATGGGCCGGATCAGCCCTGACTGCTCTGCCACCGGGATGAAACGTGCCGGAGACACCATGCCCCATTCGGGGTGTTGCCAGCGCACCAGCGCTTCGACACCCACGACTTTGCGGGTATGGGCATCGACTTGTGGCTGGTAATGCAGTATCAACTGGCCTTTGCCAATGGCGTGTTGCAAATCGCGCTCCACTGCAAGGGTGGCTTGCAGCTGGGTTTGCAACTCGGCCGTGAAGTAGCGGATGGTGTGACGGCCGTCGCGTTTGGCTTCGTCTGCGGCCATTTCAGCCGCCTGCATCAGCTTGACCCAGTCTGTGCCATTGGCGGGGAATGTGGCGATGCCCACACTCGCGGTCAGCGTCAGCTCCTTGTCTGCTACCCGGACTGGGGCATTGACCTCAGCCAGAAGGCGCATGGCCACCTTGCCGGCATCGAGCGCCTCGGTTCGGGGCAGCAGACAGATGAAATCGTCACCCCCGATGCGTGACACCGTATCTTCCGGTTTGACGTGCTGACTCAGCCGCTTGGCCAGTGTTTTGAGCACCTCGTCGCCCACTTCGTGTCCGAACGCCTCGTTGATGTGTTTGAAGTGGTCAATGTTCAGGTGCAGGACGGCCAGACTGCGCTGCATGCGCGTGGCCGATGCCAGGGCCGTGCGGGCGCGGTCGAACAACAGGGCACGGTTGGGCAGATTGGTCAGGGTGTCGTAGTTGGCCAGTCGCAGGATCCGGGCTTCGGCCTCTTTTCTGCTCGACGTTTCGGTAAAGATGCCCAGGTACTGGCGTATCTGGTGGCTGCCATCCCGGATCGCACTGATGACCAGCCACTCGGGGTAAATCTCGCCGCTCTTGCGGCGGTTCCATATTTCGCCCTCCCACCGGTCGTTGGCCGCCAGCTCTGCCCACATGGCCTGGTAGAACGATTTGTCCTGTTTGCCAGAGCTCAGCAGCCGGGGGGTCTGGTTTTTGACATCGGCCTCGGTGTAGCCGGTGATGCGCGTGAACGACTGGTTGACCGACACGAAACGGGTGTCGCTGTCGGTGATGAAGATGCCCTCCTGACTGGCTCCGAACACCTGGGCGATCACCCGGCTATGGGCATCGGCTTCTTTGAGCCGCGTCACGTCAAGCCAGGTGCCCACGATCTGCGTCGGTTGGCCTGCGCCGTCCCGCACCAGCAGCAGTTGATCGTGGATCCAGCGGTAGCTGCCATCAGCGTGCCTGAACCGATACTCATGGGTCAGCCTGCCTGCCGACATCAGTTCGCTTTGCCTGGCCTGCGCCGCAGGCAGGTCGTCGGGGTGGAGGTGGGACAACCACATGTCGGGGTCGGACAGCCAGCGTTCGAAGGCATGGCCTGTGAGTTGCGCCACGTTGGGGCTCACGAAGTCGACGACAAAGCGTTCGGGTTGACCGGTTGTGGCCCGCAACGCATAGACCACAGCGGGGTTGATGTCCAAAATCTGTGCCAGTCTGTCGCGCTCACGCGTGAGTTGTGTCTCCAGTGCCTGGTGGCGCTTTTCGGCCGCACGGCTCAGGCTGAACACCAAAGCAGTGCTGAGCAGCACGAACACAATGCCTTTGACCGATTGCAGCGTGGCGCGCAGGGAACCGTCGGGCACCAGTGCTTCCAGCAAACTGTCGGACAGCAAAATCCAGGCCACGCCAAATGCCACAAACGCACCCGCAATCTGCAGGGCAGTGGTGGGCTGGCGATCCGTCGGGTGTGGCATGGCCACCGCATCATAAGCCTGCATACGGGCAATTTTTGCCACGGGGAGGGGCTTGCTGCTGTGTGTCATTGGGCTGGGGTGTGTCGATGTCACACAATGCGCCCTGACGTTGTCACATGCCCACACAACCGGATTCAACATGAAGCCTGATTCACAGCCAACTGCCCACTCCAGCGCACCTGCAAACAGCAGTTCGTCGAGCCGCTTGACCCACACTGCGCCGCGTTGGTGGCTTGCGGTGCCGGTGTTGGGTTTGGTGGCGTGCTCCAGTACCCAGTTTCCGGCCGATCAACCCTTGCCGACCGACCCGCCTTCGCGCTGGTCCTGGCAGGAGCGCACCACCCCAACGGGTACGCCAGGGTCGGAAGCTGCTGTGCCAGCTTCGGAAGCACCCGTGGCCGCTGTCGCATCCAGCGTAACGACCGTACCCACCGTACCCACCGTGCCGACGGCACCTGCCGGACCCGTAGCAAACCCTGTACCGGCCTTGTCACCCGCTCCGGCGGCGGCCGCCGTCCAGCCAGAACGAACTGTGCCAGCGCCCGCACCCGCGACACCGGCTGCTGCGACTCCGCCTGCCGCCCAGCCGGCCCCCCTGCCTGTGGTCACTCCCAGCAGCCCACCTGTGCCCGTTGCGCCAGTTACGGCAGCGCCGGCACCCGTGGCCACGCCCGCTGAACCGACGCGTCAGGTGGCGCAGGTGGTTGCATCTCCCGCTGGCACGCAAGGTGCCGCCTTGCCGGGGGCATCAACCGTGCCCGATGCGCCGGAGGTGTTCGGGCCTGCACCCAAGCCTGCCGCGCGTCGCGCCCCGGTACAGCGTGTGCGGCCCAGCAACCGCGCCATGGGTGAGTTTGTGCGCTCCTACACCTGCGCAGGTCGCGATATCAGCGTGGGTGTGGTGGGCCTGGGTTTGCGTCTGATGGACGGCGGTGGCGTATACGAGCTGTCACCCGTCCAGGGTGGAGCGGGGCAGGTGTACACCGGCCAGGGGCCCATGGGGACGGCCAAGCTGGTGCTCAATGGCGACCAGTTGTCGGCAGAGGTCAACGGCCGTGCTTTGCGTGCCTGTGAGTTGACGCGCCGCTGGCCCATGCCCGCGTTCAGGGCACTGGGGCACGAGCCCAGCTGGCTGCTCAAGGGCGAGCTGGAGCTGATGCATTGGACCGTGGCCGACAAACTGGTGTCCGTTGCCGTGCAAGACAACCAGCCGATAGCACTTGGGCAACCGCTGCGCATGGGCAAAGACCCGGATGCGCCTGTGGTCGAGGTGCAGCATGCAGTGTGCCGCGACACCGCCACCGGCATGCCCTTTCCGTACACGGTTCAGGTCAGTGCGGAGGGGCGCAGGTATGCCGGATGTGGTGGCGACACGCACGCCATGCTGACCGGCCGCACCTGGGTGATCAGCGGGGTTGAGCAGAGCGCTATACCGTTGTCACCGCTGGGGCATGACATCAGCATCCGGTTCGACGGTCAAGGGCGGGTGAATGGTGTGGCGGCATGCAACCTGTTTTCAGGCATCTACGCGTTGACCGCCGAGCGGCTGTCGATCGGCTCACTGACCACCACGCGGCGTGCCTGTCCGGGTGGTGCCATGGTGCAGGAGCATGCCTTGCTTCGCGCATTGGAAACGGTGGTGCGGTTCGATGTGACGCCGTCAGGTGAGTTGACGCTGGTGACACGCGCTGCGGCTGACCAGGGCGAGGTGTCTGGCATCACGGCGCGTTGAGTCTGTCAGGGTGTGGGCACCTGCGGTTTGCCAACCCACTCGGGACTAACCCTTGCTGGGCCGGTGACAGACACGGAGGAGACAAGTGCCGTTGCGGGGGTGCTCGCACAATCGCCACTTTCTTCAGCCATCCGAGGACGCTTCACGCCATGTCACGCACCATTCAACAGTTGTTCAGTTTGTCAGGCAAGACCGCGCTGGTCACCGGCGGGTCGCGGGGCCTGGGGTTGCAGATGGCGCATGCGCTGGGCGAAGCCGGGGCGCGCATCATGCTGTCGTCGCGCAAGGCGGCGGACCTGGAGGACTCGGTGGCCAGCCTGCAGGCTGCGGGCATCGATGCACGCTGGGTCGCGGCGGACTGTTCGGACGAGGGCAGCATCCAGCATCTGGTCGATGAAACGCTGCAGCGCATGGGCGACATCGACATCTTGGTGAACAACGCGGGTGCCACCTGGGGTGCCCCCGCCGAAGACCACCCCGTGGCTGCTTGGGACAAAGTGATGAACCTGAACGTGCGCGGCTATTTCCTGCTGGCGCAGCAGGTGGCCCGGCGCAGCATGCTGAAGGTGCCCGAAGGTGCGCAGCGGCCACGTGGCGGGCGTATCCTGAACGTGGCCAGCATCGCGGGCCTGGGCGGCAACCCGCCCGGCATGCAGACGGTGGCGTACAACACGTCCAAGGCCGCCGTGATCAACTTCACCCGGGCGCTGGCGTGCGAATGGGGCCCGCGCGGCATCAACGTGAACGCGGTGTGTCCCGGTTTTTTCCCCAGCAAGATGACCGCTGGCCTGTTGGAAAAGCTGGGTGCCGACAAGATGGCAGCCCATGCGCCGCTGCGCCGACTGGGTGACGACGAAGACCTGAAAGGGCTCACGGTGCTGCTGGCGTCTGACGCCGGCAAGCACATCACCGGGCAATGGGTGGCCGTGGACGGTGGCGTGAGTTCGCTGGTGGGAGGATGATCGGGGCAGCGCAGTCAACTTTCTCTGACCACACCTGACCGTTTCGGCCCACACACATGGATTTCTCTGTACACATTCCCTTCGTCGAGCATCTGGGCTTCGAGCTGTTGCAGATGGCTGGTGGTGAAGCCTGCATCCGTTTTGCACCCAAGCCCGAACACCTGAATTCTTTCAGCGTGGTGCACGGTGGCGCCAGCATGACCTTGCTCGACGTGGTCATGGCCCATGCGGCGCGCAGCGCCCTGGCAGGCGCCGAAGCCGACATGGGGTGCGTCACCATCGAGATGAAAACCAGCTTCATGCAGGCTGCGCGTGGCGATGGCCGGCCGCTGACCGCCCATGGCAAGCTGCTGCACCGCACGGCCACCATGGCCTTCACCGAAGGGCGGGTGGTGGACGATCAAGGCCGGTTGTGTGCGCATGCCACGGCCACGTTCAAGTACGTGCCTCGCCTGCCCACCGGCAAGCGCGGGGTGAACGCATTGAACGCGGCGCCACCCCCGGCCCAGGTGCCGACCGACTGATTGTTGCTTTTTTGCGCGCTACCGATTGATAGGTGGCGTTTGTTTGCTATTTTGTTTGCGAGGATCAACCATGCCCTTGAATCAGCAGATCGTTCTGGACAACCGGCCCGTTGGCGAAGCCACTGCGTCCAATTTCAGGCTGGTGACCGCCGAGACACCGCCCTTGGCCGATGGTCAGGTGCTGGTGCGTCACCATTACCTCAGCCTGGACCCCTACATGCGTGGCCGCATGAACGAGGGCAAGAGCTACGCCGCTGCACAGGCGCTGGGCGAGGTGATGATCGGCGGCACAGCGGGTGAAGTGGTGGAAAGCCGCCACCCCAAGTACCAGCCCGGTGACCGGGTGGTGGGCATGGGCGGCTGGCAGGCGTACAGCGTGGTCGATGGCAACGTGCCCGGCCTGTTGCGCCGGGTGGACACCACCCACGTGCCGCTCAGCCACTATCTGGGTGCGGTGGGCATGCCGGGCGTCACGGCCTGGTACGGTCTGGTGAAGATCATCGCCCCCAAGGCGGGTGACACGGTGGTGGTCAGTGCGGCGGCAGGGGCCGTGGGCAGTGCCTTCGGTGCACTGGCCAAGGCCAGGGGTTGCCGCGTGGTGGGCATTGCCGGCGGGGCCGACAAGTGCCAGTACGCGGTGCAGGAACTCGGCTTCGATGCCTGCGTGGACTACAAGGAGCATGCCGATTTCGTCAGCCTGTCCAAGGCGCTGAAGGCGGTCTGCCCTGATGGCATCGACGGCTATTTCGAGAACGTCGGTGGCATGGTGCTCGACGCCGTGCTGCTTCGCACCAACGCGTTTGCCCGCATCGCCGTGTGCGGCATGATCGCTGGCTACAACGGTGCACCCCTGCCATTGGCCAACCCGGCGCTGATCCTGGTCAACCGGCTCAAGGTCGAAGGCTTCATCGTCAGCGAGCACATGGAAGTGTGGCCCGACGCACTGGCCGAGCTGGGTACGCTGGTGGGCAGCGGACGGTTCCGCCCCCGCGAAAGCGTGGCGCAGGGCCTGGAGGCCGCGCCAGAGGCGTTTCTGGGCTTGCTCAAAGGCAAAAACTTCGGCAAGCAACTGGTGAAGCTCGCCTGATACCTGACGGCACGAAGGAACCCACCATGGCCGACCTCTACCTGCACCACTACCCCATGTCGCCCTTTGCCGAGAAGGTGCGGCTGATGCTGGGGTTCAAGCAACTGGCCTGGCATTCGGTCATCGTGCCGTCGGTCATGCCCAAGCCCGATGTGGTGGCGCTGACGGGCGGCTACCGCAAGGTGCCGTTCCTGCAGATGGGCAACGACGTGTTCTGCGACACCAACCTGATTGCCGTCGTGCTGGAACACCTCGCCCCCACGCCGTCCTTCTTCCCCAACGGGCAACGCGGGCTGAACCGGGTGGTCGCGCAGTGGGCCGACCACCAGTTGTTCTGGGCTGGCATGGCCTACAACTTCCAGCCACGCGGCATGCAGCAGTTGTTCGAAGGCGCACCGCCCGAGGCCATCAAGGCCTTCGGTGCCGACCGGGGCGCGATGTCCGCCGGCATGACGCGGGTGCGTCCCGGGGATGGCACCTCTGCCTACCGGAGTTACCTGCGTCGCCTGGCCGACATGCTGGCCGAGCAGGAAACCGATGCCGAGGGACAGCCCGTCTTTCTGCTGGGGCACGGCGCACCCAGCCTGGCCGACTTTGCGGCGTACCACACGGTCTGGTTCACCCGCCACCAGGTGCCTTCGCTGGCGGGCGTGCTCGATGCCACGCCTGCCGTCGCCGACTGGTTGAGCCGCATGGTGGCGCTGGGCCATGGCAGCATGGTGCGTGCCAAGGCGGAACAAGCCATAGCAGCCAGTGCAGCTGCATCAAGCGCTGGTGAGCGAAATGACTTGAAAATTTTTGGTGAACATGAGGCATTCCAGGACGACCATGGCATTCCACTGGGCACGCTGGTGACCCTGGCCGCCGAAAGCTTTGGCACCGAGGTGACCGAGGGCACGCTCCTGGCAGCCACCCGCACGCGCTACACCTTGCAACACACCCATGAACGCGCGGGCACGGTGCGGGTGCACTTTCCGCGCGTGGGCTACGTGTTGAAGGCGGTGGCGTGAGCCTGACCGCAGAGGAGCAGCTGGCACAGGCTCAATGTGCAGCGGGGCTGACGTGGCGTTGCCAGCCGTTTGCTGCGTTGACGGTGTCCGAGTTGTACGCGCTGTTGCGGTTGCGCTCGGAGGTGTTTGTGGTGGAGCAGGCCTGCCTGTTCCAGGACATGGACGGTCTGGATGACGCGTGCCACCACCTGATGGGCCTCGACTCAACGGGCCAACTGCTGGCGTATGCACGGTTGGTGCCCAAAGGTGTCACGTTTGCGGAGGCCAGCATCGGCCGGGTGGTGACATCGCCCCTTGCCAGGGGAAGCGCCCTGGGGCACGCCCTGATGGCCGAGGCATTGGCCCGGCTGGCGGACCTGTGGGGCGTACAGCCTGTTCGCATCGGTGCGCAGGCGCACTTGCAGGGGTTTTATGGCCGCCACGGCTTTGTGGCGGAAGGGTCTGGTTACATCGAAGACGGCATTCCCCATGTGGAAATGTGCCGGCTTCCCAAGGTCTGAAGAAAGGTTTCAACATGCTCAGTCAGTTTTCTGGCAAGACGGCGGTGCTCACGGGTGCGGCATCGGGGTTCGGTTTGGAGGTCGCGCGCATTGCCGCAGCGCGGGGCATGAACCTGGTTCTGGTGGATGTGCAGCAAGACGCACTGGCCCAGGCAGAAGCGGAGCTGGTCGCCACCGGTGTGCAGGTGATGGCCCGGCGCGTGGATGTGTCAAACGCCACCGCCATGGACACGCTGGCGGCCGATGTGGTTGACCGGTTCGGTGCGCCGCACTTTGTGTTCAACAACGCGGGTGTGGGCAGTGCCGGGCTGGTGTGGGAACACGCCGTGGCCGACTGGGAGTGGGTGCTGGGCGTGAACGTGTGGGGCGTGGTGCATGGTGTGCGGTGTTTCACGCCACACATGCTGGCGGCGGCGAAGGCTGACCCTGCCTGGCAGGGGCACATTGTCAACACGGCCAGCATGGCCGGTCTGCTGACAGCGCCTAACATGGGCGTCTACAACGTCAGCAAACATGCGGTGGTCGCCTTGAGTGAAACGCTGTACCAGGACCTGTCGCTGGTCACCGTCCAGGTGGGGGCCAGTGTGTTGTGTCCCTACTTCGTGCCGACCGGCATCAGCCAGAGCCACCGCAACCGCCCGGCTGAACTGGCGGCTGCCGAACGGCCCACGCAGAGCCAACTCATCGGCCAGGCCATGAGTGACAAGGCCGTCAACAGCGGCAAAGTGTCAGCAGCCGAAGTGGCACAGATGGTGTTCGATGCCATCGAGGCCAACCGCTTCTACATCTACAGCCATCCGCAAGCATTGGGCAACGTCTCTCAGCGCATGGAAGCCTTGGTGGCTGCCCGCAACCCGCCCGACCCGTTTGCCGAGCGCCCCGACGTGGGTGCCAAACTGCGGGCGGCGTTGCAGGCCTGACCCACGCTTCCCGCCGTTTTCTATTTTTCTCTCCGCCGCCGATGGGGATGGCGAGCGGGGCAGAGAAGGGGACGGAGGAGGGGATGGGCTATGCTGTGGGCTCGATGTTTCGGGGGCAATGCATGACACACACAGCAGACTGGCTCGCCGCTTCCCAGCGGGGACACCTCTATCGGCTCAAACGGGTGTTGGGGGCGGCGTGTGTTGCCTCGGTGTGCCTGTGGACGGCAACCGCAACGGCCCAGCCAGCCGGAGGCGGTGCGCCGTCACCGCTTCGACTCTGTTATGAACGCATGGACATCCCGCCCTGGCGCACGCTGGACGGCAAGGGTTTGAACATCGAGCTCATCCGCATGGCGGCGGCCAGGGCGGGTGTCAGCATCGAGTTTGTGACCTTGCCCTGGAAGCGCTGCCTGTCGGAAATGCAGGACGGCAGTTTGCAGGGTGTGTTCGCTGCCAGCTTCTCGCCTGACCGCCTGAGCCTGGGGGCGTATCCGGGTGGCAAGGTGGCCGATCCGGCGCTTCAGTTGTATGTGGATGGGTACGTGCTGGTGAAGCGCAAGCAGGACGCCGTTCAGTGGGACGGCAAGTCCATGTCGGGCGCACAGGGTGCCGTGGGGGCGCAGGTGGGGTATTCGGTGGCGAATGACTTGCGCAGGATGGGCGTGCCCGTCGATGAGAGCAGCCAGACGGCACTGGAGCTGCTGCAGAAGCTTCAGCTGGGCCGGATCGGTGCGGCAGCCCTGGGCACGAGCGATGCCGCCAAGTTGCTGGCCGATACCGGCAAGCCCCATGCGTTGGCGGCCTCGCTGGAGGTGTTGCCCGTGCCGCTCGTCCAGAAAGCCTACTACCTGATGCTGTCGAACCAGCTGGTGCAGGACCACCCGGATGTGGCCAACCGCCTGTGGCAGCAGATCGGGGTGGCCAGGCGTTCGCCGCAATACCAGAAGCTTCTGAGCGAAGCGAAGGTGCACCAACCCTGATGGTAGGTGGCCGCATGTCCGACCCCGTACCACGGACCTCAGCCAACCGGTTTGCAGACTGGTGGCGTGGTGACGTCCGCGTCAGGCTTTACGGTGGCGTGCTGTGCGTGGTGGTGCTGGTGACGACCCTGTACTCCGCCTACAGCGTGTGGGTGCTGCGCGAAGAGGCGCTTGCCAACGCGAACAGCCGTGCAGATCAGGTGGCGGCGGTGCTGGTCCAGTCCATCGCCCGTCCGCTGTTCGATATCAATTCCGTGGCGGTGACCAGTGTTGTCTCGGCGCTGGGGGCGTCCGCCGATGTGGCGCACATCGCCGTGCTGGGGTCGGACGGGCAGATCATTGCCGAGGCAGGTCAGGTGCAGCCTGAAGGCGATGCCAGCCTCATCAGGCGCGCGCAACCCATCCGGTTTGTCGATGGTGACAAGACCTATAGCGTCGGGTTGCTCGACGTGACCTTGCGCTCGACCAGCCAGGAAGCCGATCTTCGTGCCCGGATGCGCGAGGTGGTGGTGGCCAATCTGCTGTTGGCGCTGGCCATTGTGGCGCTGCTGTGGTTGCTGGAGCGCCGGATGGCCAGGCCGTTTGCGGACATCGAGTCGTCTTTGAACAAGCTGGCAACAGGCCATACCGACATCAGCTTGTCAGGTCTGGGCAGACGTGACCAGATTGGACAGATGTCGTCAGCCGTGCAGCGCTTCAGACAGGCGCTGGAAGACTTGCATGCAGCCCAGGTGCGCATGGCCAGCATCAACGCCGGTCTGGAGCAGGCGGTGGAAGAACGCACACGAACGCTGGCACAGGCGGTTTCGCAGGTCAACGCCGGCCGGGAACGGCTGCAGGCGGTGGTGGACCATGCGATGGATGCGGTGGTGCTGGTCGAGGATGATGGCACCGTGTGTGAATGGAACGCCAGGGCGACGGAAATGCTGGGGTGGCGTGCCGAAGAGGTCTGCGGTCAGGTGCTCAATGCACTGCTGCAACCGGTGAGTGCCCATGGCGAGCCTGTGCCCTGGGTTCGGCCCGACACGATGCTGACCAGCCGAAGCGCGCTTGAACAGCTGGTGGTGCATGACCGGCAGGGGCGGCCTCTGCATGTCGAGTGGGTGGTGGCCCGACTGGCGGCCGCTGCTGGCAATGGGCGCCAGATGGCCAAGGGTTGCGTGTTCATCCGTGACGTGACTTCACGCTTGCAGGCCCAGGCACAGGAACGTGAAGCACTGGCCAGGCAGGCCGAATTGTTTGCCTTGCGGTCCACCTTCATTTCCATGGCCAGCCACGAGTTCCGCACGCCGCTGACGTCCATCCTGTCGTCGGTCGAGATGCTGCGCGCCTACCGCACGCGCCTGAGCGACGACGAGCAGGATGAACTGCTCGTCTCTGCCGAAAAGGGTGTAGCCCGCATGACGCAGTTGCTGGAGCGTGTGCTGCTGATCGGTCAGGCCGACGCCGAGCGGCTGGCGTTTGCACCCGCCCCGGTGTCCTTGAAGGCCTGTGTGGACGATGTGGTCAAAGCGGTGGTGGCGCAACACCCGGCCTTGGCGTCGCGTCTGGGCGTGACCCTGCCCGAGGGCGAGGTGGTGGCGCATCTGGATGCGAACCTGTTGGGCGAGGCGCTCGGTAACCTGTTGAGCAACGCGGCGAAGTATTCACCGGAGGGCGGGAGCGTCGAGTTGCAGGTGCGCGCGCAACCGGGAGGCTGGTCATTCGCTGTCACCGACCATGGGGTGGGCATTCCAGCGTCTGATCTTCCACACGTGTTTGAGTCGTTTCACCGTGCAGGCAATGTGGGCGGCATCGCCGGCACAGGCCTGGGGCTGGCGATTGTGAAGCGGGCAGTCGACCTTCACGGCGGCACGGTCAGCGTCACCAGCCAGCCGGGGCTGACGTGCTTCACCATGTTTCTGCCGGATGCCGCCTCGGATCAGCCGGCAGGGGCCTGAGCGCCCCGGTGGGTGTGCACCCAGCCCGGCACATCCGCCGGGGGCAAAGGCCGGGCAAACAGGTAGCCCTGACATTCGTCGCAGCCCATGTCGGCCAGCAGGTTGCGCTGGGCGACGTGCTCCACCCCCTCGGCAATCACCGACATGCCCAGGCTGTGCGCCAGCTGGATGACCGCATTGGCAATGGACCGGTCATCGTGGTCGGTCGTGATGTTGCGCACGAATGACTGGTCGATTTTCAGGACATCGAGCGGGAAGCGCTTCAGGTACGCCAGGCTGGAATAGCCAGTGCCGAAATCGTCAATGGCCAGCCGCACACCCAGTGACTTGAAGTGGTTCAGGAGCTTGAGTGTGTGTTGAAGGTCCTGCATGGCAGTGCCTTCCGTGATTTCCAGCTCCAGCAGGTGCGGCGGCAAACCCGATTCGCCCAGCGCGGCTTCAACGTGCCGGATGATGTGGGGGTCGACAAACTGCCGCATCGACAGGTTGACGGCCACCCTGGGTATCGCGGCAAAGCCACTGGTCTGCCCCCATTCAACCGCCTGACGGCAGGCCTGGTTCAGAATCCATTGACCCATGGGGACGATCTGGCCGTTGTCTTCAGCCATGGGGATGAACTGCACCGGTGAAATCAGCCCGTGCTGGCTGTGCTGCCACCGCATCAGCGCTTCAAACCCGACCAGATAGCCGGTTTTGGCAGACACCTGCGGCTGGTACAGCACCCTCAGCTCCTGACGCTCAATGGCCCGGTGCAAATCGTTGTGCAACCTGAAGGCCGACGCTAGTTCCTGAGTCGACTCCAGCGACTGCACCGACAGGCGGATGCCCGCCTGCTGGCGCGCATGTCCCAGCACGGTGTCGAGCCTGGCCAGCACCATGTCGGCCGAAAAATCGGGTTGGTCGATGGTGAGTTTGGCCAGCGACACCTTGGGAAAATGCTGTTCCCCTTCGACGGCGAGGGGTTGTGTCAGCGCTTCCATGACACGGTGCAGTGGGTCGGTTTCTTCACCGGCACTGCGGGGGCGGTCAAACAGCACCACAAACCGGTCGTCAGCCGTGCGCCCGACGATGGCGTTGCCCCACATCTCCAGCACAGGCGACTGGACCATGCTCTGCAGCCGTTGCGCCAAGGTGGACACGCAGCCATCCATCAGACCGGAGGTGAGCACCTGTGCCATGTCAGCCAGGTTGTCCACACTGATACCGACCAGTATGGGTCGCTCGCCGGGTTGACGGGGGACTTGCAGGGCAGCGTTCAGCAGCAGGTGGAAGTGCCGCCGGTTGGGCAGGTCGGTGACGCTGTCATGATGGGCCAGGTGCAGGTTCTGCGCAGCCAGCCGCTTGGCGGCCAGTTGTTGGGCAGCGGCCTTTTCGAGGCGGGAGCGGATGCTGTCCAACAATTCCCCGCGTTGGAAGGGTTTGGTGATGTAGTCGTCGGCCCCCAGGTTCATGCCTTCACGCATGTCCTGGCGATCGGCTTTGGCGGTCAGCAGGATCACGGGCAGATGAGCCAGCGCGCTGTCGGACCGAATGGTCGCAATCAGCTGGTGGCCAGTCATCACCGGCATCATGACGTCACTCACGACAATGTCCGGCTGGTGCTGCCGGATCAGCTCCAGCGCCTCGTGACCGTTTTCGCCCGCCCATACCTGGAAGCCTTCGAGGCTCAGCATGCGCTTGAGGTTCAGCCGGATGTCGGCCTCGTCCTCGGCAATCACAATGCGTGCGGTCATGTGGAGGGGCCTGTTCCGTGGGGCGCTGTCTGGGGGGCAGGGGGGCTGTCCGCAAGACATTGCTGGATCACGCGTTGCAGGATGGCCAGGTTGAAAGGTTTGGTCACGTAGTTGCGTGCGCCCTTGGACAGACCTTCTTCCAGCTTTTCTGGTTCGGCACTGGCCGACAGGAAAACCAGTGGGACGTGCCGGTGTGTGTCAGTGGCTTGCAGGGCAGCCAGCACTTCAAACCCGGTCATGCGCGGCATCATCACGTCGCACAGGATCAGGTCGGGCGTGTGTTGCAGGGCCGCGGCCAAACCGGCGGCACCATCGGCGGCATCGATCACCCGGTATCCCTCCAGTCGGAGGAACCGGATCAGGTTCTCGCGGATAGGGGCCTCGTCGTCAATCACCAGCACGGTGCGCTGGCGGTTGCCGTCCGAGGCCAAGTCGGGTGCGGTGGGAGCGCTCATAGGGGCAATCGTACTGTGAAGCAGGTGCCTTTGCCAATGTCACTGGTGACTTCGATGTGTCCCCCGTGCAGGTCCACAGCCTGCTTCACGATGGCCAGCCCCAGTCCGGTGCCCTTGATGTCCCCCACGTTGCTGGCCCGGTGGAACGACGAAAACAGGTGTGGCAACTCGTCTTTGGGGATGCCGATGCCTTGGTCCGATACGGACAGGACGTGGTGTCCATTGTCCTGCCTGACTTCGAACACCACACGACCCCCGGCAGGTGAATACTTGATGGCGTTGGACAGCAGGTTGCCAAACACGTGCCGCAGCAGTGTGGTGTCCAGGTATCC
>DDUQ01000055.1:28020-29004 GCA_002344885.1 Comamonadaceae bacterium UBA2334
TCGGCTTCCACCGGGTCGAAGGTCATCATCTGGGCTTCGGCCCGTCCCAGCATCAGCACGCTGTCCAGCATGGTGGCCATGCGCTTGACACCGCTTTCAATGCTTTGCAGCACTTCCTGGCGCTCGTCGGCAGCCATGCGTTCGCCGTAAAACTTCAGCAGTTCGGCCGACGACAGGATGGTGGCCAGTGGTGTGCGGAATTCGTGGCTGGTCATGGACACGAAGCGGGTGCGCAGGTCATTGAGTTCGCGTTGCTGGGCCAGCGCGGTGCGGATGTCTTCTTCGGCCTGCTTGCGTTCGGTGATGTCCAAAGCTGTCCAGACGGTGCCGTCCAGGAGGTTCTGGTGGTTGACAGCCTGTCCGGACAGGGTGACCCAGAACACTTCACCTGTGAGCTTGCGCATCTGCAACTCGCGCTGGAAGCGTTGGCCTTTGCGGATGGCCTGCGCCACTTCGCCACCGACCTGCAGGTACTGTTCGCGGTTCAGGTATACCTGCTCCATGGAGTAGAAGTCATTGCGCCCCAAGCCGCCGAACAGGTGGAGCATGGCCGGGTTGGCCCAGCGGAACCGTCCGTCTGGCGTGAGAAAGGCAATGCCCACCACTGATGTGTTCAGCACGATTTCGCGCTCCGCCAGCGTGCTGGTCAGCCGATCTTCGAGCTGCTTGCGCTCGCTCACGTCGGAGAAGAAGGTGAGGGTCGCCGTGCCACCTTCCCAGGGCACCAGCGTGACACCGATGTCGATCCACTTCACCCGGCCATCGGGCATCAGCAGCCTGATTTCGTACCGGTTGGGCACAGGCTCACCGGCCAGCCGCTTCAGCCGGCGCTGTTGCACCAGGCCGTGGTCGTCGGGGTGGATGCGTTCCAGGTAGCCGCGTGCCATCATGTCATCGATGGGCATTTCGACGATCTCGGACGCACGGGTGTTGATGAACGCAAACCGTTCGCCCTGCACCACGACCATGCCTTCACCCACATGC
>DDUQ01000015.1:0-5886 GCA_002344885.1 Comamonadaceae bacterium UBA2334
TGCTGTTGCTGGACGAGCCGTTTTCCGCCGTGGACCAACTCAGCCGCAAGGGCTTGTACAGCCTGTTGGCCGATTTGCGCAAAGACCTGTCCATTCCCATTGTGCTGGTCACGCACGACCTGTCCGAGGCGCGCATGCTGGCCGATACGCTGGTGGTGATGGACGCAGGCGAGGTGCTGCAACAGGGCACACCCGAGCGGTTGTACCGGTCGCCGCGCAACGCACGTGTCGCCGATCTGGTGGGCATTCAAAACCGCTTTCACGGACAGTGGCTGGGTCCGGCTGACCAGGCTGGCATGGGGTGGCTGGAGTGGTTGCCACCACCGGGCGCTGGTGCGCCCGGTCAGCGGGGTGTGCGCCTGTGCGTGCCTGACAAAGGGCGCTTGAGCGTGGGGCAAAGCGTTTCGTGGGTGATTCAAGGCGACGGCATTCACCTGTCGCAGCCCGATGCGTCAGCGCAGTCACCGGCAGCTTGGCCCGCCCGCATGGAAACCGTGCGCCACCTGGGCGACTTGTCCCTGGCCACCGTCAGCCTTGATGACGTGCCGCCAGTCACCCTGCAACTCACACTTGCCGGGCCGCAGCGGCAACGCTGGGAGGAAGGCCAGCGCGTCATGCTCAGGCTGGACCCAGCCTGGGTGCACGTCATGCCCACGCGGTCGGCGTGAGCAGCCCGGTTGTGGGCGACGCGTGGCCGCATGTGCATCGAATGGGTGTTTTCAGATGATTTCGTAATTAACAACTGAAAACTCAGTAGTTCCATTTATTTGCTGGTCCCCGCACCATTCGTGTCGTGGAACCGCTTTGAAAGGAACAACATGACCACCCGCCGCCAACTCACACTCCTGTTCACCCGCCTGGCACTGGCTGCCGGCATCGCCAGCGCGGGCGTGCTGGCCATGGCCCAGTCAGCTGCGCCGGTGCAGTTGCTGAATGTGTCGTACGACCCCACCCGCGAGTTGTACGTCGAGTACAACGCTGCCTTCATCAAGCACTGGAAGGCCAAAACCGGGCAGGACGTCACCATCAAGCAGTCACACGGCGGCTCGGGCAAACAGGCACGCTCCATCATCGACGGGCTGGACGCCGATGTGGCTACGCTGGCCCTTGCCGGCGACACCGATGCCTTGCATGCCAACGGCAACTGGATTCCCAAAGACTGGCAAAAGCGTCTGCCGCACAACAGCTCACCCTACATCTCCACCATCGTGCTGGTGGTGCGCCAGGGCAATCCCAAACACATCAAGGACTGGGATGACCTGATCCGCCCGGATGTGAAGGTCATCACCCCCAACCCCAAAACCTCCGGCGGCGCGCGCTGGAACTACCTGGCCGCCTGGGAGTTTGCCAAGCGCAAACACGGCAGCGATGCCAAAGCGCAGGAATTTGTGAAAGCCCTGTACGCCAACGTGCCTGTGCTGGACACCGGTGCGCGCGGCTCGTCGGTCACATTTGCCCAGCGCGGCCAGGGCGACGTGTTCCTGAGCTGGGAGAACGAGGCCTACCTGCTGGAAAAAGAGTTTGGCAACAAGGTGGACTTTGTGTACCCATCCATCCATCCTGGCAGAACCCGCCGTGACCCTGGTGGACAAGAATGCCGACAAGAAGGGCACCCGCGCCGTGGCCCAGGCCTACCTGGAATACCTGTACACCGAAGAGGCGCAGGACCTCATCGGCAAGCATTTCTACCGTCCCCGCTCGGCAGCGGCGCAGGCCAAGTACGCCAAGCAATTGCCCAAGCTCAACCTGTTCACCATCGAAGAGGCGTTCGGGGGCTGGGACAAGGCCACCAAGGTCCACTTTGCCGATGGCGGCACGTTTGACCAGATCTACGCCAGAAAATGAGCCCGTACCTGCACCACACCAGCGTGCACACGGGCAAGCTGCAGCAGACAGCCTGTGCGCCAACGGTGGTGTTTGTCCCCGGCTGGCGCAATTCCGGTCCGGGCCACTGGCAAAGCCTCTGGCAAGCCCGGTTGCCGAATGCCCTGCGGGTGGAGCAGGACGACTGGCTCACCCCCACCCGCCGTGCGTGGGTGGACCGCCTGGCGGACACCATCGCAGTACAGGCCCGACCGGTGATCCTGGTGGCCCACAGCCTGGGCTGCATCACGGTGGCGCACCTGCCTCTGGCTGCCTCGGCGCGGGTGAAGGCCTCGCTGCTGGTTGCACCCGCTGACCCCGAACGCCGGGGTCAGTTGGCCGACTTTGCACCCGTGCCCCATCAACCACTGCCATACCGCAGCATCGTGGTGGCCAGCGACAACGATCCGTTTTGCCCCGTGCGCCTGGCCACGGCCTATTCCCGTGCCTGGGGCAGCGACCTCGTCAAGCTGGTGGGGGCCGGTCACATCAACGTCGAGTCAGGCCATGGCGACTGGCCGTTGGGCTGGGGCCTGCTGCAGGCGTTGCAGGAAGAGTCAACAGAACGCCAACCGTGCGAGCCTCTATATGCCTCTGTTGAATAAACAAACAAGAACAAAGTCGTTTGCAATCTGATTGCTGCGCCACACAATCCGCGCCCTGAACACCTTTGACTGCCTGGACACCCCATGAAACACTTTGCCCGCACCGCACTCGCCGCACTGATACTGGCGGCATCGCACATCGCGTTCGCCCAAACCAGCTTGCTGAACGTGTCTTACGACGTGTCACGCGAGTTTTACAAAGACCTGAATACCGCTTTCGTGGCGCATCACAAAAAGGCCACCGGCAAAGACATCAAGGTGGACCAGTCTCATGCGGGCTCCAGCGCCCAGGCGCGTGCCGTGGCCGATGGCCTGGAAGCCGATGTGGTGACCATGAACACCACCACCGACGTGGAGTTTCTGGCCAGCAAAGGCGTGGTGGCTGCTGACTGGGCCAAGCGCTTCCCGCACAACGCCGCCCCCACCACCAGCACCATGCTGTTTCTGGTGCGCAATGGCAACCCCAAAGGCATCAAGGACTGGGACGACCTGGTCAAACCCGGCATCCAGGTGATCGTGGTCAACCCCAAAACCGGCGGCAATGGCCGCATGGCCTACCTGGCCGCCTGGGGTTCTGTGCGGGCCAAGGGGGGCACCGACGCGCAGGCCGCCGAGTTCGTGAGCAAGCTGTACAAAAACGTGCCCGTGCTGGCACGCGGTGGGCGCGATGCCACCGGCATCTTTTTGCAACGCAACATCGGCGATGTACTGGTGACGTTCGAGTCTGAAGTGGTGTCGGTGGACAAGGAATTCGGTGCAGGCCGGGTAGATGCCATTCACCCCAGCGTCAGCATCGTGGCTGAAAACCCCGTGGCCGTGGTGGAGCGCACCGTGAACAAGAAGGGCACGGCCGCAGAGGCGAAGGCCTACCTGGACTTTTTGTACAGCGACGAGGGCCAGGAAATTGCCGCCAAACACAACATCCGCCCCCGCAACGAAACCATTCTGAAGAAGTACAGCGCCGCACTTCGCCCCATCAAGCTGTTCACCGTGAACGAGTATTTCGGCTCGCTGTCCGAGGCGCAGAAAGTGCACTTCAACGACGGTGGCCAGTTTGACAAGCTGTACACACAGGGCAAGTAAATGAGTGCCTCCGCCACTTATCCACTGCCCGGACAGGGCGGCGGGGCATTGGGCCCCGGCGGTGAACAAGGGCCGCCCCCCGTTCGCCGTGCCGCCAAACGTGTGCTGCCGGGTTTCAACATCACGCTGGGTTTCACGCTGTTTTACCTTTGCCTGATCGTGCTGATCCCGCTGTCGGCGCTGTTGCTCAAGACCTTCACGCTCACCTGGCCCCAGTTCTGGGAGGCGGTGACCGCACCGCGTGTGCTGGCCTCGTACCGGTTGACGTTTGGCGCATCGCTGACGGCTGCGCTGGTGAACGTGGTGTTTGGTTTGCTGGTGGCCTGGGTGCTGGTTCGCTATACCTTTCCGGGCAAAAAGATTGTGGATGCGCTGGTGGACCTGCCGTTTGCGCTGCCCACCGCCGTGGCCGGCATTTCGCTGACCGCGCTGCTGGCGGGCAACGGGTGGATCGGCCAGTACCTGGAGCCGCTGGGTATTCAACTCGCGTTCAACCCCAACGGGGTGGTGATTGCGCTCATCTTCATTGGCCTGCCGTTTGTGGTGCGCACGGTGCAACCCGTGCTGGAAGACGCTGAAAAGGAGCTTGAAGAAGCCGCCATGTGCCTGGGTGCCACGCGCTGGCAAACCTTTGTGCGGGTGATTTTTCCGGCCATTGCACCTGCCCTGCTGACCGGTTTTGCCATGGCGTTTGCCAGGGCCATCGGTGAGTACGGCTCCGTCATCTTCATTGCAGGCAACATGCCCATGATTTCTGAAATCACACCGCTGATCATCATCAGCAAGCTGGAACAGTACGACTATGCCGGCGCCACCGCCGTGGCCACGGTGATGCTGGGCATCTCGTTCGTGCTGCTGCTGGTCATCAACGCGCTGCAAACCTGGCAGCGCAACCGGTCGGGAGGTTGAGCATGTCGGCCACAACCACCACACCGTCACGCGTGCGCCTGCCGCACACCACCGAAGCACCCTGGGTGCGCTACACGCTCATTGGCATTGCGCTGGTGTTCATGTTCCTGTTCCTGGTGCTGCCGTTGGCCGCCGTGTTCACCGAAGCACTGCGCAAGGGCTGGGACGCCTATGCCGAGGCCCTGAAAGAACCCGATGCGTGGTCTGCCATCCGCCTGACCCTGATCACCGCCGCCGTGGCCGTGCCGCTGAACCTGGTGTTTGGTGTGGCCGCTGCGTGGTGCATCGCCAAGTACGAGTTCCGGGGCAAGTCCTTTCTGACCACGCTGATCGACCTGCCGTTCTCGGTGTCGCCGGTGGTGGCGGGTTTGATTTACGTGCTTGTGTTTGGCGCGCAGGGCTGGTTCGGCCCCTGGCTGGCCGAGCACGACATCAAGATTGTGTTTGCCGTGCCCGGCATCATCCTGGCCACCATTTTTGTGACCTTTCCGTTCATTGCCCGCGAACTGATTCCGCTGATGCAGGCGCAAGGCAGTGAAGAAGAGCAGGCGGCCCAGGTGCTGGGGGCCAGCGGCTGGCAAACCTTTTGGTATGTGACGCTGCCCAACATCAAGTGGGGCCTCCTTTATGGGGTCATCCTGTGCAACGCCCGGGCCATGGGCGAGTTTGGCGCGGTGTCGGTGGTGTCGGGCCACATCCGGGGGCAGACCAACACCATGCCGCTGCATGTGGAGATTTTGTACAACGAGTACCAGTCGGTCGCCGCGTTTGCCGTGGCCTCGCTGCTGGCTTTGCTGGCCCTGGTGACCCTGGCGCTGAAGAGTTGGGTCGAGTGGCGGCACGAGCGCGAGATCAAGGCCGCCGCCGACATGCCGCCTGAACAGCCCGCACCCCAGGTGACACCGGTTGCCCTGGGCGCAACTTGATGAACAAAAAAGGCACTCAGCGCTTGATTGACAAGCACTGACAGCTATCACTACGAGAAACGATCATGAGCATTGCCATCCAGAACGTCTCGAAGCATTTCGGTGACTTCCACGCCCTGAACAACATCAACCTGGAGATCGATTCAGGTGAGCTGGTGGCCCTGCTGGGCCCCTCCGGCTGCGGCAAGACCACGCTGCTGCGCATCATTGCCGGGCTGGAAACCGCCGACACCGGCAACATCCTGTTCAGCGGCGAAGACACCACCGACAAGCACGTGCGCGACCGCAACGTGGGCTTTGTGTTCCAGCATTACGCGCTGTTCCGCCACATGACGGTCTTTGAAAACGTGGCGTTCGGCCTGCGCGTCAAGCCCCGTGGCGAACGCCCCAGCGAGGCGCAAATCAAAACCAAGGTGCACGACCTGCTGAAGCTGGTGCAACTGGACTGGCTGGCCGACCGCTACCCCTCGCAACTGTCGGGCGGACAGCGCCAGCGCATT
>DDUQ01000015.1:6197-55993 GCA_002344885.1 Comamonadaceae bacterium UBA2334
CCAAGGTGCGCAAGGAGCTGCGCCGCTGGCTGCGCCGCCTGCACGACGAACTGCACGTGACCAGCATTTTCGTCACCCACGACCAGGAAGAGGCCCTGGAAGTGGCCGACCGCGTGGTGCTGATGAACCGTGGCGTGGTCGAACAGGTGGGCACGCCCCAGACCGTGTGGGACCATCCCGCCAGCCCGTTTGTGTACGGCTTTTTGGGCGACGTGAACCTGTTCCATGGCCGCGCCCACGAGGGGCTGCTGCACCTGGACGGTCATCTCGATGGCGTTCGCATTGACTCGCCCGAACACGCCGATGCGCAGGATGCCAAGGCATTCGCCTACGTCCGGCCGCACGACCTGGATGTGCAGCGCTACCAGCCGGGGCTGTCCGGCATCGTGGCCAAGCTGGAGCGCGCCATCGTCGTCGGCCCGATTGCCCGGCTGGAACTGCTGCCGGTGGAAGGTACCCCGGCCCGCGGGCATGATCCGCTGATCGAAGCGCAAATTGCATCTGAACGCTTTGTGTCGCTGGGCCTCAAGGAAGGTGACACGCTGGTGGTGTCACCCAAAAAGGCCAGGGTGTTCCTGACACCCGCGTCTGCCACAGCCTGATCAGGGGTGGAAGGTGGGACTCAGCGGCGAGCATTGAGGCAGACTGTTGCAAAACTGAGCATATGTGACACACCTGCCCTGTTCATTGGCCGACCTGGCGAGGATCTGTTGGTTCGGAGACTGGGCAAGCCCATTGGCGCAGCGGATTGGAGTGTGTTTCGGCCAGTCGCGCAGGTTGGTACAAACCTTGCGGGGTGAGGGCACGGGCTGCAAAGCTCATCTGTTCACCCCAAGTGTTGCCTGGAGACAAAAAAGTGCCCACCATCATCCACCGCCTGACCCCCCTGGCCCGTGCCGCTGGCCTGCTGCTGTTGGCCCATGCCCCCCTGGCGGGGGCGCAAACCCTGACTGAAGTGGTGGTGTCGGCCAATCGCGCAGCCCAACAGACCTTCGATGCACCCGCTGCTGTTCAGGCCGTGGGGCGCGAGACCATTGAAGCGGCAGGGCCTCAGGTTAACCTGTCGGAAGCGGTCAATCGCATCCCCGGCATCATGGCGCTGAACCGCCAGAACTATGCACAGGACCTGCAACTCTCCATCCGTGGCGCGGGTTCGCGTGCGCCGTTTGGCATACGCGGATCGCGCCTGATTGTCGACGGCATTCCCGCCACCATGCCCGACGGGCAGGGCCAGGCATCGACCGTCAGCCTGTCGTCTGCCCAGCGCATCGAGGTGTTGCGCGGGCCGCTGGCCCAGATGTATGGCAACTCGTCAGCCGGCGTGGTACAGGTATTCACCGCCGACGGTCCGGCAAAGCCGGAAGTGGGCGCGTCGTTCTTTGCGGGTTCGGACGGCCTGCGCAAAATCGGTCTGAACGCCGGGGGGCAGTCGGGCAAGCTCAACTATGTGCTGGACTACACACGGTTCGAGACCGACGGCTACCGCGACCGCAGTGCGGCAGAGCGCCGGCACCTGAACGCCAAGCTGCGGGTCGATGCCACCGAGCAGACACAGGTCACGCTGGTGATGAACCTGTTCGACCAACCCCTGTCGCAAGACCCGTTGGGCCTGACCCGCGCGCAGATGGAGGCCAACCCGCGTCAGGCGGTCAAACCTGCTTATGACTATGACACCGGCAAGGTCGTGTCACAGAACCAGGTGGGTGTGGTGGTGGCGCACAAGCTGGATGCCGCCAGTGGCCTCACGGCAACGGTCTATCACGGCACCCGCGACCTGGACAACAAGCTGTCCATTCCGCTGACCGCTCAGGCACCGGCCACTTCGGCAGGCGGCATCGTGCGCCTTGACCGCGACTTCAGCGGCCTGGGCTTGAAGTACAGCCGCCGCTGGGCCTTGGG
Source organism: Comamonadaceae bacterium UBA2334 (assembly GCA_002344885.1). Lineage (GTDB taxonomy): Bacteria > Pseudomonadota > Gammaproteobacteria > Burkholderiales > Burkholderiaceae_C > UBA2334. The sequence continues at coordinate 8,097 of DDUQ01000015.1, forward strand.
GCAGGGCCAGGTCGAAGGCCTGGCAGGCATCGAGCACGAGCGCATGTCAGAGCGCCGCAGGGGCTACATCAACAACCTTGGGGTGCAAGGTGCCCTGAAGCGCGATGAAACCGATTCGGTCACCAGCACGGGTGTATTTGCGCAGGCCACCTGGCTGGTCAACGAGCACTGGAGCCTGGTGGGCGGCTTGCGCAGCAACCGCGTGCGGTTTGGGGTGGACGACCGGTTCATCACCGCTGGCAACCCCGACGACAGCGGCAGCGCCCGCTTCAGCGCCGTGAACCCCGTGCTGGGCGTGACGCGGCACCTGAACGACAGCACCAATGTGTACGTCAACGTAGGCAAGGGCTTTGAAACGCCCACGCTGACTGAAATTGCCTACCGGACCGGGGCCAGCGGCCCCAACCTGAATCTGCGCTCGGCCGACAGCCGGCATGTGGAACTCGGTTTCAAGACCCGGCTGGCCGAAGGCCATCGGCTGGATGTGGCGGCGTTCCACATCGACACCCGCAACGAAATTGTCGTGGCATCCAGCAGCGGCGGGCGCACGGTTTACACCAATGCGGGCAAAACACGCCGGTCGGGCATCGAGGTGGCCTACACCGCGCAGTTGTCGCGCGACTGGCGAGTCTATGGCGCACTGTCGACCCTGAACGCCCGTTTTGCCGACAGCTTCCCGGCCAGCGGCGGTGGCGCAGTGGCGGCTGGCAACCGCATACCCGGTACGGTGGACAAAAGCGCTTTTGCTGAGCTGGTGTGGCAACCCGTTGCGCTGCCAGGTTTGCAGGCCGCTGTCGAACTGGTGCACCAGGGCAGCATGATGGTGAACGATCTCAACACCGACAAATCCCGCGCCACCACCACCTTCAACCTGAGGTTGGGGCTGGAACAGAAGCTGGGTGGCTGGCGTTTGCGCGAGTACCTGCGCTTGGACAACGCCACCAACCGGCGCTACGTCGGTTCGGTCATAGCCAACGATGGCAATGGCCGTTTCTTCGAGCCTGCGCCCGGCCGCAACTGGAGCCTGGGCCTGACGGCAAACTACGCGTTCCGCTGACAACCTGTTCATCTGTGAACAAAGGCCTGCATGTCGCAGGCCTTTTTTGTGCAGCATGCGTGGCCCGGTCAGGCCGTGGGTTGGGTTGCCAACTGGCGCAACACCTCGGCTTCGTAGGTGGTGTTGCCGGCTGTCTGGCTCAGGAAGCTGGCCGGCGTGCCATCAAAGCGTACCTGGCCCTGGTGCAGCAGCAGCAGCTTGTCGGCTTCGCGGGTTTCTTCAATCAGGTGTGTGGCCCACAGCACGGCCATGCCCTGGCTGCGGCACAGGCTGCACACGGTGGCCAGCAACTGGTGGCGCGAGGTGGGGTCCAGCCCCACGGTGGCTTCGTCCATCAGCAGCACGCTGGGTTTGTGCAGCAGCGCGCGCACCAGTTCCACTTTGCGGCGGTTGCCGCCGGACAGCTTGCGGGCATCGGTTGTCAGGTGTTCGGTCAGGCCCATCACTTCCAGCAGTTGCACCATCTGCTGGCGGGCGGCGGTGCGGGGCATGCCGTGCAGGTCACAGTGGTACAGCAGGTTGGCCTGTACGGTCAGGTCCAGGTCGAGCGCGCTCTGCTGGAACACCACGCCCAGCCCGGCCAATGCGCGGGCGGGGTGGCTGTGCATGGCATGGCCGTTGACGGTGATGCTGCCCTGGTCCGGGTTGAACAGGCCGGTCAGCAGCTGCAGCAGGGTTGACTTGCCTGCGCCGTTGGGGCCCAGCAGGGCGGTCAGGGTGCCCGCCTCCAGCTGGAGGCTGACACCCTTCAGGGCAGGTTTGCCCGCGTAGGCTTTGTGCAGGCCCTGGGCCACGAGCAGCGGTGTGGTCATGCAGGAATGGTCTGTCTCAGTTGCCCGCCGGCGAAGCGAGCAGGTTGATGCGTTTGAGCAGTTGCCTTTCGCGGGCCACTGTCTGGGTGATGGATTGGCGGTAGGCAGCGGTGTCCAGGTAACTCAGGGCCTGATCGTAACGGGCCAGGGCCTGTTGGTGGCGCTCGGTGTGCATGGCCTGCCTGAAGACGTTGTGCAGCTGGCGGATGATGGGTTCGGGTGTGCCTGCGGGGGCGGCCAGCCCCCAGGGCGAGGTGTGAACGGCATTCGGGTAACCCAGCTCGCGCAGCGTGGGTACTTCGGGCCAGCGGCTGCTGCGCTGCGCGCTGAATATGGCCAGCAAGCGCATCTTGCCCTGATCGACCCAGGGCGCAAAACCGGTGGAGTTGACGCCGGCCATGATCTGCCCGCTGGCGATGGCCAGCATCTGGTCAGCTGTGCCTTTGTAGGGTACGTGGGTGTATTGGATGCCGTGCTGCTGCAGCACGTCTTCCATGGCCAGGTGGGCCGTGGTGCCCACGCCGGTGGAGCCGAGCAACAGCAGCTTGGGGTTGGCCTTGGCCCATGCGACCAGGTCGGCCAGTGTTTTCCAGGGGCTGTCGGTGGGTACCAGCACGCCGAAGGTCACGCCCGACACCTGCACAATGGGTTCCAGATCGGTCACCGGGTCCCAGGCCACATGGTTCATCAGCGCGTGGCGGTAGACCGTGATGGGTACCTGACCGATCGTGTAGCCGTCGGGTGCGGCGGCTTTCAGGGCGGGGGCGACCAGCGTACCTGCCGCGCCTGGCTTGTTGGCCACGACGATGCGTTGGCCCAGCAGCGGTTCGGCTTCTTCGCACAACAGACGCAGGGTCAGGTCGGTGGCACCGCCAGCCGGCCAGGGGACGATCAGCTGCAGCGGCCGGTTCGGCCAGGGTGTTGCATTTTGGGACGATGCGCCGGCTGGCAACACACTGCCCAGCCAACCTGTGGCCATGGCGGCCAAGCCTTGCTGCACCCAGCGGCGGCGTGTCACGCCCGAGGTATCAGGCGGTTGACAGGCTTGGGTTGCGGGTGACTGGCGAAAAGGAATCGGGTGAGGCATGGGCTGTTTGATAGCAAATTTCAAGCCCGGATCCGCTCGCAAAGGTATGGCATGTTTTTTGCGGTTCTGGTAGCCACTGATCTGCGTGTTGCCAAATTGGCAACCGGTCAGCATGCTGCAAACTCTAACCACCCGGAGACACCCCTTGAACACATCCATCCTCAACCGCTTCACCGCCCGGCAACCCGCTGTGTTGTCCCAATTGACCTGTGCCCTGGGCCTGGCGCTGGCCGCCACCGCTGTCCAGGTCCATGCTGCCAATGTGTACGTTTCGAACGAGAAGGACAACAAAATTGTCGTGTTCGACGCGCAAGGCAAACAGACCTCGACCATCGACGTGTGCAAACGCCCTCGGCACCTGATGTTCAATGCCGACAAATCGCGCATCTACGTGTGCTGTGGCGACAGCAACGAATTGGGTGTGGTCGACCGGGCGGCGGGCAAACTGCTGGAGACCGTGCCGCTGGGCGACAGCCCTGAAATTTTTGACCTGAGTCCCGACGGCAAACTGGCCTATGTGTCCATCGAGGACGAAAGCGTGCTGGCCGCCTATGACCTGGCCACAAAGAAAGAGGTGTTCCGTGTGAAGACCGGTGGTGAACCCGAGGGTGTGCTGGTCTCCCGCGACGGCAAAACCGCGTACGTCACTTCAGAAGAGGCCAACGTGGTCCATGTGATCGATCTGGTTGCCAAAAAAGTGAGCAAGAATATCAAGGTGGGAAAGCGACCAAGGCGTTTTGCGCTCACGCCTGATGGCTCGGAACTGTGGATCAGCAACGAGTTGAGTGCCGATGTCAGCATCGTGGACACCAACACGCATGCCGTCAAGGCCACGGTCAAGTTTGACATCAAGGGCATGCGCAAGGCCGACATCACACCGGTGGGTGTGTTGCTGACCAAAGACGGCAAGACCGCCTGGGTCACGCTGGGCAAAGCCAATCATGTGGCCGAGGTGGATGTGGCCAGCCGACAGGTGCGCCGCACCGTGCTGGCCGGCAAGCGGGCTTGGGGGCTGGCGCTGTCGCCCGACGAGACCACCCTGTATGTCACCAACGGCCTGTCTGACGACATGACACTGGTCGACACCCGCGAGGGCAAGGCCATTCGGACCGTTGCAGCCGGTCGTGTGCCGCACACACCTCTGGTGGCGCAGTGAACGGTGCACAGGTCACACGCATGACGCTTCGCCCGGTGCTCTGTGGCCTGGGGGCTGTGTTGTGCCTGTCGCACTGGCCGGTCGGGGCGCAAGGGGTCAAGGCGCAACCGCCGGTTGCGGCGGCCAAAGGCGTCAAGACGGTTCGTGTGGCGCTGGTCTCGCTGCAGTCAGACGACCGCTACGGCAACCGAAGGCTGGAGCGCGCCTACCCCGGCCACCCTGGCGGCCGCCTGTTGCCAGCCGCCGAAATGGCCGTTGCCGACACCGAAGTGGCCCTGGCCGAGGACAAGTTGGCGTTGCAAATTCTGGACGTGCGCTTGGGGGGTGTCGATGACCTGGCCAGCACCTTGCAACGGCTGCGCGGCGAGGGTGTGGTGCACTGGCTCCTGGACTTGCCGGTGGCAGCGCAGGTGGCGGCGGCTCAGGCTGCAGGCCCGTCTGCGTTGATGTTCAACGTCAGTGCCAGCCATGACAGCCTGCGTGGCCAACAGTGTGCCGCCCACCTGTTCCACACCGTGCCCAGCCAGGCCATGCTGGCCGATGCGCTGGGTCAGTTCCTGGCTGCGCGTTCATGGCGGCAGGCGCTGGTGCTGCAGGGCCCCGGCGAGGCGAATGCCCTGCTGGGCGACGCATGGGGCAGGGCTGCCAAACGTTACGGCATCCAGTCCCAGCTCAAGCCGTACAAGTTGTCAGGCGACCCGCGCGAGCGCGACCTGTCCAACCCACGCCTGCTGACCAGCGAGCGGCAGCACGATGTGGTGGCCGTGTGGGATGCCGATGGCGAGTTTGCGCGCACCGTGCCCTATGCCACACAGTTGCCTCGGCCCGTGGTGGGCAGCAACGGGCTGGTTCCGCTGGCCTGGCACCCCCAATGGGAGCGGCATGGTGGCCCACAGGTGACCAGGCGGTTCCGCAAAGCGGCGGAACGCCCCATGACCGGCCAGGACTGGGCCACCTGGATGGCCGTGCGCAGTGTGGCTGCCGTGGTGCAGGCCCAGCCACAGGCCAGTGTGGTGGAGCAGGCCCGCCTGTTGCGCAGCGGTCAGGTCTCGGTGGATGGTGCCAAAGGCCCTGCGTTGAGCTTTCGCGCCTGGGACGGCCAGCTTCGCCAGCCCGTGTTTCTGGCCCACGCCGATGGTGTGGTGGCCACTGCGCCGATGGATGGCGTGCTGCACCCCACCGAGGTGCTCGACACCCTGGGGCATGATCTGGCAGAGTCCACCTGTCGCCAGAAACCATGACTCAACCGCTTCTGAACCCCGCCCACACGCCTGCCCATTGGGAGCATCCCGGTCTGGCTGCGCACCTGTTGCGCGCCATGCGGGCGGTGGTGGGGCGCGAGGTACTTCGTTTTTTGAAGCAACCATCCCGCATGGGTTCTGCGTTGGTGCGTCCTTTGTTGTGGTTGGTGGTGTTTTCGGCCGGGTTTCACAATGTGTTCGGGGTGGCCATCGTCCCGCCTTACGAAACCTATGTGACCTACAGCGTCTACATGTTGCCGGGCTTGTTGGGCATGGTGGCGCTGTTCAACGGGATGCAGAGTTCCCTGTCGATGGTGTTTGACCGCGAAATGGGTGTGATGCGTCTGCTGCTGACCGCGCCGCTGCCAAGGGGCTACCTGCTGGCGTTCAAGTTACTGGCCGGTGCGGCCCTGTCGGTGCTTCAGATGGGGGTGTTTCTGGTGCTGGCGGCGCTGCTGGGGACGGATCTGGCCTGGGCTGCCGTGCCGGGTCTGTTGTTGACCATGTTGCTGGCGGCGGTGATGCTGGCGGCATTGGGCCTGATGCTGTCGGTGTACGTGCGTCAACTCGAAAATTTTGCCGGCACCATGAACTTCGTGATTTTCCCGATGTTCTTCATCAGCCCGGCGCTGTATCCGCTGTGGAAGTTGCAGGAGTCGGGTGCATGGTGGTTGCACCAGTTGGCGCTGGTCAACCCGTTCACCCATGCGGTCGAAATGATGCGGTTTGCCTCGGTGGGGCAGGTCAGCCCTCTGGCAACGGGTGTGGTGTTGGGCTGCACCGTGGTGTTTTTTGTGCTGGCGCTGTGGGGCTATGACCCTCAGCGCGGCTGGATCAAGCAAAAAGGCGGGGTATGAACCCCGGGCCCGGTCCGGGCCCAAGGCTTGTCGGGTTCGCAGGCTGCCATCAGGAGACGATATGGATGCAGAACAACCATCAGGCGGTGCGCGTCGCAGTTTCATTTGTTGGAGTGCTGCTGCTGCGGCTGCGTGGTCGACCTGGCCTCGGACGGTCGTGGGCCAGACGACAGACGAACTGACGGGCGGTGACCCTCTGGGTTCCATGCAATGGCCCGGTTTGCGCAAGCAGTACCTGGGCAATGCACCCATGCATTTTTCGGATGCCGTCGTCGTGCGCGGCCCCGAGTTTGCCGACGATGCCATGAACGTGCCCTTGCTCGTCAACGCACGCGCGCTGGAGGCTGTGGGCGGTGGTGTGGCGCGCATTCAGGTGGTGGTGGACCGCAACCCCGTGCGTGACGTGCTGACCTTCACACCCCACAAGGCGCTGCCGATGCTGGCCTTTCGCATCCGGATGGAGCAGGCGTCGCCGGTTCGGGCCATGGTGCAGACGCGCGATGGACAGTGGCATGTGGGCAGCACCTGGGTCAAGGCATCGGGCGGCGGTTGCACGGTGCCCGGCATCACGCGCGCCGATGGTTCATGGGTGAAAACGCTGAACCAGGTGCAGACACGGTTTTTCTACAACCCGGTGGACGGCAGCCGACGCCTGCGCGTGCGGGTCATGCACCCCATGGACACCGGTCTGGTGGCAGGCATACCGGCCTTCCATGTCGAAGAACTCAAGCTGGTCGATACCTTGGGTGAAGTCTGGTGGGCCCTGCAGTTGCATGAGCCGGTGTCAGAGAACCCACTCATCACGCTGGAGTTGCCCAGCCAGGGCGGACAGGGTTTCAGGTTGCTGGGGCGTGACAACAACGGCAACCGCATCGAAGCCGAGGTGAAGGCATGAGCCGCGCTGTCCTGTACGGCTTTCAGCCGCCGAGGGCCCCACGGTCGCCATGGCACCGACTGCCCCGTTGGGCCGTTGCCGTGGGGCTGCTGACCACCGCTGCCTGGCAGCCGCTGCTTGCGCAGCAGCCCGCAGCACCTGCCAGCCTGGCGGCCAAGCCCCAACGCCCCACGCCGGTGACGACGGCCCAACCTGCGACCCTTCAGTACGGTTTGGCGCCGAGGGAGCTGGCGCCGGGTCACTGGGTCATCGAAGGCGCGGTGGACGACTTCGGGCGGCACAACGGCTGCAACATCATCAACACCGCCATGGTGCTCACCGCAGAGGGGCCCGTCGTCATCAACACCGGGCCATCCCGGCTGTACGGCGAGCAGCAGCGCCAGGCGGTGCAATGGATCTGGACGTCAGCGGGTGGGTCTCCCCAGGCGAAAGGTCAGGTGCTGAGTCTGAACCTGCACCCGGACTACTTCTTTGGCAACCAGGCCTGGGCCGACTGGCCCACACTGGCCTTGCCCGGCACCCGAGCCGGCATGCGGGCCGAAGGCCCTGCCTACGCTGACAACCTGTATCGGTTGTGTGGCGACTGGATGAAAGGCACTGAATCCACGCCTTCTAAAGTGGATGCCACCCCAGGCACGCTCAGGGTCGGACAGCGGACGCTGGCGCTGCACCGTTTTCAGGGGCACACCGATGACGACTTGGTGGTGCTGGACCCGGCAGCCGGTGTGGCCTATGTGGGGGGGCTGGTGTTCATGAACCGTGTGCCCACCACGCCGCACGCCAACTTCGACCAGTGGCTGGCGAGCCTGGATGCCTTGGAGGCCATCCTCAAAGCGGGCAATTACCGCTGGGTGGTGCCCAGCCATGGACCGATCCACACCGGTCTCGCGGGTTTGAACCAGACGCGTGATTGGCTGAAATGGCTGACCACTGCCATGGCCACCCATGCCGATGCCGGGCGAGACCTGGGCGAGGTGTTGCACCAACCGGCGGTCCCGCCTCGGTTTGCAGACTGGGCAGCCATGCCGGCCGAACTGCACCGCAGCCTGACGCAGTGGTACCCCGTCTACGAGAAGCGGGCCCTGGCCCGCTGACGGGCTGCGTGGTGGCTGGTCACAGTTATTCAGCCTCAGGTGTCGGCTGTGTGACAGGTGTTCAGTCGTTGTCACAGTTTTGAACACTGTCACCGATCCCCACGGCCTGAGCTTCAGCGGCCAGAGGTGTGAACCGGGGTGCATACCCTTCGGAGCGATAGCGGGTGTTTCGCTGGGGCGGCAAGCCGCCAGAGGCGTGCAAGACCCCGCATGCAGGCTGGTTTTGCAGGTTCGGGTAGCGGTTTCAGAGGGTTGGCACAGAAGTTGCCCATGAGTGCAGTGTGTAACGGTCGGGAGAGCGGCCGTTACCACCTGATCACCCGGTCATGGCCGGGCACACACCTCAACCCACGACACGCAGGAGACTTCACGTGAAACCCAATTTGAAACGCAATCTGCTCAGCCTTCTGGTGATGGTGGCCACCGCCCAGGTGGCCACACAGGCCGCAGCGCAGGTGACCGATGCCATGATCGCCAACGACGCAGCATCGCCAGGCGATGTGCTGAGCTGGGGCTTGGGCACGCAAGGCCAGAGGCACTCGACCCTGAATGACATCAACAGCGGCAGCATCAACCGCCTGGTGCCGGTCTGGTCCATGTCCTTCGGTGGCGAAAAGCAGCGCGGCCAGCAGTCTCAGCCGCTGGTGCACAACGGCAAGATGTTCGTGACGGCTTCGTACTCCCGCATTTTTGCGGTGGACAGCAAGACCGGCAAAAAGCTGTGGAAGTACGAGCACCGCCTGCCAGAAGGCATCATGCCCTGCTGCGACGTGATCAACCGTGGTGCTGCGCTGTACGACAACCTGGTGATTTTCGGCACGCTGGATGCCCAACTGGTTGCACTTGACCAGAATACAGGCAAGGTGGTGTGGCGCGAAAAAATTGACGATTACTCTGCCGGCTACAGCTACACCGCAGCGCCCCTGATTGCCGAAGGCTTGCTGATGACCGGTGTGTCCGGCGGCGAGTTCGGCGTGATCGGCCGTGTCGAAGCCCGCGACCCCAAGACCGGCAAGATGGTCTGGAGCCGCCCCGTGGTGGAAGGCCACATGGGCTACAAGGATGGCAAGGAAAACGGCATCACCGGTACCACCAATGCCACCTGGCCCGGCGAAACCTGGAAAACCGGCGGCGCAGCCACCTGGCTGGGCGGCACCTACGATGCCAAGACCGGTCTGGCCTACTTCGGCACCGGCAACCCTGGCCCCTGGAACAGCCATGTGCGCAAGGGTGACAACCTGTACTCCACCTCCACCGTCGCCATCGACGTGAAGACCGGCCAGATCAAGTGGCACTACCAGAACACACCCAACGACGGCTGGGACTATGACGGTGTGAACGAGTTCATCACCTTCGACATGGACGGCAAGCGCGTGGGTGCCAAGGCAGACCGCAACGGCTTCTTCTATGTGAACGATGCCGAGACCGGCAAGTTGCTCAACGCCTTCCCGTTCGTCAAGAAAATCACCTGGGCCACCGGCATCGACCTGAAGACGGGCCGCCCCAACTTCGTGGCTGACAACCGTCCCGGCGATCCGACCGGCCCTGGCGGTGACGGCACCAAGGGCAAGGCTGTGTTCGCGGCACCGGGCTTCCTGGGTGGCAAAAACCAGATGCCCATGGCCTACAGCCCCAAGACCGGCCTGTTCTACGTGCCTACCAACGAGTGGGGCATGGAAATCTGGAACGAGCCCATCACCTACAAGAAGGGCGCGGCCTACCTGGGTGCTGGCTTCACCATCAAGCCGCTGTTTGACGACCACATCGGCTCACTGCGTGCGGTCAACCCCAAGACCGGCAAGATCGAGTGGGAAGTCAAGAACGAGGCTCCTCTGTGGGGTGGCGTGTTGACTGCCGGCGATCTGGTGTTCTGGGGCACGCCCGAGGGTTACCTGAAAGCTGCCGATGCCAAGACCGGCAAGGTGGTGTGGCAGTTCCAGACTGGTTCCGGCGTGGTGGCACCTCCCATCACCTGGACCGAAGGTGGCAGCCAGTACATCAGCGTGGTGTCCGGTTGGGGCGGTGCGGTGCCCCTGTGGGGTGGCGAAGTGGCCAAGAAGGTCAACTTCCTGGAGCAGGGTGGTTCCGTCTGGACCTTCAAGCTGCTCTGATGTGTGAGTAACCGCTGCCCCGGCCTTTTTGAGGGCCGGGGCAGCTCTCCCCGGAATCCCGATGATGACAACCAAACACATGCTGCTGGCTTCGGCCTTGTTGGGCAGCTTCCCTGTGGCCTTTGCTCAGGACAAAGAAATGAAAGAGTTGCTGCAGGCCAGCGGCTGCATGTCCTGCCACGCCATTGACGAAAAGGTGGTCGGCCCTGCATTCCAGGCCATTGCCGCCAAATACAAAGGCCAGGCCGATGCGGTGGACACCCTGACCCAAAGCGTGCGCAACGGTTCCCGTGGCAAATGGGGCCGCACGCCCATGCCGCCACACAGCAGCCTGAGTGGTGACGACCTGAAAAAGCTCACGACTTGGGTGTTGGCGCAAAAGCCCTGATTTCAACCGACGACATGCTCACCATGACTCCCACACGCATTGCACAAACATGGGCCGTTGCTGGCCTGGCACTTTCCGCATCACTGGCGTTTGCCCAGCAGGATGCAGCGGCCGAACAAGCCAAGAAAATCGCAGCGGGTGCAGGCTGCTTCACCTGTCACACCATCGCCCACCAGGACAGCAAAGACGGCAAACTGCCCATCGGTCCGGCTTGGGAAGATGTGGCTAAACAGTACGCAGGCAAACCCGGTGCAGCCGACTTCCTGACGCGCGTGGTGCTGGAAGGCTCCAACCCCTACTCCAGCCACTGGAAAAATCAGGCATCGGGTATCGCCATGCCGCCCAACGCGGTGGCCATCACCGAATCGGACACCCGCAAAGTGGTGTACTGGATCCTGTCACTGAAGAAGTGACATGACACCTGGCATCACCGCCATCCTGCGCCGCACCGTGGCCGGGCTGGTGTGTGGCCTGGCCCTGGTGCCCGTGGGGGCCGGGGCCTTCGACTTCAGTGGCGACAAACGCTTGCGTGCCGTGTTCCGCGATGGCACGTCACAGCCGATCGGGGTCATCAGCTTTGCACCTGTGCCGTCTTCTGCAGAGGTGGCCTTCAAGGTCAAGCTGGACGTGGCTGCCTTGCAAGACTTTTTCCTGTCGATGCGGGAGTTCAAGTGTCTGCCGGCGGCGGCAGAGGTCACATGCGTGGTGCCTTACCCCTATGCACAGCCCGGCAAGGTGACACCGGCCGACCTGAGCTGGCTGGAGCACAACCTGTTGTTCCTGTTCAAGCAGCCGGCCGATTTCGGTGCCAAGCTCTGGAACGGGGTGATCTTCAAGTTCGTGGTGGCGGGTGGCGCGCTGGTGGGGCGGCCCCAGGCGGTGGACCTGAACCTGATGAGTGCGCCGCCTGACAACCCGACCCAGCCGCCGTTTGGCCCGCTGGAGCGCGAGTTCTACGCGCCCGGTGCGCGGTGGCTGAGCGAACTGCGCATTGAATAAGGCCGCTTCGGCCGGTTCGTCAGCGCACCCACTCGGCCGACAGTTTGCCGCCGGTCATGAACCCCCGGGGCACGGTTTCTTCCCGCTCGAACTTCACCAGACCCACGCCTTTGCAGTACCACTCGCGTCCCACGATGGGCACGTTGGTGAAACCGTTGACCGGGTCGGTGTACAGGTTCAGTTCGCCATGGCCGGTGACGCGCAGACAGGGCTTGTGTGTGCCGTGAGTTGTGGTGACCTGGTCGTCCGTCGCTTCGATCCGCCACAGCATGTTGACCTTGTGGGTGTGCTTCAGTTCGCGCGGGTGTTCATTCTTGCGTTTGAGCAGGTAGGGCACGCTGGGTGTGGTCCATTCGGTGCCGACAGCATAGGGTGCCTTGAGCACCCACCGGGGTTCGGGGTCGGGCGTCGGTTCCGTGTCGATGTCCACCTTTTGCGCCACGCGACGGATGCCTTGTTCATCGGCTTGCAGGTAGAACACCACGCCCTCCGAGTGCCGGCGTTGCCAGACCGTTTTGTCGTGCCAACTGGCAGACCCCAGCGTGGTAATGGTCCAGTCTGCGCTGGCGGGCAAGTCGGCTGCATCATCGCCGCTGTAGGTGATGCGGTAGGTTTGCGCGTGGCCTTTGCCCAGCGGCAGCCATGCATCCGAGTCGGCAGGGCCGCAACCCACCAGCAGTCCGATACCACCCGACACAGCCCAGCGCAACCAGCCGTGACCCGCAGACCGAAGAGTGGGTGCTTTCATGGGTAAAAATGGCCTCCAGCGCTTATTGGTAATGAAAACGCAGCTATGCTTCAGTTGAATCATTTTTCAGGCAATTGAGCCCTGGGCACGTCGCTGAGCTTGATCTGCAGCTTGTCATTGCCTGCCGGACGAAGCCAGGCAAAACCGCCCGGACCGCGAACGGGTTCGGTGGTGCCCATCTGGCTGTTGCCTTCGCGTGCCTTCTTCATGCCGTCACCCAGAATGCGGTGCAGGTCTTTTTCGTAGGGCAGCTTGTGCACGCGGGGCATGTCCAGCGGCTGATGGTCTTTCATCGGGTTCACCCAGATGTAAATGGCCCCCGCATGGCCGCGCGCCGGGCTGGGTTCGTCGAACACGGCGGCCAGCAACATGAACCGCCTGGGCAACTCGGCTTCGGTGGGCCAGCCCGACATGCCCTGCAGCGTGGCGTGTGCAAACACATAGAAGCCGCTGACTGTCAGCACCATCGAGGCCTTGACTGCCCAATGCCAGCGTGTGGCCAGACACAGACACAGCAGCAAGAAAGCCAGCAAGGCGTACACCACCGCCAGTTGAACGATTTCGGTGTGAACGGCAGGAATCATGTGTGGTTCTGTCGGGTTGTTTACAGGCCTGCCCGCTGCACGATGGTCAGCGGCCGGGTATTGAGGTCGGTGACCTGGCCGCTGTCGTTGAGCGTGAAGCGCACCAGTGTGCGCTCGTCACCTTTGGCGGGAATCTGCTGGGTGCCGTTGAACACAATTTCGGCTTGCGGGTTGACTTTGACGACTGTGACGCTCACATCGACCGGCATCTGGTCTTTGCTGTCGTAGTAGTGCGCGTTGACCACATATTCGCCCGGCAGCACACCGCGCAGCGTGACGATCTCTTGCCGGATGGGGCTCGAAAACTCCCTGCCGTTGACCAGCACCGTGGCATTTTTGGCACCCCTGTCGTCACGGTCCAGGTGGAGCAGACCCGCATCGCGTTGCCTGAACCACAGCACTTTGCCGCTGGGCTCCTGCACCCAGGTGTCGATGTCGTTGGGGTTGTTGTCGGGCCATGCGACGGTGATCATGAACTCGGCCTTGGCCGGGATGTCGCCCGACTTGCGGGCTTTGGGGTTGAATGCCAGCAAGGCCACCACGAAACAGAACACGAACGCGATCAGCATGTTGAACAACATGTCGTAGAACGGATCCACCTCCGTGTCGCGGATGGGGCGACCCAAGGCCATGGTTCAGGGCCTTTGCGTGGTGGGGGTTGCGGTCAGGGCCTCGGCCATCAGGCCGTCTGCGTAGCGGTCCAGCCGCATCAGCTGAAGCCCCAACAGGATGTTGCCGCACAGGCCGGTCACGGTGGTCAACAGGGCGATGCCGAGTCCGCCCGTCAGCGTGCGCAGCAACTGGGCCGACTGGCTGGGGTCAAAGCTGTCGGTCTGGCCCAGTTGGTAGGCCAGAATGGAAAAGCCGATGACCTTGCCCAGCAGGCCCAGCTTGAGCTGAATGCCGTTGAGCCACCAGGCCATTTCGTGCGGACCGTGCAAGCGCTCGCTCAGGATGGCCAGGCGGGATGTGCTGTCCAGGTGGTCCAGTTCGTTCCCAAGCGTGGGTTGTGCCCGGTCAGACCATGCATTCAAATCCCAGGCTCGCTTGCCACACCACAGCGAGCACACCGCAAACAGCAGGATGATGAGCAAAGTCAGGCGGGTCGGGTCTACCTCGACCAGGCGGTGCCACACGCCCGCCTGCCACAGCAGCACAGCCCCGAACAGGAGCAGTCCCATATAGGCCAACCACAACAGAAACAGGCCTCTGGGCTGATGTTCCAGCTCCATGCTGGCATGGCCCGCGCCCGGCAGGTGTCGCACCAGTGCGGCACCGAGCATCCGGCTATGCCTGGCAGCCGCTGTGTCCTGGATGTCTGGCATGTTTTGTGTGTGTTGCGAACGAAGACGGTTGGGACGAATGACCGTTGTGCCGCAATATCGGTGCCAGGCCCTGTCAGTCCGTGCGGGTTGCCAGACAACGCCAGCCGTGGAACAGTCTGGCGCAGTTGTTCCAATCTGGAGCACGATCGGGCATCCGAAGGCGGAAGCGGTGTGTGTCAGTCGTGCAGGGTGTGTGGAGGGTTCATGTTGCCTGGTTTCTGGCGTGTGGTTGGGATGATCGGTCTGGCGCTGTGGTTGGGCGGCTGCGCCAGCCAGGTGGACGCGCCACAGGCTTGTACGGCTGACGACCTGTCTGTGCCTTGGCAAGCGGTGCTGCCCGATGTTTGGGTGTGGTCGCCCCCAGCGGTGGCTGAGGTCTCGGTCCGCAACGGTGGGTTTGTGCTGCCGGTGACGGCTGTTGTGGACGGCACCCGTGCGCTGGTGATCGACCCAGGGCCTCACCGCCAACATGGCCTGCGGGTGCGTTCGTCGTTGCGGTGCCAATTCGGCGCGGATGTGACGGCGGTGGTCAATACGCATGCACATGCCGAAAACGTGTTGGCCAATGCCGCGTTTGCCGGTTCTGCCGCGATCTGGGCTTTGCCGGCAACGGCCCGTGCCATGGCCAACCGGTGTCCGGATTGCCTGCAAAGCCTGACCGGGCACGTGGGGGCCGGGACCATGCAAAACACGGCGATTGCGCTGCCCACCCACGAGCTGGTGCCTGGCCAGGTGCTGCCGTGGGGGCGTTACCGGTTCGAGGTGTTGCCAGCCGAGCAGGGGCACACCGACGCCGATTTGCTGCTGTGGCTGCCCGCCGAGCGCTGGTTGTGGGCGGGGGGGCTGACTTACCAGGGGCGGGTCCCCGAGCTGGCACAAGGCAGTCTGGAGGGATGGTTGTCAGCGCTGGAGCGCATGGTGGCGCGCCGCCCTGTGGGGGTGGTCGGGGCAAGTGTGTCGGTCGTCGTCAACGGCCAAGGCATCCCACCGGCCCTGACAGACACCCAGCGCTACCTGAAAGCGCTGAAACAACGGGTCTGGTCGGCGCTGGACAGCGGGGCATCGCCGCACGACACCGCAGGGTTGACCTTGCCGGCTTTTGCGCACTGGGTTGGTTACGGAAATCGCCACGGTTTCAATGCCCAGCGTGCCTGGCGAGAACTGGAGCCCACCTGGATGGAGCAGGGTGCCTCGGTCCGGGTGCCTTGACCCGGGCAGCAAACCTGCCGGTTGTGCCGGTTGCAAGTGGCGATCAGCGCAGCAGATCGGGCGGCAGCAGGTCTTTTTTACGGTAGATGGTGTTGCGCGACACGCCCAGCGCCTTGGCTGCGGCCGAGACGTTGCCGTTGTGTATGCGCAGCATCTGGGTCATGGCTGCCAGCGCCACATCCTGCAGTCGCTGGCGGGGGTCCAACGCCGCAGCAGGGGGCAGGCTGCCGGTGTCCGGGTTGCCGGTCTGCGCTGGCTGGGTGGTTTGCACGGCGCCCCATGACGCAGCTGTTGCACCGTTGGCCGGCTGCTGCCATGTGGCGGCGGGTGCCAGGTGATTGACCTCATCCAGAAAGTCGTCTGGCAGGTGTTCGGGTTCGATCTGCGGATCATGGCCGACCATGACGACGGCGGTACGCAGCAGGTTGTGCAGCTGGCGGATGTTGCCCGGCCATGGGTAGCGCTTGAACATGTCCATGACCACCGGCGACACGCCGATGTGTTGGCCGTTTTCGCACAGGGTTTTGAGGATTTTCTCGGTCACCACCTCGAAGTCCAGGCGTTCACGCAGCGCTGGCAGCTTGACCACCAGCCCGTTGAGGCGGTAGTAAAGGTCCTCACGGAAATCGCCCCGGGCAATCATGTCTTTCAAGTTCTTGTGCGTCGCGCTGATGACGACGACATCCACATCGACCTCCTTGCCTGCACCCAGTGGGCTGACCTTGCGTTCCTGCAACACCCGCAGCAGCCGCGCCTGCAAATGCTTGGGCATGTCGCCGATTTCATCCAGGAACAGTGTGCCGCCGTGGGCTTGCAGAATCCGGCCGCTGGCGCCTTTTTTTCTCGCGCCGGTGAAGGCACCTTCTTCATAGCCGAACAGTTCGGATTCAATCAGTGTGTCCGGAATGGAGGCGCAGTTGACCGAAACAAAGGGTTGGCCTGCGCGGGCTGAATCGTTGTGGATGGCCTTGGCCAGCAGGTCTTTGCCGGTGCCGGTTTCGCCCTGGATCATGACCGGAATGTCACGCCCGGAAACCTTGCAAAGCTTCTGGACCACCATGGACACCTGCGGGTCGCCGGTGTCGAGGAATTTCAACGCTGAAAAATGTCCCTTCCAGCAAGGCGCACGTGTGCCCGGTGCGCCTGCCAGCGTGCTGGAAGGTGGCAGCGTGGGTGTGTGGGTCGCCGCCGGGGCAGCAACCGCTGTGGATGCCGAACCCTGGAGTGACGTTTGCACAGATGGCGGTACGTCCCAGGTGGCTTGGCTTTTGAAGTTGGCTTTGCACCAGACGGATACCCCGTTGTGCAGCACCAGTTGAACGGGGCGGATCATGCCGGTTCGGGATACGTTCAGCAGCGTGGAGATCGATGCTCCAAAAAGAGAAGAGAAGGTGTGCGCCTGCAGGGCTGCCCGCGGCATGCCCAGCTGGAACTGTGCGCTGCGGTTGGCCGACAGAAACCGGCCCTCAGCCGAAAACACCGCAATGCCTTCCACCAGGGTGCCCATGAATTCGGGGCGGGCATGGAAGTGCACACGCACGGCGTTGTGGAACACATCGCCGAACATGTGGTTCTCGATCATCTGTGCCGACATGCGCACCAGTGCCAGCGTGTGGTGGTGGTAGCTGCGGTGGTCGCCGGTCACGTCCAGCGCGCCGATGACCTGTCCGTACGGATCGAAGATGGGTGCGCAGGAGCAGGTAAGAAACTGGTTGGCAGACAGGAAGTGCTGGCTGCCGTGTACCGTCAGGGCCTCCTGTTCGGCCAGCGCGGTACCGACGGCGTTGGTGCCTTTCTGTTGCTCGGACCAGTCTGCCCCGGGAATGAGGGCCACACGGCTGGCTTTTTCAAGAAAGTCGGTGTCGCCCAGCGAGTGCAGCACCATGCCTTTGGACGAGGTCAGTAACACCATGCTGTGGGTGTTCATGATCTGGTCGTACAGCGTTTCCATCACCGGTTCGGCGTGCTGGAACAGAAAGCGGCAGGCCTCCAGGTTGCTGCTGAGCTCGCCTTTGGCCACGGTGCTGAAGTCGGGCGTCATGCCGCTGTCAAGCCCGTAAGCCGACGAGCGGTTGTGCGCGGCAGCGATGTGCTCAGGTTGACCTGCGCCGTTTGGCGGTGGGTCTGCCAGTCTCGGGGTGGGATGGCCCGAGGTGCCGATGCTCATGTTGTCTCCAGCGTCAGGGAATGTCTGCTCCCATTCCTGCGTGTTCCATGGCTGGCAAAAGCCGACCATGGTGCCCTCTTCGGGGTGTAGGTGGTGTTTCGAAGTCACGCGATTCTGCCCTCATGTGTTCCATGAATCAACAGTTGTCACAGAGTTGATCAATTCGGATGTGGTGTTGTCTCGGTCGAACCTGAAGCAATAGGCACGCCAACCTCTGTCGTTCAGGTGACGCGGCGGATTGGCCCGCTTATTGCTGTTAGGGGTCATCACACCCGCTTTATTTGCTTTTTTCTGTCACGGAGACCCCCACCATGAATCATCCGCCCATGCACTCTCTGATTCGTTCTTCAAGGAACTTGTTGCTTTCCATGTTGACGGCTTCAGCCGCCACCTTGGCCTGGTCGCATGGCGACGTGGTGCCACAGGCCGTGGACACATCCTCGCTGCCACAACTGGGCAAGAAATGGCTGGATGCCAACCCCTACAGCAAGGGTGATGCTCACAAAGAGGCATTGCGCATCGGCACTTCCGCCTACAACCAGAACTGCGCCCGCTGTCACGGGTTGGAGGCCATTTCGGGCGGCATGTCGCCCGACTTGCGCAAACTGGATGCCGATTGCACCGGCCTGGCTGACGCCGCCAAGAAGGAGATGTGCTTCAACGAGATGAGCGAGTTCTATGTGGGCACGGTCCGCCGTGGCCGTGTGCGCGATGGACGGGTCTACATGCCTCCGTTCGAGGGTATCCTGTCTCAGGAAGCGGTCTGGGCCATCAAGACGTACCTCGAAACCCGCCGCGAACCCTGAACCCCTCAGCCCGAACCCATACCTTGCCCATGACACGTCCATCTCGCACAGCACGCCCACCCGTCCACCTGGATGCACAGCCTGATGCCCGGCAACCGGACCGGTCACGACGAATGGTTTCGGCTGGGCTGGCTGCCCTTGCCCTGTGGGGTATACCTGCATGGTCTCAAACCGAGCTGACCGATCTGGCCAAGATCAAGGCCAGCGGTGTGTTGAAGGTGGCCGTTTACAAGGCCAACGCGCCGTTCAGCGATGGCGCGGCGGGCGACTTGTCAGGGCTTGACGTGGCGATTGCCACCGCGCTGGCCAAGGAGATGGGGTTGCGTTTGGCGCTGCTGCCGTTCGATGCGGGCGAGAACATGAACGATGACCTGCGCAACATGGTCTGGCGTGGGCATTACCTGGGTTACGGACCGGCTGACGTGATGTTGCATGTGCCGGTGGACCGGCACCTGATGTCCGAAAACCGTCAGGTGCTCATTCTTGCGCCCTACATGCGCCAGGTGCTGATGGTGTTGCATGACACCAAAAAAGTGGCGGATGTGCGCTCGCCGGACGACCTGAAAGGCCTGCCACTGGCAGCCGAGAGGGGCTCGGGCGCGGCCAGTGTGCTGATGGGTTATGGCGGTGGCCTGCTGCGGAACCAGGTGCAGATCACCGAGACCGGTGTGGCTGCTGCCGAGGCGGTGGCAACTGGCAAGGTCGCGGCTGCTTACGTGACGCGGGCCCAGGCTGAGGCTGTCACGTCCAAGCTGAAAGGCGAGCATTCGCTTCAGTTATCGCCCATGCAACTCCCCGGTCTGCCGGGCAATGGTTGGCCGCTGGGTATGGCCATCAAAAGTGCCCACAAGGACCTGGGCCAGGCCATCGAGGCGGCGATGGCGGCCTTGCGCCAGCGTGGCGAGTTGCAGGCGCTTTTCAAGCAACAAGGGCTTACCCTCACGGCACCTTGAGCACGCCCACAGCCGCGCGTACCTGCTTCGGAACATCCCGTTCCGGGAGCCTTGTTCGGGGGCGGGTGGTCGTCAGCTCAGTCTGGTTGGCACAGCCCCGGCGGGGCCATGCTCATCCCTGTTTGCCCAGCTTGCGGTAAACCGTTGCGCGGCTGATGCCCAGGATGCGGGCCGCGTCGGCCACACTGCCCCCTGCCTGCTCGACGGCTTTTCGGATCATGGCCGTTTCGACATCTTTCAGTGGCACCGTATGGGTGGGGCATGTGCCATGGATGGACACGCTCTGGGCAGGGCGCTGCGCCCAGACCTGCATTTGCAGCCCCGACCACAACGGCAGATGTGACGGCGGCTTGTGTTGCCGGGCGGCATCGAACAGGTGGCTGCTGGGGCTGGCAAACACATCGTCACAGTGCAGCGGAAAACTGTGGACGGACAAACCCAGCATGTCTGCCGCTGTGCCGTTGCAGCCGGTGATCCAGCCCTCGTTGTCGACGCACAGCAAACCGTCCGACTCACTGCCTGGCACGTTACCGGGCCAGTTCAGCCTCAGCAGCAGTTGATGGGCTTTTGACAAGGTCAGTGCGTTTTCAATGTGACGGGCCGACTGGGCCACCAGGTGTCTGAGGGAGGGCTGCTCGCTCACGTTGGCACCCGTGAGATCAAGCATCCCGATGCAGCGCCGGTCCGGTCCGAAAATGGGGGCGCCTGCACAACTGAACATCGTGGTGTTTTCAAAAAAATGTTCACCCCGGTGCAACCAGACAGGTTTCAATTCGCTCAGTGTGGTGCCGATGGCGGTTGTGCCTACTGCGTTTTCGGACAAGTCGAGACCGACCCGCGCGATGGCCGATACGTGCGGATTGGTGGTGTCCACAGGGCCCTGGACATCTATGACGGTGCCTTGCGCATCGGTCAGGATCGCAAAATAGCCGGTGTGCATTATGGCTCTCGTCATGGAGCGGATGACCGGTGCGGCGGCCTCCAGCAGCGGCCGTTGTTGCTCCCGCGCCAGACGCGCTGCATGCGGGCTGACGGGTTCCAGCATCACCCCGTGACGGGGGTCCAACCCCCTGTCGAGGCAGCGCCGCCATGAGCGCTCGATGAGCGGATCGACAAACGCTTGTGGCGCGTTGTGCCGGTTGGTGATGACCGCTTCCCGTGCCGCAGAAATCTGGTGTGTCCGGTTGCCCAGTGTGGCGGGTTGAGGGCTGCGCCAGGCGGGCGCTACACGTGACAGTTGTTGCATGTTGGATGGTGTGGGGCAGTTGTGGTCTGCACAGCACATCCCGTGCCAGTGTCAGGGTGTTTCATTTTGAGAATATCGGATGTGGAAATGAGGTCGTCAGGGTTTACCCGGGTTGAATTGCCCTGTCTCGGTTGAACAATGCGGTTGCAGTTTCAAACCTATGAAGTGTGTTGCGTATGTTGCGCAGTGCGCTTCTTCCTACCCCACAGGAGACTCCACCATGCAGAAAGTCCTGCACATCAACCCCGACAAATGCACCGGGTGCTTGCAGTGCGAAATGGCGTGCTCGTTTGAGAACTACGGCGTGTACGCCACGTCCAAGTCACGCATCAAGGTGTTTGACTTCCATCACACCGGCAAGAAAGTGCCCTATACCTGCACGCAGTGTGACGAGGCGTGGTGTCTGCATGCGTGTCCGGTGGAAGCCATCAAGGTGGACAAGGCCACGGGTGCCAAGGTGGTGAACGAAACCACCTGCGTGGGCTGCAAGGTGTGCACCATTGCCTGCCCGTTCGGCACCATCAACTATGTGCAGGAAACCGGCAAGGTTCAGAAGTGCGACCTGTGCGGTGGCGACCCAGCCTGCGCCGATGCCTGCCCAACCGGCGCCATCACGTTCATCGATGCCAACTGGACCGGCATGGACAAGATGAAGCAGTGGGCCGACAAATTGGGCAACCAGGCTGCGGCCTGAGTCGTCTGAAGTCAACCAACACACAGCAACCGAATCAGGAGACTTCAACATGTCTTGGGCTGGAAAAATTCTTCGCGTCAACCTGACCGCTGGCACGGTCACCTCCGAACCGCTGAACATGGACTGGGCACGTGCCTACCTGGGTTCACGCGGACTGGGCAGCAAATACCTCGTCGAAGAGGTGAGCCCCAAGGTAGATCCCCTGTCTGCCGACAACAAAATCATCTGGGCCACCGGCCCACTGACGGGCACCATGGCCTCCACCGGTGGCCGCTACACCGTCATCACCAAAGGCCCGTTGACAGGGGCCATTGCTTGCTCCAACTCGGGCGGCTACTGGGGTGCCGAGCTCAAATTTGCCGGCTGGGACATGATCATCTTCGAAGGCAAGAGTCCCAAGCCGGTGTACCTGTACATCAACGACGATGTGGCCGAACTGCGCGATGCCGCCCACCTGTGGGGTCAGAGCGTCTGGAAGACGGAAGAAACCCTCAAGACCAGCTTGCAGGATCCGCTCGTGCGTGTGTCATGCATTGGCAAGGCGGGTGAAAACGGCGTGCTGTATGCCGCTGTGGTGAACGACCTGCACCGTGCGGCTGGCCGCTCTGGCGTGGGCACGGTCATGGGCAGCAAGAACCTCAAGGCCATTGCCGTGCGGGGCACCAAGGGCGTGGGCAACATCCGCGACCCGAAAGCCTTCATGGCTGCGACTAAAGCCGCCAAGAAAGTGCTGGCCGAAAACGGTGTGACTGGCCAGGGCCTGCCCGCCTACGGCACCCAGGTGCTGATGAACGTCATCAACGAAGTGGGGGGCCTGCCCACACGCAACCACCGCGACGTGCAGTTCGAAGGTGCCAAAGACATTTCTGCCGAGGCCATGGTGACGCCACGTGCCACCGATGGCAAGAAGCACCTGGTGACCAACCAGGCCTGCTTCGGTTGCACCATTGCCTGCGGCCGCATCAGCAAGATGGACGAAAGCCACTTCACCGTGGCCACCAAGCCGCAGTACTGGGGCGCGTCGGGCGGTCTGGAATACGAAGCTGCCTGGGCCCTGGGTGCGGCCAACGGCGTGAACGACCTGGAAGCGCTGCAGTACGCCAACCTGCTGTGCAACGAAGAGGGCTTTGACCCCATCAGCTTCGGGGCCACCGTGGGTGCGGTGATGGAGCTGTATGAAATGGGCGTGCTCACCAAAGAGCAGTTGGGCATCGAAGCGCCGTTCGGTTCAGCCAAGGCTTTGGCTTACTTTGCAGAAATCACCGCCAAAGGCGAAGGCTTCGGCAAAGAAATCGGCCAGGGATCCAAACGCCTGACCGCCAAGTACGGCCACCCTGATCTGTCGATGAGCGTCAAAGGCCAGGAGTTTCCGGCCTACGACGGGCGCGTGATCCAGGGCATTGGCCTGGCTTACGCCACCAGCAACCGGGGTGCCTGCCACCTGCGCGGCTACACCATTGCATCTGAAGTGCTGGGCATTCCGGTCAAGACCGAACCCACCGAGCACAACGGCAAGCCTGAGCTGGTGAAAGCCTTCCAGGACGCGACCGCTGCATTCGATGCTTCGGGCGTGTGCATCTTCACCAGCTTCGCCTGGACCCTGGCCGACGTGGCACCCCAGGTGCAAGCTGCCGTGGGCGAGGAATACACCGTCGAGCACCTGACGCACATCGGTGAGCGCATCTGGAACATGGAGCGCGACTTCAACAACAACGCCGGCTTCACGGCCGCCGACGACAAGTTGCCCAAGCGCCTGTTGACCGAAGCTGCCAAGACCGGCCCTGGCAAAGGCGTGGTCAGCAAGCTGCCCGAGATGCTGCCCAAGTACTACGAAGTGCGTGGCTGGAACGCCGACGGCACCGTCAAGCCTGAAACGCGCGAGCGCCTGGGTTTGTGATGCCGCTCAGGTTTGCCTTGCCAGTGCTGGGGCAAGCCTGATTTCTGGTTAAAAAAGGCTTCCAGCGCTTTAACTGTATTACAAGTTAGCTATTTTTTAAGGGGCGTCTGCACCACTGTGTAGTCGCCCCGTTTTACTTCACGAAAGCCCACTCATGACCCACCACATCATCATCGGGGCAGGCCCAGCCGGGGTGATCGCCGCCGAGACCATCCGCAAGCAGGCACCGGCTGACCGCATCACCCTCATTGGCGACGAGCCGGATGCGCCGTACTCGCGCATGGCCATTCCCTACCTGCTGATGGGCAACATCAACGAGAGCGGCACCTACCTGCGCAAGTCCATCAGCCACTATGCCGATTTGCGCATCGAGCGCGTCACCACGCGTGTGACGGCTGTCGACTCGGCGGCCCGCAAACTGTCGCTGGCCGATGGCAGTTCGCTCGCATTTGACACCCTGCTGATCGCCAGCGGCTCCAAGCCTGCACAGCCGCCCGTGCCCGGCATCGACTTGCCCAACGTCCACACCTGCTGGACGCTGGAGGACGCCCGTGCCATCATGGCCAAAGCCACACCCGGCGCACGGGTGGTTCAAATGGGTGCTGGGTTCATCGGTTGCATCATCATGGAAGCACTGGCATCGCGCGGTGTCAAGCTGAGCGTGGTGGAAATGGGTGACCGCATGGTGCCCCGCATGATGGGCCCGGCAGCGGGGGGCATGATCCGCCGCTGGGTCGAGGCCAAAGGCGTGGCCGTGCACACGGGCGCCCGGGTGGACCGCATCGAACTGCCACAACCCGGTCTGCTGGAACGTGTGGGCGCGGCCATTGGCTTGGGCGAGGCGGGCGTGCCGCAAGGACCCATGCAGGTCAAGTTGTCCACCGGTGCGGTCATCGAGGCCGACCTGGTCATCAGCGCCACAGGCGTGAAGCCCGCCATGGGCTTCCTGGAAGGCTCGGGTGTGTTGTGCCTGCAAGGTGTGCTGACCGACGAACACATGCAGACCAACGTGCCCGGCATCTACGCGGCAGGTGACTGTGCCGAAGCGTTCGACCAGGTCAGCGGCAAAACCATCGTCAGCGCCATCCAGCCGAATGCGGCCGATCAGGCCTACGTGGCCGCGATGAACATGGTGGGCAAGGCTGCCGTGCTCAAGGGCGTGACGCAGATCAACGTGCTGGACACACTGGGCCTCATCTCGGCCAGCTTTGGCAACTGGGAAGGTGTGCCGGGTGGCCAGCATGCCGAACTGGTGGACCTGCCCAACCACAAGGCGTTGAGCCTGCAGTTCGACGGCGACGTGCTGGTAGGCTGCAACAGCGTGGGATGGACGCAGCATGTGGGCGTAATGCGCGGGCTGGTCGAAGGCCGGGTGAAGCTGGGCGACTGGAAAGACCGCCTGCTGGACGACCCCACACAACTCATGCCCGCCTACCTGGCAACGGCGCAGGCCCAAGGCCAGTGGAGCGGTGCGGCCGATACCCGCAGGCGTTGAGGTGACATCCCAGGGCCGATTGCGTCGGCTCGCTATCAACCCGTAAAGTCAAGCCCACCATGCGCATCACCTTCAAACTGTTCGCCACGCTGACCGACTACCTGCCGCCCGATGCCCGACGGGCCAATCAGGTGGAGCTGGACGTGCCGGACGGCACCACCGTGCTGCAGGTCTATGAACCGTATGGGTTGCCGGCCAAGATGGTGCACCTGGTGCTGGTGAACGGGCGTTACATCGCGCCCGAGGACAGGGCCACAATCGTGTTGCAAACGGGTGATGCGCTGGCCATCTGGCCGCCCATCGCGGGCGGTTGAAGCGGGGTTGAGCGGCATGCAAGCCAGCTACCCACCGGTGTTCGAACGTGACATGGGCTGCACCCCGGCCGAATGGCTGGGCTGGTTGCCCCGCGCCTTGTGTGATGACACCGCTGACCTGACGCAGCTCGGCATGGTGACGGCAGCTGACCCGGCGGGCACGAGTCGGCTGGTCATTCACATGGATGGAGGGCAACTCACGCTGGCATGGCAACCTTTGGAGCCCAGGCGGCTCGGGCTGGCGGTGTTGCCCCGCTTGTGGGTGCGCTTCGAGTTTGTGGGGGTGGACGATGGCGTGCGCCACCGCTTCATGAAACGGTTTGACCTGTATACGCAGCGGGGGGGCGGTTAGCCTCGGTTGCAACGGCCTCCTGCTCCATCACCCTCTGCAACGTGCGCTGCAACACCTTGGCATCGTTGCTGGCACGGTGGCGGGTCAGGTTCATTTCCTGCATGACCTGTGCTTTGGTGTCGTCCCAAAGCGCCATTGCACTGGGGCTGAGCAGTTGCCGCAAGTCTTGCAGTTTGAACCGCTGCGGCAGGTTGGCAGCATCGAACAGCCGGGCCAGCCACTGGTAGTCGTGATACCAGGCATCGGTATAGACGGTGGTGCCAGCCAGATACTGGTTGAGGTCGGCCGCGACCACGGCAGCTGCTTTGCCATGTGTGGCGAGCGTGTCCCGCGTGATGCCGTGAACCGACTCTGCACTCGGCGCCCAGTGCCGCCAGTCTGGCTCTGGGTGGATGAGGCTGCAGTAAGCCCCCCCGTCTGACAGCGCGGCACCGACCTCGATGGGGTAGCTGCCCGCACCGAAACCCGACGCTTCCACATCGATGATGCATGGCGGCAAGGGCAGGCGGGCGGTCATGGCCTGATTGTCGGACGGCCCAGGCCTTTTGCGCACAAGGGTTTCCCCTTGACAAACCGCCTCACATTTTGCCGGGCAGCCACAGCACCAGTTGCGGGAACCACCACAGCAGCCACACCGCCAGCACCATCAGGAAAAAATAGGGCAGCGTGACCCGCGCGATGTAGGTGATGTCTCTGCCCGTCATGCCCTGCAGCACAAACAGGTTGAAGCCGACGGGCGGCGTGACCTGCGCCATTTCGACGACGATGACAATGAAGATGCCGAACCAGATCAGGTCGATGCCGGCGGCCGACACGGTGGGCAGGATGACGCCCATGGTCAGCACGACCATCGAAATGCCGTCCAGGAAACACCCCAGCAGGATGAAAAAAATGGCCAATGCCACCAGCAGCATGCCAGGGCTCAGGCCCAGGCTGCCCACCCACTCGGCCAGATGGCGTGGCAGGCCGATGTAGCCCATGGACAGCGTCAGGAACGCGGCACCGGCCAGGATCAGCGCGATCATGCAGTACAGGCGGGTGGCCCCCAGCAACGCATCGATGAAGGTCTTTCGGTTCAGTGAACCCTGCAGGCCTGACAGCACCAACGCGCCCACCACGCCGATGGCCGCAGCCTCGGTGGCGGTGGCCACCCCGGTGTAGATCGACCCGATGACGGCACCGATCAGCGCCACCACCGGTATCAGGTGGCGTGAGGCTCTCAGCTTTTCGGCAAACGTCAGGTCGGCATCGGCCTGGGGCACTTTGTCCGGGTTCATCAGTGCCCAGATGGCGAGTGAACCGCTGAACAGCGCAGCCAGCAACAGGCCGGGCAGCACGCCAGCCACAAAAAGCTTCGCGATCGAAACTTCAGCCGTCACGCCGTACACGATCATGATGATGGACGGCGGAATCAGCAGCCCCAGTGTGGCGGCACCACCCAGTGAACCGATAACCTTGTCCATGGGGTAGCCACGGCGCTGCAGCTCGGGGATGGTCATCTTCCCGATGGTGGCGCAGGTGGCGGCCGACGATCCCGACACGGCCGCAAAAATGGTGCTGCCGATCACGTTGGTGTGCAGCAGGCGGCCGGGCAGGGCGTTCACCCAAGGGGCCAGGCCTTTGAACATGCTTTCCGACAGCTTGGTACGGAACAGGATTTCGCCCATCCACACGAACAGGGGCAGGGCGGTGAGCGTCCAGCTGCTGGCCGAGCCCCAGATGGTCAGCGCCATGGCATCGCCAGCCGGGCGTGATGAAAACAGCTCCATGCCCAGCCAGGCGACGCCCGCCAGTGTCAGCCCGATCCACACGCCGCTGCCCAGCAGCGCAAACAGGCCCAGCAACAGCAGGGCGGTGATGGCCATGTCACTCATGGTGGGTGCCCTCGTGGTCAGCGCGGTCGCGTTTGCCCAGCAGCTGCAGCAGCCAGTCGTCCAGGAAGGCAATCAGCAGCACCGTGGTGCCCACAGCCATGAAAATCTGTGGAATCCAGAGGGGAGTGGCATCGTTGCCGGTCGAAATGTCGTTGAACTCGCGGCTTTGCATCACCAGACGCCAGGCATAGAACGCGAACAGGCCCGACAGCAACACCGCCACGGTGAGCGACCACATTTCAAGCGCGTGTCTGGCCTTGCCCTTGAGCTTGCCAATGATGAGCGTGACGCGGATGTGCTCGCCCTTTTTCAGGGTGTGCGCCAGGGCAAGGAAACCTGCACCGGCCATGGCGTAGCCCGCATAGGCATCGGTGCCAGGCAGGTGGAAATGCAGCAACCTGCCCAGGATGGACAGCAGCACCATGATCAGCACCCCCACCATGGCGGCTGCAGCGGCCCAGGCGGATGACTGGTAGAGGAGGTTCAGGACGTTTCGCACGGTGGGGTTCGCGTTGCAACAAAAAAAGCCCGCTGCGTGCCAGCACACTGGCGCAGGCGGGCTGCTGGTGGGGCGGGCTTACTTCTGGTAAGCGTCGAGCATGGCCTTGCCCTCCGGGCCTGCCTTGTCCAGCCATTCCTTCACCATGGTTTCGCCCACCTTCTGCATGTCGGCTTTCAGCTGGGCGGAGGGTGGGGCAATCGTCATGCCGTTGGCCTTCAGCACGTTCAGCGTGTCGGTGTTCACCTTGCGGGACTCGGCCCAGCCGCGCGCTTCGGCATCGGCGGCGGCTTTCAGCACGGCGTCCTGCGTGGGTTTGTCCAGTGCATCGAATGCCTTCTTGTTGACGATGACGGCGTTCTTGGGCAACCAGGCTTGCACGTCGTAATAGAACTTCAGGTGCTCGTACAGCTTGCTGTCCACGCCCGTGGCACCCGAGGTCATGTTGGCTTCCACCACACCGGTGGCCAGGGCTTGCGACAGTTCAGCCGCCTGCACCGTCACGGGTTGCGCGCCCACCAGCTCGGCAATGCGGCTGGTGGAGGGGCTGTAGGCGCGCCACTTGCTGCCCTTCAGATCAGCTGCGCTGTTGAGGGGCTTTTTGCTGTAGATGCCTTGCGGGGGCCAGGGCACCGAGTACAGCAGCGCCATGCCCTGCTCGGCCAGTTTCTTTTCCAGAATGGGCTTCTGGGCTTTGTAGAGCTTCATCGAATCGTCGTAGCTGGTGGCCAGGAAGGGCAGGCCGTCTGCGCCGAACATCTGCCACTCGTTCTGGTAAGCAGCCATCAGGATTTCGCCCACCTGGGCCTGGCCGCCTTGAACGGCGCGCTTGATCTCGGGTGCCTTGAACAGCGAAGCGCCCGGGTGGACCGTGATTTTCAGCTTGCCACCACTGGCCTTGTCCACGTCGGCCGCAAACGCCGCCAGGTTCACCGAGTGGAAGTTGGTGGCCGGGTAGGCCGCTGGCAGGTCCCACTTGGTTTGGGCAAACGAGGCAGAGCCAAACGCCAGCGCAGCTGCGGCCAGCGAGAGTTGGAAAACACGGCGCTTCATGGGAACTCCAGTCAGAACAGGAAGGGTTGAGGGTGGGTTGATCAAGGGTTGGATGTTGACGGCACTCGGGCTCATTGTGATGAGTGTTTTCCCTTGATGTCAACAAATTGTTGGTAAATTGTCATCGGAAACTATAGACTTTGGTGCATCGGGGCAAGTCGCCCACCGTCAACGCACCACAAACAAAAGGGCATGCGCATGGCAAGCACCAAACAGGGTCCGGGTACGCGCTCCAAGGGGGGCAAAGCTGAAAGCGCAGCAACTTCCGGGCCCATCGTCTCGTCAGCCCATCTGGTGTCGCCACAGAGTGCCGAAATGAGCGAGTTCGAGTTCGGCCTCATCGTGGCGGGCAACGCGTTTCACCGCTGGGTCGTCCACTGCATGGCAGCTGCTGGCCTGAAAGATCTGATGCCCCTGGATGTGCTGGTGTTGCACCACGTCACGCACCGGGCCCGCGACAAGCGGTTGGCCGACATCTGTTTCATCATGAACGTCGAAGACACCCACCTCATCAACTACTCGCTCAAAAAGCTGCAGGGCTTGGGTGTGGTGGCCAGCCACAAGGTGGGCAAGGAAGTCACCTATGCCGCCACCGAAGCGGGGCAAGCCTATGTGCAGCGCTACCGCGAGATCCGCGAAAGCTGCCTGATCGATGCCCTGCACGCCGACGATGCGTTGAACAAGGACATTGGCGAACTGGCCCGGTTGTTGCGCGTGCTGTCAGGCATGTACGACCAGGCGGCGCGGGCGGCGGCGTCACTGTGATGTGAATTTATGAATGAAAAGTGGCTTTGTCGCTTTTATAAATTAAATAGTTTGCTACTGAAATTTTGGTGATGTTCATGGCCCCTACCGTTGACCCCCGCTGGCAGTTCTGGATCGACCGGGGCGGCACTTTCACCGACATCGTGGCCCGCCGCCCCTTGCCCTGCGGCGGGGTGGAACTGCTCACCCACAAACTGCTCAGCGACAACCCCGAGCAGTACCGAGACGCGGCGGTGGCTGGTATCCGCCACCTGCTGGGCTTACGACCGGAAGAAGCCATCACGCCTGAACGCGTGGCCTGCGTGAAGATGGGCACCACCGTGGCCACCAACGCCCTGCTGGAGCGCAAAGGCGAGCCGACGCTGCTGGTCACCACCAAGGGCTTCAGAGATGCGCTGCGCATTGCCTACCAGAACCGCCCCCGCTTGTTTGACCGCCATATCATGCTGCCCGAGCTGCTGTACGAGCGCGTGATCGAGGCCGAAGAGCGCATGGGTGCCCATGGCGAGGTGGTGGAGCCCCTGTATGAAGACCACCTGCGCGAGCGTCTGTGGGCCGCGTTTGACGCAGGCCTGCGCAGCGTGGCCGTGGTGTTCATGCACGGCTACCGCTACACCGCCCACGAGGCGCGGGCCGCCGAGCTGGCGCGCGAGATTGGGTTCACCCAGGTCAGCACCAGCCACCAGACCAGCCCGATGATGAAGTTCGTCAGCCGGGGCGACACCACGGTGGTCGATGCCTACCTGTCGCCCATCCTGCGCCGCTATGTGGACCAGGTGGCCACCGACATGCCGGGCGTGAAGCTGTTTTTCATGCAGTCCAGCGGCGGGTTGACCGACGCACATGCCTTTCAGGGCAAAGACGCCATCCTGTCCGGCCCCGCCGGAGGCATCGTGGGCATGGCCCGGACCGCTGAAATTGCGGGTGAGCGCCAGGTCATCGGCTTTGACATGGGCGGCACCAGCACCGACGTGAGCCACTATGCGGGCGAGTTCGAGCGTGAATTTGAAACCCAAGTGGCCGGGGTGCGCATGCGTGCGCCCATGATGAGCATCCACACGGTGGCCGCAGGCGGTGGCTCGCTGCTGGCGTTTGACGGCTCGCGTTTTCGCGTGGGGCCGCAAAGCGCGGGTGCCAACCCCGGCCCGGCCAGCTACCGGCGCGGCGGCCCGCTGGCCGTGACCGATGCCAACGTGCTGCTGGGCAAGATTCAACCCGCCTGGTTCCCCAAGGTGTTTGGCCCCGGTGCGAATGAAGCCCTGAGTGTCGAGGCCGTACACGCCCTGTTTGCCCCGCTGGCGGCGCAGACCCAACGCCCAGCCGAAGAAGTGGCCGAGGGCTTTGTCAGCATTGCGGTGCAGCAGATGGCCAACGCCATCAAAAAAATCTCGGTGGCGCGCGGCTACGACGTCACGCGCTACACCTTGCAGTGTTTTGGTGGCGCAGGCGGCCAGCACGCCTGCCTGGTGGCCGACGCCCTGGGCATGACCCGTGTGCTGGTGCACCCGCTGGCGGGTGTGCTCAGCGCCTACGGCATGGGCCTGGCCGACCAGAACGTCATCAAGGAACAGGCGGTGGAGCGTGTGCTGGACGCACACGCCTTGCCCGACGTGGCCCGTGCGCTGGATGCGCTGGCTGCGGTGGCCCGGGCCGAGTTGCAGCGGCAGCAGCTCGGCGCGGGCGACGTCAGCATCAAGCGCCGCGTGCATGTGCGTTACGAAGGCAGCGACTCGGCCCTGGTGGTGGCCTGGCCTGACGAGGCAGCTGGCGCCGTCTCCAGCAGTGACCCGGCGCAAGCCGGCCAGGTTGCGGGCGGGCTGCTGCAGGCCATTGCCCGGTCGTTCGAACGGGCGTACCGCCAGCGGTTTGCTTTCCTGATGGCGGGGAAACGACTGATGGTTGAGGCTGTGTCGGTGGAAGCCGTGGTGGCGGGCGATGCGCCCGCCGAGCCCAGCCTGCCGCTGCACCCGCCGCGCAGCTTCGCCAACGGTGATTTGCCCCGCCGCGACACGGTGCGCATGTACTCGGGTGGCGCCTGGCACGACACCGCACTGGTGGTGCGCGAAGACCTGCGTCCCGGCGACGTGGTGGCTGGCCCCGCCATCATTGCCGAGAAGAACGCCACCACCGTCGTGGAACCGGGTTGGGTGGCAAGCTTGACATGTTTTGACCATCTGTCGCTTGTCAGAGTTGAACAGCGTGCTGCTGTTTTTGCGGCAGGCACGCGGGTCGATCCGGTGCTGCTGGAGGTGTTCAACAACCTGTTCATGAACATCGCAGAGCAAATGGGGCTGCAACTGCAGAACACCGCGCACTCGGTCAACATCAAAGAGCGGCTCGATTTTTCCTGTGCCTTGTTCGATGCGGCAGGCCACCTCATTGCCAACGCCCCGCACATGCCCGTGCACCTGGGGAGCATGGGCGAGAGCATTCAAACCGTCATCCAAGAAAACGCGGGCCGCATGACCCCCGGCGACGTGTATGTGCTGAACGACCCCTACCACGGCGGCACCCACTTGCCTGACGTGACCGTCATCACGCCGGTGTTTTTGGGTGGCGACATACCCATGTTTTACGTCGGGTCACGCGGCCACCACGCCGACATCGGCGGCATCACGCCCGGCTCCATGCCGCCGTTTTCCACCACCATCGACGAAGAGGGCGTGCAGATACAGAATTTCAAGCTGGTGGACCGTGGCGTGCTGCGCGAGGCCGAGATGCTTGACTTGCTCAGTGGGCATCCACCGAGCGCCGCGCCGGGCCGCCCCAAGCAAGCGAGCGCCCCCTCGGGGGGCAGCGCAGACGCGCCAGCGGCAAGCGTGGGGGCACGCTGGCCGTCGCGCAACCCGCAGCAGAACCTGGCCGACCTGAAAGCGCAGATTGCCGCCAACGAAAAAGGGGTGCAAGAACTGCAGCGCATGGTCGATCAGTTCAGCCTGCCGGTGGTGCAGGCCTACATGCAGCATGTGCAAGACAACGCCGAAGAAGCGGTGCGCCGCGCCATCACCGGCCTGGCGCAGCGCATGAGTCAGGGCACGTTCACACTCAAGCTGGACAACGGCGCACACATCAGCGTGGCAGTGGCCATCGACGCGGCCAACCGCAGTGCGGTGGTGGATTTTTCGGGCACCAGTCCGCAGCAAACCAACAACTTCAACGCCCCGCGCGCGGTGTGCATGGCGGCGGTGCTGTACGTGTTCCGCACGCTGGTGGACGACGACATTCCGCTCAACGCCGGGTGCCTGAAGCCGTTGAAGGTCATCATCCCGCCGGGCTGCATGTTGAACCCCTTGCCGCCAGCGTCGGTGGTGGCGGGCAACGTGGAAACATCCACCTGCATCACCAACGCGCTGCTGGGGGCGCTGGGTGTGGTGGCAGGCAGTCAACCGACGATGAACAACTTCACCTTCGGCAACGAACGCGTGCAGTACTACGAAACCATTTCAGGCGGCAGCGGTGCCGGTGGGTTGTTCGACGCGAAAGGCCAACTGGTGGGCGGGTTTGATGGCACGGCGGTGGTGCAAACGCACATGACCAATTCGCGCATGACGGACCCCGAAGTGCTGGAGTTCCGCTTCCCGGTGCGGCTGGAGGGCTACGCCATCCGCAAGGGTTCGGGCGGGGCAGGGCGCTGGCGGGGCGGTGACGGCGGCGTGCGCCGCGTGCGGTTTCTGGAACCTGTCACGGCCAGCATTTTGTCCAACGGGCGGGTGTTCCCGGCGTTTGGCATGGCAGGGGGGCAAGCCGGGCAGCCAGGCATCAACCGCGTGGTGCGGGCCGGCGGCACGGTGGAAACACTGGGCCACATTGGCAGCACAGCCATGAAGCCGGGCGATGTGTTTGAAATCCACACGCCAGGCGGCGGCGGGTTTGGCGCGCCCGACGGTGCGTGACGGGCGTTTCGGGTGGGATGAACCGGACATTGGGGACGTGCAGGACGTGCCGGATGGGCATCGTGGACTGAATGGCCTGAATGGGTGACCTGAGCAAGCGCCTCCCGAGCGCGTGGGTGGCGGAGGTGCGCAGGTCGGCCGTTGGTTTTCAGCGGGCCGGTGGTGTCGCTGACGCGGCCTGGGGCGGCTCGAAAGGCACGCCGTTCACGGTCAGCCCCTGCGCCGACAACCGGGCTGCAGCGGGTGCTTTGATGCCTTTGACGCGGTTCATCAGGTCCTGCCAACTGTCAAAGCGTGCTTTGTCACGCTCGGCCAACACGCGGGCGGTCAGCGCCGGGCCCACGCCCTTCAGGCTGTCGAGGTCGGCCTCCGATGCGGTGTTGACATCCCACCTTGTCTGGGCCAACGCCAGGCCTGAACAGAGGCCGATTGCTGTGGCGAACACAACGCGTGTGAAAAAAGAGGTTTGTGTGGACATGCTGTGGTTTTTGCACATGGTGGCAGGTTTGAAACCGCAGCGTATCCGTTAAGCTGCTGGCTCGCCAACAGGCGCTTTTTGCTCGCAGCTGTTTGAATGGTCTGCCATGTCTTTTTACGATACCCGCCCCGCCACACTGGATGAAGCCAACCCGAATGCGTTCTGGTGGCCCACGCCGCCGTTCGCGGCTTACCCGCAGGTTGAAACGTCGTCCGGCCCCATGAAGGGGATGCTGGAAGGCATGAACCAGAAGACCACCCGTACGCTGCTGATGCATTTTGACCTGCGGGGCGGCATGATTTCTGTTCAGATCGCCAGGGGACAAAAGCCGCTCAATGTGCGGTTCCAGCAGTTTCGGCGGTTGGATCTGGACGAGCCTATTCACCCTGAGGCTGCCAACAGCGCAGACCCCCATGCTGCACTGCTGGCGCACCACCCGGTGTCGCCTTTCATGGTCAAGTTTGGCGACGGCTCGGTTCTGGACGGTGGCACCATCGGTCACGTGGAGCTGGAACAGGGGCTGTTTCTGTTCCCACCGCTGGGCAGTGGTGGCAGTGTCACACGCATGTTCATTCCCCGGCATGCCTACCGCAGCTACAGCGTGGGTGAGCGGGTGGGTGAAATCCTGGTGGCGCAAGCCAGCGTGAGCGCTGGCGACCTGAACAAGGTCATCGTCGAGCAGGACAAACTGCGCCACCGCAAGCTGGGTGACGTGCTGGTCAGCCACCAGATCATTTCGCCCGAGCAGCTGATCGAAGCCATTGACATGCAGTCCAAGCTGCCGGTCATGCGCCTGGGCGAGTCGCTGGTGGCCTTGGGCATGATCACCGACGATCAGTTGCGCGATGCCTTGCACCTGCAGAGCAAGGCGCAGGGCACCCCTCTGGGCGAACTGCTGGTGAACAAAGGGCTGGTCACGCGCGAGAACCTGCAGACCGCGCTGGCCCACAAAATGGGCTACCCCATTGTGGACACCGCCACCTTTCCTGTGGAGCGCGACGCGCTCAAGGCCGTCAGTTACGCCATGGCCGAACGGCTGGCGCTGCTGCCGCTCATCCTGCGGGATGGCCGGCTGGTGGTGGCCATGGAGGACCCCACCCGCCGCGCTGCCATCAGCGAGCTGGAGTTTGCAACCCAGACCAAAGTGGTGGCCGCACTTGCCAAGCTGGGCACGGTGCTGA
The DNA here is from genome assembly GCA_002344885.1 of Comamonadaceae bacterium UBA2334. Classification (GTDB taxonomy): domain Bacteria; phylum Pseudomonadota; class Gammaproteobacteria; order Burkholderiales; family Burkholderiaceae_C; genus UBA2334. The sequence goes on from DDUQ01000015.1 coordinate 43,327, forward strand.
ACGCGCTGGCGCCTGCTTACAGGCAACATGGTTTCGAGGTAACCCCGTCAGGCCGTGCCGAGTTGGGGCCAGTCGATGGCAGCGCGCTGCTGGCGCAGATGCAGACCGAAACGCCGGAGCCCACCGAAGAGGTCGATGTCAAGGCCGTCGAACAGAACGACAACCAGCTGGTGCGGCTGATCAACACCATGATCATCGAGGCGCACCAGCAAGGGGTGTCCGACATTCACGTCGAATGTCCGGCGGGAAAAAGCAAGATACGCATCCGCTTTCGCAAAGACGGGCAGCTCAAGAACTACCTTGAACTGCCACCCAACTACCGCGCCGCGCTGGTGGCCCGCATCAAGATCATGTGCGATCTGGACATCTCCGAACGCAGGCGCGCACAGGACGGCAAAATCAATTTCGCCAAGTACGTGCCCGAGCTCAAACTTGAGCTGCGTGTGGCCACCATCCCGACTGCAAACGGTGTGGAGGATGTGGTCATGCGTCTGCTGGCCGCATCCAAGCCGCTGCCGTTGGACAACATCGGGCTGTCACCCCGCAATTTCGAGAAGCTCAGCTGGGCGGTCAAACGCCCTTATGGCATGGTGTTGTGTGTGGGCCCTACCGGCTCTGGCAAAACCACCACGCTGCATTCGGCTTTGGGCTACATCAACGACGAGGGCACCAAAATCTGGACGGCGGAAGACCCGGTTGAAATCACGCAACCCGGTTTGCGCCAGGTGCAGGTCAACCCGAAGATCGACTGGACGTTTGCCAAGGCGCTCAAGTCGTTTCTGCGTGCCGACCCAGATGTGATCATGGTGGGCGAGATTCGGGATGCCGAGACCGCGCACATGGCGGTCGAAGCCTCGCTGACCGGCCACATGGTGATGTCCACCCTGCACACCAACAGCGCGCCCGAAACCATCACGCGGCTCTTGGACATGGGCATGGATCCGTTCAACTTTGCCGACTCGCTGCTGGCAGTGTTGGCACAGCGCCTGGGTCGCCGTTTGTGCAAAGACTGCAAAACCAGCACACCGATGACCGAAGAGCAAATCAACGAACTGCTGGACGATTTCCTGCACGTGTACGGTGATGCACCGATCCTGTCGCGCCAGGACCTGCAGGCCGAGTGGGTGCGCCGTTTCGGTGTCAATGGTCAGTTGATGCACACCCACGCGCCGGGCTGTGCCCAGTGCGACAACCGTGGGTTCAAAGGCCGGGTTGGCTTCCATGAACTGCTGACGGTTTCACGCGATTTGCGGCGCATGATCCAGAAAGGTGCCCGGGCAGAAGAAATCCAGGCTCAGGCGCTCAAAGAAGGCATGCAAACCTTGCGTCAGGATGGTCTGGAAAAAGTGTTGCAGGGCCTGACTTCACTGGATGAAGTGCGCGCCATGAGCAACAACTGACGCAACAACTGACCGCGCTTGCCCACCGGCCTGGTCAGGCGGGTGGCATGGGCCCTCAGGCGGTCTCGTCGGAGGCAGGGGCAACGGTCGGCAGGTGCATCACGAAGCGGGTGCCATTGCCCGGTGTGCTGTGCAACTCGATGCGGCCGCCCAGCACCCCTGTCACGGTGTTGTGCACGATGTTCAGCCCCAGGCCCGACCCGCCTTGCCCCAGCTTGGTGGTGAAAAACGGGTCAAACGCCCGTTTGCGGACAGCCTCGCTCATGCCCACACCATCGTCCGCCACGTCCAGTGTCACCCAGCCTGGGCTGTCGGTGCGTGCCGCAATGCGCACTGTGCCGTGGGGACGTTGGTCAAAGCCGTGCAGCAGGGCGTTTTGCAGCAAATTGCCCAACACACGGCCCAATGCGCCGGGGTAGCTGTCAAGCGTGAGGGTCTCTGGCAGATCGGCTTGCACGACGTAGGGGGTGTGCTTCCAGGTGACGCGTGACAGTGCCAGCACGTCGCCCACCAGTGACGAGAGCGTGAACGTCCGTCGGTGTTCGCCCGCCTGGTCCACCGCCAGTTGCTTGAAGTGTTGCACCATGTCGGCTGCCGCATTCAAGCCACGCATCAGCAGGTCGCTGGCCTGCTGGGCGTCTTTCAGGTAGTGCTCGAACCCGGTTCGCTTCATCGTGCCCTGCTGCCATTCGGATTGGATTTCGCGTGTGCGGTGACTCAGGGTGGATGCTGTTGTGACGCAGTTGCCGATGGGCGTGTTCAGTTCGTGAGCCACACCGGCCACGATGCGACCCAGAGCTGCCAGCTTTTCGCTTTGTACCAGTGTGTCCTGGGCTTGCTGCAGCGTGGTCATCGCGTCTCGCAACTCGGCGGTGCGCAAAGCCACTCGTTGCTCGAGTTCCCGGGTCAGCTGCTGGAAATCATGTTCGGCCTTGCGTTGTGCGCTCAGGTCGCGGGCCACACCCAGGTAGCCGACCGCTCGCCCGTGCCGGTCCCGTACTGTGCTGATGGCAAGTGACACCGCCAGGCGTTCACCGCTGTGGGTCACAAACGTCCAGCAGCGCGGTGCGGCGGCCTGGTCGTTGGCCAGTTGGGCAAAAACGTCAAAGCCAACGGGCACCGGTTGACCGGGCTGGGCAATCTCCTGTCCGACAGCGGCCACCTCAGCCAGGTCGTGCCACAGGGCCGGTGTGTGACCGGCCACATGTGCCTCGGTGTATCCCAGCATCTGCTGGGCTCCCCGGTTGAACACGGTGGTGATGCCGTTCAGGTCGGTCGAAATGATGGCCACTTCTGTTGCAGCGTCCAACACAGCCTGCAAATGGTCGCGGGCGGCAACCGTGTCTGCCTGTGCTTGTTGCAATGCCGCCTGGTCGATTGCAGACTGTGCCATTCGGGCTTTGAGTTCGCGGTGCCGCAGACGCAGCCGCTGTGTGTTGCGGCTCAGCAGCGCCACCAGGCAGGTGACCAGGACGCCAGCCAGCAGTACCCCCCAGGTTTCCCTGCCCCAGCCAGTGCGCTCCCAGCCGCCGTGGGGTCTGGCCACGAGTGTCCAGTCAGCACCGTCAAACCTGACGTGTGTCGACACCGCATCGGGTTGCTGTGCACTGGCCTGACCCCAGAGGGTCCATTGACCGTCTGACGCAGCCGGGTTGATCAATGCAATGTCCAGTTCCGCGTCGGGCGCAATGCCGCCTGCCAGCAAAAAGCGCCCCAGGTCCAAAGCGATGGAGACCTGTCCCCAATACCGCGTCTCCTCGCCCTCCCGCAGGAAAACCGGACTGCGTTGAATCAGCCCCAGCCCGCCTTGCACCATGTTCACCGGGCCAACGATGATGGGCCGGCCCAACTCCCTTGCGCGCTGCACCTGCGCCCATTGGGCCGGTACGGTTCGGTAGTCGAGGTTGAGCAACCGTTCGTTACCGGCCATCGGGTACACGTATCGGGCCACATCGTCAGGTGCGGCGACCACGCTGCGCATGTAAGGTACCAGCGTGAGGCTGCGGGCGACCAGTCGCGCAAAGCGGTCTTGCGAAATGATGCCGTCTGTCTGCACCAGCGTTGACACACCGGCTGTCGGGCTGAAAGCGACCTGGGCCTGTGCCACCAGTCGATCACGCATGACAGCCAGTTTTTGCCGTGCGCGCTCTTGTTGGGCGACCAGGTCATGCTGAGCGTGAGACTGTTGGACGGCGTAGGCCAGTGCCCCGCAGGCCAACAGGCACAACAACGCCGGCAGAAGGGTGATCAGCCAGGTCGTTCCATCGTCGCGCAGCTTTTCTATGGCGTTGGCTTGGGTTTCAGGCATGGTTGGCGACATGGCGGGTGCATCGTAATGCACCGATCGGCATCTGCACAAGGCAGGCACAACGGTTGGGGTGCAAATTGTGACGCTGATCTTGCCGTACAGGCCACTGTGGCTGGGGTAGGTGTGGTTGTTGTCGAGGGCGGCTTGGTGTAGGGTACGTCCATGACAGTCAACCTTGAAATGGCCGAAGGTTTTTCGATTGCCAGTGGTGCGCTGATGGCCGTGCTAGCGCTCCTGCTCTGGCGTCATCACCCCACACGCCCTGCCTGGGGGCTGAGGTGGTTTGCTGTTGCCATGGCATGTGGTGCGGTGGTGGATGTGCTGGCACCCGTGCTGATCACGGGGGCGTTCCGTGACAGTTCTTTCGATCATGCGTCTGGTGCAGCGGGAACCCTCGCATTGATGCTCGGATTCGGCAGCCTGTCCGCACTGGTGGTGGGCATCCGGTGCTATGTACTGCGCAGCCCCGCCCGACCGTGGCTGTTGTTTGCGCTTGTCTGGTGTGTCAGCCAACTGCTTGCCGTGGTTAGCGTGGTGGCCTGGAAACTCACGTTTGTGGTTGACCTGATCGCTGCTGCTTGTTTTCTGTACGGTGCGGCGCTGTCGGTGGCGGCGTCCCGCCGCGAGCCGGGCATGGGACATGCATGGGTGGCCCTGGCGTTTTTGGGGCAACCTTTGGCCTTGGCCGTGCTGGCTTTGATTTCGGTCGACCCGAGGGCAGCCCGGTACTTCGCGGCCGTTCCTTACGCGGCTGTCGGCCTGGTGCTGCTGTCTGCCAGCCTCGTGCGTTTGCGCAATGAACTGGTCGATGAACTGGCTGCCCGCGTGCGGGCGGAAGAGGGTTTGTCCAATGCACGTGATGCCTTGCAAAGAAGCCATGCCGTTCAACAGGCGTTGCTGCAACAGGCACCGGTGCCCATGGCGTATTCCCCGTTGGTGGAAGGGCGTTTGACACACACCTACTGGAACCAGGCGTGGTACCGTGCCTTCGGTCACCCTGTGGGGTCGCGAGAGGGCGATCTGGGCTCCAGTTTCGACTTTTACGTCGAGCCTGACACGCGAGGCCAGTATGTGGCACAAGTCATGGCACATGGTCGGGCAGGGCCGTTTGACGTCCGTTTGAAGACATCCGGCGGGACGGAGCGGCGTTGTCAGGTGTATGGCAGCCTGATCGACTCTGACGATGGCCAGTTCATCGTCACCACATTTATCGACGTCACGGAGATGCATGCCAACCACCAACGGCTGCGCGAGTTCGAGACCATGGTGCAGAGCGCGGACGACGGCATCATCGTCATCCACGATGGGGTGATCCTGCACATCAACCCGGCTGTGGAGCGGATGTTCGGTAGGGAGCGCGAGCAGATTGTCGGCAGGCGGCCGGTCGAACTCTCCCCGCCACGGCAGCCCGACGGTCGGCCGTCTGCCGACGCGGCTCAGGGACGCATTGCGGCGGCTTCGGCAGGCGAGGCGCAGCGTTTTCATTGGCAACACTTGCGGGCAGATGGCAGCGTGTTCACGGCACAGGTGGCGCTGACCGGTGTTGAGGGTGTGGCGGGGCGGGTGGTGGCTGTGTTGCGTGATGTGACCGACGAAATGGCCAACGCGCAGGCACTGGCCCGCAGCGAGGCCAGGTTTCGCTCCATCATCACCGTGGCCAACATCGGTGTTTGGCAGTACAACCACGCCAGCAAGTCGATGTGGTGTAGCCCTGAAATTTTCACCATGGTGGGGCTCGACCCGGCGGCGTTCGCCATGGATCAGCATTTCTACCGGCGAAAGCACTGGATGGAGCTGGTGCATCCCGAAGATGCCCAGCCCAGTGTGGACAGGTTCCTCGCTTACCTGGAGGGCGGTTCGGTCGGTATGTACGAAAACCAGTTCCGCATGCGCCACGCCGATGGCCGTTGGGTTTGGATCTTGTCGCGCGGGCAAACCATCCGGGAAGAGGGAGGCGCGCCCACCGATGTCACCATCGGTGCGCATGTCGACGTGTCGCACATCAGGCAAGTGCAGGACGACTTGCGCGCCAGCAGGGATCAGTTCCAGTCACTCATCGAGAACATGCCCGGCACGGCCTTTCGTTGCCTGTACGACGCTGACTGGACGATGTTGTACCTCAGTGCCAACGTCGACAGCATCACGGGCTACAAAGCGGATGAGCTGATTGGCAATTCATCCGTGTCGTACGGCCAACTCAACCACCCTGACGACAACGCGGCGGTGGGTTTCGAGGTGGCGGCCGCCATCGAGGCCAACCGGCCGTGGGAGGTTCAGTACCGCGTGCGGCACCGGGATGGCGCATACCGCTGGGTGTCCGAGAAAGGCAGGGCCATTCGGGACGAGGCTGGCAAGGTGTTGTACCTGGACGGCTTCATCACCGATGTGACCGCCAAGGTTCAGGCAGAGGCGGAACTTAAAAACAGTCAAACCCTGCTGCAGGCCACTTTTGACCTGCTGCCTGAGCCATTGGCCCAAATCGATGCCGCCACGGGCCGGTATGTCGATGTGAACAACATGTGGGTCGAGCGCTTGGGTATTCCCCGTGACGAAGCCATCGGCAAAACCACACTGGAGTTGGGTTTGTGGATGAACTCGGCAGACCGGGCTGCGATCCGGGCCAAGCTGGAGGCCGATGGTGCAATTGCCTCTTTGCCGGTGGTGTACCGCCACCCATCCGGCATGCCCATTGATTGCGAGGTGTCGGCAACCAACATGGCATTCGGCGACCGCCGCATCGGTTTGTGGCTTACGCGGGATGTGACCCAAAAGAAAGCGGCCGATCGTCAACTGGCCAAGGCCCATCAGATGACCGAGGCGATCGCTCGGGCGCAGATGGCGTTCATCGTTCAAAAAGACCGTCGCCTGTCGTTTGATGGTTTGCTGGCCGACATTCTGTCGCTGGCTGACAGCGAATATGGGTTCATCGGTGAAGTGCTGCATGACCGCGGTGGTCAGCCCTATCTGAAAACGTGTGCTATCACCAACATTGCCTGGAACGATGAGACCAGACGTTTTTACGAGGCTAATGCGCCGAAAGGCATGGAGTTCAACAACCTGCGTACCCTGTTTGGCGCGGTGATGCAAACGGGGCAGGCCGTCATTGCCAACGAGCCTGGTCGCGACCCGCGCCGAGGTGGTTTGCCGGCCGGTCACCCCGCACTGGACGCATTTCTGGGTGTGCCGGTTCACCACGGGGAAGAGCTTGTGGGCATGTTCGGCGTGTCCAACCGCCCGGGCGGTTACGACGAAGCGCTGATCGACTACTTGCGGCCCATGACGGCGACCATTGGCCAGTTGATTGCAGCCATGCGTGCTCAAATCAGACAGCAGGAAACAGAACTGCGCCTGAACTCCATCAGCAACAACCTGCCCAACAGCATGGTTTACCAACTGGATTGTGGTGAGGACGGGGCGACGCGGCACTTCACCTACCTGAGCGCGGGTGTCGAACACTTGCACGGGTTGAGCCACGCGGCGGTGATGGCGGATGCCGGTGTGCTGTATGCACAGATTCACCCTGAAGACCTGCCGCTGTTGGTGGCCAAAGAGGCCGCTTGTACGGCCACCATGTCCGAGTTCAACACCGAATACCGGGGGCGTGGTCCGGACGGGACGGAGCGTTGGTTCTACCTGAGTTCCACCCCCAGTCGCAATGCCAGCAACCACATTGTCTGGGACGGCATTGAGCTGGACATCACTGCGCGCAAGGAAATCGAGAAGAAGCTGGCTGACCTGAACCAGACGTTGGAAGCCCGTGTGTCGGAGCGAACGTGGGAGCTCACGACAGCGCTGAATGACCTCAACCGGACGCAACAGGAGTTGATTCAGTCAGAAAAGCTGGCATCGCTGGGGTCGCTGGTGGCGGGAGTGGCCCACGAGTTGAACACGCCCATCGGCAACGCCGTCACCGTATCGAGCACGCTGGTGGATGTCAATGTGCGCATGCGCGAAAAAGTGGCCACCGGGCTGACCCGATCGGCTTTGAACGAATACCTGGACACCATTGGCGAAGCGGGCGACATGCTGACACGCAACCTCATGCGCGCGGCCGACCTGGTGACCAGTTTCAAGCAAGTCGCTGTGGATCAGGCCAACCACCAGCGCAGGGAGTTCAAGCTCGAAGAAATTTTGTCCGAAGTTCAGATCGTGATGGCACCCGCTTTGCGCAAAGCCCATGTGACCTTGCAGATCGACGTACGCGACAACCCGACGCTTGACAGCTACCCCGGCGCACTCAGCCAGGCGCTGATGATTCTGATCAGCAACGCCGTCACCCATGCGTTTGAAGGGCGCGAATCGGGCAGGGTGTCCATCACGGCGTGCGCATCGGGTGCCGACCGGGTTCAGGTTGTGGTGGCAGACGATGGCATCGGCATTGCAGAGGCCAGCCTGGGCCGGATATTCGAGCCGTTTTTCACCACCAAACTGGGCAAGGGCGGCTCCGGCTTGGGGTTGCACATTTGCTACAACGTGGTCACCGGACCGTTGGGTGGTCGGCTCACAGCAGAAAGCACGTTGGGAAGCGGTACCCGTTTGCTGCTCGACCTGCCGCTCGCCGCCCCTGCGGTCAAGGCCGATAGCACCACCCTGCCATCAGGAGCAGGCTGACCGCCGTTGCATGGACGCGCTGCCGACTGTGGGGTACCGGGGCAGTGACGACAGATGCAGGGCTTTTCAGGTGCTCGCCAGGCGATCGGCCAAAGCGGATGCGTCCAGGGGCGGGCACAACCAATAGCCTTGGCCTTCTCTGCAGCCCTGCGCCTGGAAGCTTTCAAGCTGTGCCTCGGTTTCGATGCCTTCGGCACACGTGGTCAGGCCCAGCTGGGTGGCCATGATGAGAAGCCACTGTGCTTCATCCGGCAAAGCGCCGTCGGCCGCTTGTGACGGGAAGGCCGTCCGGTCCAATTTGAAACGTTTGAGCTTCAATGCACGCAAGCTCAACAGAGACGCCCGGCTGTTGCCGAAGTCGTCGATGGCAATGGTGATGCCCAGCTGCTGTATTTTAGATAGCTGATTGATCAATTCGGTATTGCGCAAGGCGGCGTTTGCATCTGTCAACTCGAGTTCGAGCTGATGGGCTTTGACGCCGCTCCTGATGAGAAGTGCGTTCAACCGTTGCGCAAAATCGGGTTCATGCAACTGTGTCGTCGCGACGTTGACCGTCACACGAAAGTCCGGCGTGACGGTGTCCTGCAACGCCACGCGCCAGGCGAGTGCCTGTTCGATCACCCAGTAGCCCAGGCGAACGATGAGCCCCGATTGCTCGGCAATGGGCACAAACTGCTTGGGCAAGGTGACGTCACCGTGGGGGGCCGGCCAGCGCAGCAGTGCCTCGGCGCCGTTGTAGCGGCCGGTTTGGAGGTCGACGATCGGTTGGTAGAGCAGGCTCAGCTGATCTGCTTCGAATGCCGCATGCAGATCCCGTGTGAGTTGCTGCCGGGTACGGTTGCTGGCCAGCAAAGCGGCATCGAACTGAAGGCCGAAGCCACGCTGGCTGACCTTTGCGGCCAGCAGGGCCATTTCGGCGCGCTTGATCAGGCTGGGTTGTCCAGGCGCGTCATCGGTGGTTCGTGCCGCGCCCATGGTGACGGAGAGGCGCTGCGGCTCCACATCTTCAATCGTGAAAGGCGCTGAAAACAGATCGTGCACCGCAGCCAGCGACACTTCCCCGGCGGGGCCCAGCACCGCGAAAAGGTCGCCGGCCAGCCGCGCCACACAGGTGCGGTCGCTGAAAGCGGTTGACAGCCTGATGGCCACCGCGACCAGTATCGAATCTGCAAAGTGCTCGTCGGCATGGCTCAGATGCTTGGAAAAATCGTCAATGTCCACCAGCACCAACCTGGCATCCAACCGGGCTGCGTCGTCAATGGCCTTCAGCAGCGCGTTGCGGTTGGGAATCGACAACTCGGTGTCCGTGTAGGCCAGCGTGTTGACGGCTTCGAACAGCTGAAGATGCTCCAGCGTTGCCGAAATGTTGCTGCAGAACACGTCGAGCAGCTGCCTTTCAACATCGGTTGGCGGGTGGGGCATGTCGATGAAGGCCGCCAGCGCCCGCTTGTCGTTGCCTGAAATGAACAGGTTGGTGCCGTCGTCGTAGCTGGACTGTCGGGAGGCCAGTGTGCGGTGCAAATTGCTGCAGATGCGTGGGTCGGGGATCGTGTCCAGTGGCAGCCCCGTCCAGTCGGCAAACTGGCCACCCCCCGCCAGCACCACGGGGTAGGAGTCAGGGTTCTCCAGGATGGCACAGACCAGCGACTCGGTCGGCACGTTCAGCAAGGCGCACAGTTGTGTCACCAGCCCGGAGGAAAAGTTGGACACGCTGGCCGGGTCGCTCAGTTCGCGCATGCTGGTCAGTACCTGCTCCAGACCCTGCCGTCCGGCATCCAGCCTGCGAATGAGCGCATACGCTCGCAGCGCAATGGTGATGCTGGTGAACAACCGGGTACGGGTGAGTTCGGACTTGGTCTTGTAGTCGTTGATGTCGAGGTTCTTGATCGTCTCGATCTCAGGCGCATAGCCTGGTTGCCCGGTGCGCAGGATGATCCGCATGTTGCGGTTGTGCAGCTCATCGCGTATGTGGCGGACGAGGTCGAGGCCCGCATTCTCGTTTTCCATGACCACGTCCACGATGGCCAGGGCAAAGTCCTGCTGGGTTGCCAGGATGTCTCTGGCCTGCGCACCCGAGTAGGCGGACTGGATGTCGAGCTGCCTGCCTTCGATGGGCACTGTACCGAGCGCGAGCGTGGTGGCCGCGTGAACATCGTGGTCATCGTCCACCAGCAACACCTTCCATACCGGTTGGTTGGCGGCAGGCAGGGGTGACTGCTCGGGTTCGTCAAAAAAAGCAGGTCGTCCGAAGACTCGCTCATGGCTGTTGCTCCATTCACCAAGGGTCCAGCGGCCATTGTCGCAGCTGGCCAACCGTGTGTTCAGGCCCATTGGAGCATCGGGCCTGAAAAAAAGGCATGGGCACATTCCCTGATGTGCCAGCCCTCGGTGTGCGTCAGGTTGTCTTGAAGACCTGTGCGGCTTCCACCAGTTGCTGCGCCTGCTGGCGCAGGCTGGCGGCCGCAGCGGCGGACTCTTCTACCAGCGAGGCATTGTGCTGGGTGGCCTGGTCCATCAGCGAAATGGCTTGTCCGACCTCCGCCACGCTGGTGCTTTGCGCGGTGCTGGCCGAGCTGATGTCGGCCATCAGGTCTGTCACGCGTTTGATGGCCGACACCACTTCGTCCATGGTCTGACCCGCCTGGTCCACCAGTGCAGTGCCTGCGTCCACGCGCGACACGCTGGCCGAGATGAGGCCTTTGATTTCCTTGGCAGCCTCGGCCGAACGGCCCGCCAGGCTGCGAACCTCGCTGGCCACCACTGCAAAACCCCTGCCAGCCTCGCCTGCCCGGGCCGCCTCGACGGCAGCGTTCAGCGCCAGGATGTTGGTTTGGAACGCAATGCCGTCAATCACCCCGATGATGTCGGAAATTTTGCTGGATGAGGTGTGGATGTCGCGCATGGTTTGCACCACCTCGGCCACCACTTCGCCGCCTTTGACGGCTACATCCCTGGCCTGGTGGGCCAGTTGGTCGGCATCGCGGGCGTGTTCGGCGTTTTGCTGCACATGCGATTGCAGCTGCTCCATGCTGGCAGCTGTCTGCTCCAGGGCGGCAGCGGCCTGCTCGGTACGCGCAGACAAGTCGGTATTGCCTTGCGCGATCTGCTGACTGGCAGTGGCCACACCCTGCGCATCCGTACGGACCACAGAAACCAGCTGGTTCAGGTGCGACTGCATGGCACCGAGCGCCGCCAGCAACTGCCCTGTTTCGTTGGTGCCGCGGCGGGGCACGCTGACGGTCAGGTCACCTTGCGAAATGGCTGTCGCCACACCCACGGCCTGGGCGATGGGCTGCGTGATGCTGCTCGTGAACACCCAAGCCATGCCCACCGCAGCCAGGGTGCCTGCCAGTTGCAAAGCCAGGATCAGCACGATGCCGGTATAGAGCGACTTGACCCGGTCAGCCAGACTGGCCTGCAGGGTGGACATGGCTGTCGCGTTGAACTGGTACACCACATCGATGGTGCGGGTGTAGTGGTCAAAGTACTCGGCGGGGGCAAAAGTCAGCTCTGTTGCGTTGATCAGATTTTTGTCCGCCATGGCCAATGTGGCCTCCACCTGCACGCGCAAGGCATCGGCGGGTGCCTTCAGGGTCGCGGCAAATGCCGGGTTGTGCGCGGTTGCATGGCCAATGGTGGTGGTCATGTCTTCCTTCAGTTCGTTCACCCTGTCTTTGAGGGACGTCAACACGCCCTTGTCGGTCGGAGGCAGGTTGGCACGCGTCAGGAAGCCGGTGCCCATGGCCCGCATGATGCCCAGCTTCTCGGTCAACCAGGGGCCGCTGGCAAACGACGCCATGATGAGGTTGTAGGTATCGGCCGACGGATCGGTGGTCAGGCCGTACTCGTCCATGATGTCGGCGTTCAGACGCAACAGAGTTGTGATGAACTGGGTGTGCTGGCGGGTGCTGTCAGCTGCTGTCAGTTGTCCGCCCGACACCCCTTGTTCCAGTGCCTGCCAGCGCTCTTGTCGTTGCGACCATTGCGACTTGAGTGCAGCGCTGGCACCTGCCTGGTCGAGCTGTGCATTCATCTCGGCAACGGCCTTGTCCACGCTGGCCTTGACAACCAGGCGGCGGTCCTTCATGGCTGCATTGCCCGACAGCACGCCCGACGACAGGCCACGGTGCTGCTGCGCAAACTGTATGACTTTTTGCAATGCCATCAAAGGCGGCATGCCCTGCGCTTCCAGTTTGGCAACCCTGACCTCCTCGAAAGACTTTGTGACATGTATCGCCGTGGGAACAGCGATCATCAACAGGGCAATCAACCCGAGGATGACAAACTTGCGCGACAAACTCAATTGATCAAGCAGCGACATGGTTTCTTATATGGATGCCTCCCGGAT
>DDUQ01000113.1:0-4491 GCA_002344885.1 Comamonadaceae bacterium UBA2334
GCCTGGCTAACTGCTTTTTTTGGGATAAATTCAGGGGTCTTATGAGGCCCGTCAGTAATTGGCTCCCTCAGCAGAAAACGCAACATCACTTCCTGCCAGTTCCGAGGAAGATTTTGAGGCGACAAATCTTTATCTACGGCCATCTTCATTCCATCCCCGTTGCCCGATATGCCTGTTGCGGATCGTTGGGCTCATCCGGATTGGTTATCACCAATCGCACATCCCGCATCAGGGGGCGCAGGTAAGTATTGCGCACATGACGGGAACTGCGGTGTAGCAGCAAGGCCACCCGTGCTACATCACCTTAGCATTTGGCACACTTGCCCACCAGCAGCAAGTCGCCTCCCTTGAGGGTCCCGGTGAAGTTGGTGATGGTCGTTTCGTGGCTGCAATGGCCGCACCAGACGTTGGAGAGCAGTCGCTGGCGGATGTCAGATGGGATGGACTCCCAGCGCTGGCGGGCTGGCTTGGTGAAAGTGGGCAGTGATTCAATCGCCACGGATCACTCCTCGAACAATTCAGAGTGCGTGCCAGCCCGCACAAAGATGATGGCGTTTCCATCCAGACGGTAGATGAGCAGGAAGTCGCCGCCGATGTGACATTCACGGTGATCGGCCCAATCGCCCTTGAGCGGGTGGTCCAGCCATTCGGGGCCCAGCGGCGCATCGTTGCCAATGAGCAGCAGCATCGCCTCCTTCAGGCGCTTCAGGTCGTATCTGCCTGAGCGCGAGAGGCGTTCCCAGTCTTTGAGGAAGGTCTTGGTGTAATCGCACGCTCTGGGCGGCGCTGCCCGCTTACTGCTGGCGGGCTTTTTCGAGGTCATCAATCAGTGCGTCGGCGGAGTCAAAACGGGTGGTGCCTGCCTTGGCAATGGCGCGGGCTTCTTCCATCGCTGCACGGGTCTGGGCGTTGGGCACCTTTAACTCCAGCGGAAACGCTTGGTCATTGACCACGCGCTTGAGCAGGATGCGAACAGCGTCGGACACGGACAGCCCCATGGCCGCGAGCGCCTCGCTGGCTTGCGTCTTGATTTCGTCGTCCACTCGGACGTGCAGCATCGTGGAATGGGCCATGGTCAAATCCTCCGCTCCCGCAATTATGTATCTCGATTGCGATACGGTCAAGCAACCGTTGACGATACTCGGCGGCGTTCGATGCCTGACCGGTGGCCTTGGTTGACAGCGAACCGGCGCGCGTAACCTGTTGATCTTTATAGACAGCCATCTGCGCCCACCCGCAGGCCAAACAGAGAAATGAGACGGCTCTGGAAGAGAAAGTGGCCGATTTCAGGCATTTCAGCAGCTGGTTACCCGCAGCACGGATGGCCAGAACCCCGCGCCACGCGGGGATTTCAGGCAAGAAAAAGGGCCCGGAGACAATCCGAGCCTTGTATGTGGTGGAGCTGGGGGGATTCGAACCCCCGTCCACAAGCCTTTTTCGCACGGTTCTACATGTGTAGTCGTCTGATTTGAGTCTCGCCAGAATCACCGCGCAGCGACACGCTGTGATTCCGGCCAGTTACCTTGGATCTCGTTTGCCCCCAAGTAACCCGGGAGCAAACCAGTCAACGTGAATTCCCTTGCAGCCGGGAGGTTTTGCAACCCCCTTGCCCAGCCCGTCGACATGCTGTTGCAAGGCTCACCGGATTAAGCGGCGAGTGCGAAACGTTCGTCGTTTGCAGTTAGTTTTTTTCAGCTGTTTTACGAGGTGACTGAACCTCGACATGCCCCGCTGCGCGTCCGAACCCATGTCGAAACCAGTGCAGCCCCTGAGAGACAGATAGTTTATGCCAGTTCCAGCAAATTCAAGAGCTGCTCGGGTTCATCGATTGAATAATCTGCGCACCAGGCCTGCGTATCGCTTTTGCTGCCTAGATATCCATAGCACGCTGCGACCGTTGGCATGCCTGCCGCCTTGCCAGCCACGATGTCCCGCTCATCATCACCGACGTACACGCAGGCGTTCGGTGGCAGCCCCAAACGTCTTGCTGCTTCCAGCAAAGGGGCAGGATGAGGTTTGGGATGGGGCGTGGTATCACCGCCCACCACGGCAGAAGCACCCTGCAGCACGGCCATGGTACCAACCAACGGGAGCGTGAACCGCTCGGCCTTGTTGGTCACAATGCCCCATGGCAAATCGGCCAATGCGAGGCGCGACAACAGTGACTCCACCCCAGCAAATGCGCAGGTATGCACCGTCATGGCTGCTTCATAATTAGCCAGAAATTCGTGCCGATAAGCCTCAAAATCAGGATGATCGGGTGTCATACCGAATGCCACGCCGAGCATGCCCCTCGCACCGGCACCGGCCATGGCCCTGTAAGCCTCTAGTCCATGTGGGGTCAGGTTGCGCCTGACCCGCATCAAATCGGCGGCAGCGCCCAAATCCGGCGCGCTGTCAATCAATGTGCCATCCAAATCGAACAGGATGGCCCGAATACCCTTCAAACGTGCCATTAATCAGGTGAGCGGCGAGTGGCCACCATGTAGTTGACGCTGGTGTCCGCACTCAGCCAGTAACGTCCGGTCAACGGATTGTGCTCCATGCCCCGTAGCCCCATGACATCCAAACCGCTGTCTCTGCAGTAACCAGCCAACTCGCTGGGTTTCAAGAATTTCGCAAACTCATGTGTACCGCGTGGCAACATACCCAGCACATACTCCGCACCCACAATGGCGAGCATATAGGCTTTCGGGTTGCGGTTGATGGTGGAAAAAAACGTCCAGCCGCCAGGCTTGACCAAGCGCGCACAGGCATTGACCACGGATGCCGGATCGGGAACGTGTTCCAACATTTCCATGCAGGTCACCACGTCGAACTGGCCAGGCATTTCCTCAGCAAGTGCTTCCGCGTTGACCTCACGGTAGGCCACGCCAGCCGTCTGGGCCTCCAACGCATGCAGCTGTGCCACCCCCAGCGCTTTGGCAGACATGTCGATGCCCAACACATCTGCACCGGCACGCGCCATCGAGTCTGACAGGATGCCTCCGCCACATCCGACATCCAGCACACGAAGCCCTTTCAGTGGCACCTGCTCCTGTATCCAGGCCAAGCGCAAAGGGTTGATCTGATGAAGCGGCTTGAACTCACTTTCAAGGTCCCACCAGCGGTGGGCCAGATCAGAAAACTTGGCCACCTCGGCGGCATCGACATTCAATGGGGCGGTCATGGACTGGATTATCGCTTGTGCGACAGGCGAAAAAAAACCGCGCCAAAGCGCGGTTTTTTTCAATCGCTGATGGATTATTTGTTGGGGCGTGTGCCAACCACTTCGATCTCAACGCGACGGTTCTTGGCACGGCCAGCACCGGTTTTGTTGTCAGCCACAGGCTGGGCTTCGCCCTTGCCTTCTGTGTAGACGCGGTTCTTTTCGATGCCCTTGGACACCAGGTAAGCCTTGACAGCTTCGGCCCGCTTGACGGACAGCTTCTGGTTGTAAGCGTCGGCACCGACAGAGTCGGTGTGGCCCACAGCGATCACCACTTCCAGGTTGATGCCTTTGACTTTGCCAACCAGGTCATCCAGCTTGGCTTTGCCTTCAGGCTTCAGCACGGCCTTGTCGAAGTCGAAGAAAGCGTCAGCTGCATAGGTCACCTTGGTGGCAGCGGCAGGGGCGGCAGCTGGGGCAGCAGCAGGTTTGGCAGCAGGCGCAGCTGCTGGTGCAGCAGCAGGAGCAGCAGCAGGAGCAGGTGCAGCAGCAGGTGCAGCAGCCTTGGCCACGATGGCACCGTCACAACCGGCAGCAGCGGTGGCAGGTGTCCATGTGGCATCGCGCCAGCACAGTTCGTTGGTGCCGTTTTTCCAAACGGTGCCGTCGGCCGCACGCCAGTTATCAACGGTTTGTGCACCCGCTGCGGTTGCCAGGGCGGCTGCAGCGAACAAGACTGCCACTTTGTTAAGTTTCTTCATGGGTTTCCTCTGTATGAAAGCCGCAGACAACTGCGATAGGGTAATGAACCTTTGACGCTACCGCCATTTTGGAAGCAAGCGTTCAGGCGATTCTGCCACAAGCGCCCATTCGATGCCGTGTCCACGTCTTGGCTGGCATGTCCCAGCGGCGGGATTCCGCCACACCATGTTGCCATTTCGCGACATACCCACGTCGGGAAAACAAGGACGTACACCTGCCACTCGGGCAACCTCCCCGCAACTGAGAACAGCCGGCAGAGGCCAACATTTGCCCGAAGCTAAAATGTTCGGTTGACCTCACCCAGCTAAGGGCTCAGTTCCATGACTCAGTTTGCCAAAGAAACCCTGCCCATCAGCCTGGAAGAAGAGATGCGCCGCAGCTACCTCGATTACGCCATGAGCGTGATCGTGGGACGTGCGCTGCCCGACGCGCGGGACGGCCTCAAGCCCGTTCACCGCCGCGTGCTGTACGCCATGCACGAGCTGAACAACGACTGGAACCGGCCCTACAAGAAGTCGGCCCGTATCGTGGGTGACGTGATCGGTAAATATCACCCGCATGGCGACACGGCGGTGTACGAC
>DDUQ01000113.1:4693-5427 GCA_002344885.1 Comamonadaceae bacterium UBA2334
GTGTACGACACCATCGTGCGCATGGCGCAAGACTTTTCATTACGCCACATGCTGGTCGATGGCCAGGGCAACTTTGGCTCGGTGGACGGCGACAACGCTGCGGCCATGCGGTACACCGAAATCCGCATGTCGAAGATCGCGCACGAGATGCTGGCCGACATCGAGAAAGAAACGGTCGACTTCGGCCCCAACTACGACGGCAGCGAAAAAGAGCCCCTGGTGTTGCCCACCCGCCTGCCCAACCTGCTGGTCAACGGCTCTGGCGGCATTGCCGTGGGCATGGCCACCAACATCCCGCCGCACAACCTGAACGAAGTGGTGGATGCCTGTCTGCACCTGCTCAAGCACCCGGACGCCACCATTGACGACCTGATGGACATCATCCCGGCGCCCGACTTTCCAACGGCCGGCATCATTTATGGCATCAATGGCGTGAAAGAGGGCTACCGTACCGGTCGTGGCCGGGTGGTGATGCGCGCGCGCTGCCATTTCGAGGACATTGACCGGGGCCAACGCCAGGCCATCATCGTCGACGAGCTGCCCTATCAGGTCAACAAGAAGACGCTGCAAGAGCGCATGGCCGAGCTGGTGCACGAGAAAAAAATCGAAGGCATCAGCCACATCCAGGACGAGTCCGATAAATCGGGCATGCGCCTGGTGATTGAACTCAAGCGCGGCGAGGTGCCCGAAGTGGTGCTGAACAACCTGTACAAGCAGACGCAGTTGCAGGACAC
>DDUQ01000113.1:5608-13338 GCA_002344885.1 Comamonadaceae bacterium UBA2334
CGGCGAAGTGCCCGAGGTGGTGCTCAACAACCTGTACAAGCAGACTCAGCTGCAGGACACCTTCGGCATCAACATGGTCGCGCTGATTGACGGCCAGCCCCGCCTGTGCAACCTGAAAGACCTGGTGCAGGTGTTCCTGGAGCACCGCCGCGAAGTGGTCACCCGCCGCACGGTGTTCAACCTGCGCAAAGCACGCGACCGTGGACATGTGCTGGAAGGCCTGGCCGTGGCACTGGCCAACATTGACGAGTTCATCCGCATCATCCGCGAGTCACCCACGCCACCTGTGGCCAAGGCGGAGCTGATGACTCGCAAGTGGGACAGCAAGCTGGTGCGCGAAATGCTCACCCGCGCCAAGGCTGATGGCGGCATTGTCAATGCCGACGACTACCGCCCCGAAGGGCTGGAGCGTGAGTTTGGGATGCAGGCAGATGGCCTGTACACCCTGAGCGACACCCAGGCGCAGGAAATTCTGCAAATGCGCCTGCAGCGCCTGACCGGCCTCGAACAGGACAAGATCGTCGGCGAATACAAGGACGTGATGGCCGAGATCGACGACTTGCTCGATATCCTGGCCAAGCCCGAGCGTGTCTCGACCATCATCGGCGACGAGCTTCAGGCCCTCAAGGCCGAATTCGGCCAGACCAAGCTGGGGGCCCGCCGCAGCGCCATTGAACACAGTGCACAGGATCTGTCGACTGAAGACCTGATCGCCCCCACCGACATGGTGGTCACACTCAGCCACAGTGGCTACATCAAGAGCCAGCCCCTGGGCGAATACCGGGCGCAAAAGCGCGGCGGACGTGGCAAGCTGGCCACCGCCACGAAAGAAGACGACTGGGTAGACCAACTTTTCATCGCCAACACACACGACTACATCCTGTGCTTCAGCAACCGGGGCCGCCTGTACTGGCTCAAGGTGTGGGAAGTGCCAGCAGGCTCTCGCGGGTCCCGTGGTCGGCCCATCGTCAACATGTTCCCGCTGCAGGATGGGGAAAAAATCACCGTGGTGCTGCCACTGACGGGCGAGGCGCGCAAGTTCCCGGCAGACCAATATGTGTTCATGGCCACGAGCATGGGCACGGTGAAAAAGACTGCGTTGGACGAATTCAACAACCCGCGCAAAGCCGGCATCATCGCCGTCAACCTGGACGATGGCGACTACCTGATTGGCGCGGCACTGACCGACGGCCAGCACGATGTGATGCTGTTCAGCGACGGCGGCAAGGCGGTGCGGTTTGACGAAAACGATGTGCGCCCGCTGGGCCGCAATGCCCGCGGCGTGCGCGGCATGATGCTGGAGGACGGGCAAAGCGTGATTGCCATGCTGGTGGCCGGTGACGAGCAGCAGAGCGTACTGACGGCCACCGAAAACGGCTTTGGCAAGCGCACACCCATTGGCGAATACACCCGCCATGGCCGGGGCACCAAGGGCATGATTGCCATCCAGCAGAGCGAACGCAACGGCAAAGTCGTGGCCGCCACGCTGGTGCACGCAGACGACGAGATCATGCTCATCACCGACACCGGCGTGGTGGTGCGAACCCGCGTGAGTGAAATCCGTGAGCTGGGCCGCGCGACCCAGGGCGTGACACTGATTGCACTGGACGAAGGCGCCAAACTGGGCGGCCTGCAACGCATTGTTGAAAACGATGCCAACAGCGAGACGGCTTCCGGCCTGGCCATCGACGGTGAAGCTGAATCAGGCACCGGCACCGGAGCCACAGTGTGATTTTTTCAATAGCGTTAAATCCATATAGATAAAGCGCTAAAGCCGTTTTTTATAATGAGACCCTACAATTTTGCCCCAGGCCCCGCCACCATGCCCGAAGCAGTGCTGGCGCAGGTTGCACGCGACATGCTCGACTGGAACGGTTGCGGCATGGGCGTGATGGAAATGAGCCACCGTGGCAAAGAGTTCACGTCGATCATTCAAAAAGCGGAGTCTGATCTGCGCGAACTGCTGGCTGTCCCCCAGCACTTCCACATCCTGTTCATGCAAGGTGGGGCGTTGGGTGAAAACGCCATCATCCCCATGAACCTGTGCGGCCCACTGGGCCATGACACCGCCACGCCAACGGTCGACGTGGTGGTCACAGGCGGCTGGAGCCAAAAGTCTGCCCAGGAAGCCAAGCGGTACGCCCATGTGAATGTGGCCGCCCGTACCCAGGCACCTGACCACACCCGCATACCTGATGCGGCTGGCTGGCAGTTGTCAGCCAACCCGCGCTACGTGCACATCTGCAGCAACGAAACGGTGTTTGGCGTGGAGTTCCAGAACTTGCCCGATCTGCAAGCACTGGGCTGTCAAGCACCACTGGTGGTGGACGCGTCCAGCCACATTGCATCGCGCGCCATCGACTGGAGCAAGGTCGGCCTGGTGTTTGCAGGCGCTCAGAAAAATCTGGGGCCTGCAGGGGTGACGCTGGTTTGCGTCCGTGATGATCTGCTCGACCAGGCGTTGGCCATCTGCCCCAGCGCCTTCCACTACAAGACCGTGGCGGCGAACGAATCCATGTTCAACACGCCCCCCACTTTCGGCATCTATGTGGCCGGCTTGGTGTTCCAGTGGATCAAGGACCAGGGTGGCGTAGCGGCCATGGAAGCACAGGCCATCCGGAAGTCACAGCTGCTGTACGCGGCCATCGACGCGTCCGCGCTGTATGTCAACCCGGTGGCCGCCGATTGCCGCTCGCGCATGAATGTGCCGTTTTTCCTGAAAGGTGACGACGGCCTGCCGCTGCTGGACGCCACGCACCCTCGAAATGCAGCCTTCCTCGCCGGTGCCAGGGACCGTGGTTTGCTGAACCTCAAAGGGCACAAATCAGCAGGTGGCATGCGGGCCAGCATCTACAACGCCATGCCACTGGCCGGCGTCGAAGCACTGGTGACCTATCTGCAAGAATTTGAACGGACCCTGGTATGAACGACTCCCAACCCAAACCCGTCGACAGCACCCCCACAGGTGCCGTCGTGCAGAGTGATGCTTTGGCCGGACTTCGGGTGCAGATCGACAGCCTGGACCGTCAACTCCTGTCGCTGCTGAACCAACGGGCGCGGGTCGCCGAACAAGTCGGTGAAGTCAAGCGTGCAGAGGGCACACCGTTCTACCGCCCTGATCGGGTCGCACAGGTCATCCAGAAGATCGAAAAGGCAAATGAGGGCCCATTGCTGAACCAGCACGTGGCAGCCATCTGGCGCGAGATCATGTCGGCCTGCCTGGCGCTGGAAGCACCGCAACGCGTGGCAGTGCTGGGCCCACAAGGCACCTTCTGCGAGCAGGCCGGCCTAGACTACTTCGGCAGTGCGGCCAACTTCATTTACTGCGCAAACTTTGACGAAGTGTTCCACGCCACCGCAGCGGGCACCGCACAGTACGGCGTGGTGGGCATGGAAAACTCCACCGAAGGCGTGGTGGCGCGTTCACTCGACCTGTTCTTGCGCTCCCCGGTCCATGTGGTGGGTGAGGTAAGCCTGCTGGTTCGCCACAATTTGCTGCGCCAGACCAATTCGCTGCAGGACATCGAAGTCGTGCTGGCCCACCCGCAGGCCCTCGCCCAATGTCAGGGCTGGCTGACCCAGCACCTGCCCAACGCCGAGCGCCGTGCCGTCTCCAGCAACGCCGAGGGCGCGCGTCTGGCCGCCACACACCCAGCCTGGGCAGGGCTGGCCAGCGAGCGTGCGGCATCCCAGTTCGGGCTGCACATCGTGGCACACGCCATCCAGGACGAAGCCTACAACCGCACACGCTTTGCCATCATTTGCCTGCCCCAGACGCTGGGCACGCCCCCTGCCAGCGGCAAGGACTGCACCAGCCTCGTGGTGTCCGTACCTAACCGGCCTGGCGCGGTGCACGACCTACTGGTCCCACTGAAGAACAACGGCGTGTCGATGACACGATTCGAGTCGCGTCCGGCCAAGTCCGGCCAGTGGGAGTACTACTTCTACATCGACATCCAGGGGCACACCTCCGAGCCCCATGTGGCCGCCGCCCTGAAAGAGCTGCAAGGCCTGTGCGCGTTCTACAAGGTCCTGGGCTCCTACCCGACCAGCGACTGACGCCCCACCCAATTTGCGGAGCACAACATGTTCGAACAACTGGGACTGATCGGCTGCGGGTTGATGGGCGGCTCGTTTGCGCTGGCCCTGAAAAAAGCGGGTCTGGTCAAGCGCGTGGTGGGTTACAGCAAGTCACCCTCCACCACAGAGAAAGCCCTGAACCTGGGCGTGATTGACGTGGAAGCACCCTCGGCCTTGCTGGCCGTCTCAGGTGCCGACATTGTGCTGGTGGCTGTGCCGGTTGCCGCCACTGACAGCACGTTCAAAGCCATCCGCCACCTGCTCAACAGCAAGACGCTGCTGATGGACGTGGGCTCAACCAAGCGCGACGTGATCGATGCCGCACGTCGCAACCTGGGCAACAACCTGGGCACCTTCGTACCGGCGCACCCTATTGCAGGCAAAGAACGTGCAGGTGTCGAGCATGCCGACCCTGAACTGTACCGGGGCCGTCAGGTCATCCTGACTCCCATCGAGCGCACACAGACCACGCAACTCAAACAGGCCGAAGCCGTCTGGCAGGCGCTGGGAAGCCAGGTGCGAATGATGTCGCCCGATGCCCACGATGCTGCCTTTGCAGCCGTCAGCCACCTGCCGCATCTGCTGGCCTTTGCCTACATGAACGGATTGGCCGCACAGCCTCAGTTGGCACAGTTTCTGTCGTTGGCGGGCCCTGGGTTTCGGGACTTCACGCGCATTGCCGCCAGCGACCCCAAAGTCTGGCGGGACATTTTCAGTGCCAACAAGGACGAACTGCTGACGCAAATTGCAGCCTTCCGCGATGCGCTGCAAGCGTTCGAACAAAACCTTGCCAAAAACCAGCCCGAAGAGATCACGCGTCTGATCGCACAAGCCAGCTCCGCGCGTGCCACGTGGCAACCGCCCCAGAGCTGAGAAGCTGAGACGCTGAAAGCCATCCGCTCATGCCCCAGGGCAGGCCACTCTGATGTACACCACTGCATTTCTCGACATCCCACCCCTTCGCCACGCTGCAGGTGAAGTCACGCTGCCCGGCTCCAAGAGCATCTCAAACCGGGTATTGCTGCTGGCAGCCCTGTGCCACGGCACCACCACGGTACACGACTTGCTCGACTCGGACGACACCCGCGTCATGCTGCAGGCCTTGCGTGCGCTGGGTTGCAGCATCAGCGGTGAACAGGGCCAGCCCTTGCACATCACAGGTCTGGGTGCCCAGCTGCCTGTGAAATCCGGTGACCTGTTTCTGGGCAATGCCGGTACGGCCATGCGCCCGCTCAGCGCAGCGCTCGCGCTCCTGGCGTCTGTACACGGCGGCTCGTTCCATTTGAGAGGCATTCCCCGGATGCACGAGCGCCCGATTGGCGACCTGGTGGAAGCCCTCCAACAACTGGGCTGCCCTGTCAGCTACACAGGCCAGGCCGGCTACCCGCCGCTGCAAATCGGCAACGGTGTCCGTTCGGGTCTGAATCTGGCGCAACCCATTCGCGTGCGGGGCGACGTATCCAGCCAATTCCTGACCGCTTTGCTACTGGCCCTGCCCCTGGTGGCGACGCAAGACATCCACATCGATGTGATGGGCGAACTCATTTCCAAGCCCTACATCGAAATCACCCAGAACCTCCTGGCCCGATTTGGTGTGCAAGTTCAGCGTGAAGGCTGGCAGCGATTCACCATTCCAGCCGGCAGTGCCTACCAATCACCCGGTGACATCCATGTGGAAGGTGATGCATCGTCAGCGAGTTATTTCATAGCACTTGGCGCTTTATCATCAAGCGATGGAGGCCAAAAAGGCATCAAAATCAATGGCGTCGGCTCGTCGTCCATTCAAGGTGACATCCGGTTCGTCGAGGCCGCTGAAGCCATGGGGGCCAGCGTGACGAGTGGTCCCAACTGGCTGCACATCCAGCGTGGGCAATGGCCGCTGAACGCCATCACGCTGGACTGCAACCACATCCCCGATGCTGCCATGACACTGGCGGTGATGGCCCTTTATGCGCAAGGCACGACGCGTCTGACCAACATTGCCAGCTGGCGCGTCAAGGAAACCGACCGCATTGCCGCCATGGCGACCGAACTCCGCAAATTCGGTGCCACCGTGGAAGAAGGCGCAGACTTCATTGCCATCACGCCCCCTGCCAGCACTGCGCAATGGACGACTGGCAGCATCCACACCTACGACGACCATCGGGTGGCCATGTGTTTTTCGCTCGCGGCCTTCAACCCCGCCGGGCTGCCCGTGCGGATCGAAGACCCAAAATGTGTAGCCAAAACGTTCCCGGACTACTTCGAAACCCTGTTTGCAGTGTCCCACGCCAGTCCGCAAGATATTCCCGTCATCTGCATCGACGGGCCAACCGCCTCGGGCAAAGGCACGCTGGCTTCCGAAGTGGCACGCGCACTCGGTTACCACGTCCTCGACTCGGGCGCACTGTACCGCCTGGTGGGTCTTGCAGCCGAGCAATCAGGCCTGTCCACCGAGTCGGCAGCTTTGGCAGATGCCAGCCAGGCCTCAAACGTCGCACAGGTTGCCCGGCAGATGCGCATTGCTTTCAGCGACGGCAAAGTCTGGCTCGACGGCAACGATGTGACCCAAGCCTTGCGTGAAGAGCGCGCGGGCATGGCTGCATCACGAGTATCCAGCCTGCCTGCGGTGCGCGAAGCCCTGTTGCACGTACAAAGGGAATGCCGCGCGCTGCCGGGCCTGGTGGCAGACGGCCGGGACATGGGTACGGTCATCTTCCCCGATGCACCGCTGAAGGTTTTTCTGACCGCCAGCGCGGAAACACGTGCAGCGCGACGTCAAGCCCAATTGCTCTCGCGTGGCGAAAAAGCTATACTTGAAGACCTTTTGCAGGCGCTCAAGGCACGTGATGCGCAGGACATGTCCCGCACGCACGCCCCCCTGAAGCCCGCCGAAGATGCCCTGCTGCTGGACAACTCACGGCAAACCATCGACGAGTCGATGGCGCAAGTGTTGACCTGGTGGCAAGGCAAACAGGCTTTCTGACGCCGTCAACAAGCCACCCCCTGAGCCCGAACCTCCCCGCCGCGTCGTCTGTGACGCGCAGTTGGTTTGGTTTTTCAACCCTGACCCGCGGCCCTGCCGCACACCACCACTGCGCCTCGCCCCAATGATGTCACCCATGTCGGTGTGACGCGTTTTGCCTGGTAGCAGCTTAGGAAACTCAATGTCTGAATCTTTTGCCGCCCTGTTCGAAGAATCCCTGAAGCGCGCTGAAATGCGCTCCGGCGAAGTGATCACTGCTGAAGTGGTCCGCATCGACCACAACCACGTGGTCGTCAACGCCGGTCTGAAGTCCGAGGCCTATGTGCCGCTGGAAGAATTCAAGAACGACCAGGGCGAACTGGAAGTGCAAGTGGGCGACTTCGTGTCCGTGGCCATCGACTCCGTTGAAAACGGCTTTGGCGACACCCTGCTGAGCCGCGACAAGGCCAAGCGTCTGGCCTCCTGGATGAGCCTGGAAAAGGCCCTGGAATCCGGCGAATTCGTCACCGGCACCACCTCTGGCAAGGTCAAGGGCGGCCTGACCGTGCTGGTCAACGGCATCCGAGCCTTCCTGCCCGGCTCCCTGGTGGACACCCGTCCCACCAAGGACCTGACCCCCTACGAGAACAAGACCCTGGAATTCAAGGTCATCAAGCTCGACCGCAAGCGCAACAACGTGGTGCTG
>DDUQ01000118.1 GCA_002344885.1 Comamonadaceae bacterium UBA2334
CATCAACATGGGTTGCCCGGCCAAAAAAGTGTGCAACAAGTGGGCGGGTTCGGCCCTGATGCAGGACGAAGGCTTGGCGCTGCAAATTGTCGAAGCGGTGGTGGCCGCCTGCACACCGCATGGCGTGCCCGTGACGCTGAAAATGCGCACCGGATGGGCGGCTGAAGCCAAAAATGCCCCATCTTTAGCGGTGGTCGCAGCGTCGGCAGGTGTGCAGATGCTGACCATCCACGGGCGCACCCGCGAACAGGGTTACGCCGGCCAAGCCGAGCACGACACGGTTGCGCACATCAAGACACGGGTGTCCATACCGGTGGTGGCCAATGGTGACATCGACAGCCCACAGGCCGCGCGCGACGTGCTGGCCCGCACGGGTGCCGATGCGGTCATGATCGGGCGCGGCGCCCAGGGGCGGCCTTGGCTGTTCAGGGAGATTGCCCATTTTCTGGCCACCGGCACCGAGTTGCCCGCACCCACGCTCGCTGAGCTGAAGGGGTGGATGCTGGCCCATTTGCTGGAGCACTACGAGTTGTATGGCGAGTCGACCGGCGTGCGCAGCGCGCGCAAGCATCTGGGTTGGTACGCACAGTCATTTGCCGACCCCGCCGCCTGGCGGGCCAGCGTGCACCGTCAACGCATCAACACGGCCGTGACGTGCGATGCCCAACTGGCTGCCGTGACCGATCTGTTCGATGAGTGGCAAGCGTTGGCACCTCTGTCGGCTGGCGAACGGTTGTCTACCGCCGAATCCTGCCTGTCCCCCACCGATTCTGTTTCGACTGTTACCTGGAAACTGGCTGCATGAGCACCCCCAACCTGCAAGACTGCGTGCGCGACAGCATGCGTGTGTATTTCGACGATCTGGGCGGCAGCGAGCCCGCCAACCTCCATGACATGCTGGTCAAGGCGGTGGAAAAACCGTTGCTGGAACTGGTGATGGAGCGTGCACAGCACAACCAGTCACGCGCCGCCCAGTGGCTGGGTCTCAACCGCAACACCCTGCGCAAAAAGCTGCTGGAACATGGGTTGGCGGATTAGGTTCTCAGAATCAATAGCAAGCTTTAACCGTCAATAAAGCGGTAGAGGCTAAAAAAGTTTCAAATTTTCAACTTCAAACCCTCCAAGGTCATCCATGCGAGCCCTTCTTTCCGTATCCGACAAAACTGGCGTCCTCGATCTGGCGCGTGAATTGCACGCCCTGGGCGTGGGCCTCATCTCCACCGGCGGCACCGCCAAGCTGCTGGCCGACGCCGGCTTGCCCGTGACCGAAGTGGCCGAGGTCACCGGCTTCCCAGAAATGCTGGACGGCCGTGTCAAAACCCTGCACCCCAAGGTGCATGGCGGTCTGCTGGCCCGTCGCGACACGCCCGAGCACATGGCCGCGCTGGCCGCACACGGCATCGACACCATCGACCTGCTGGTGGTCAACCTCTACCCGTTTGAATCCACCGTGGCCAAGCCCGGCTGCACGCTGGCCGATGCTATCGAGAACATCGACATCGGCGGCCCCGCCATGGTCCGCAGCGCCGCCAAAAACTGGAAAGACGTGGCTGTGCTGACCGATGCCAGCCAATACGCCGAGGTGCTGGCCGAGCTTAAGGCCAGCAAGGTGGTCAGTGATGCCACCCGCTTCAAGCTGGCCGTGGCCGCGTTCAACCGCATCAGCAACTACGACGCCGCCATCAGCGACTTTTTGTCGGCCATCGACCTCTCCAACGGCCTGCCCGAGCAGGAAGCCGCCCCCGTGCGCAACCTGTTCCCCGGCCAGAGCAATGGCCGCTTCGTCAAGCTGCAAGACTTGCGTTACGGCGAAAACAGCCACCAGCAGGCTGCGCTGTACCGCGACCTGTACCCCGCACCTGGCTCGCTGGTCACGGCGGTGCAGTTGCAGGGCAAGGAGTTGAGCTACAACAACATCGCCGATGCCGATGCGGCCTGGGAGTGCGTCAAGAGCTTTGACGCCCCGGCGTGCGTCATCGTCAAACACGCCAACCCCTGCGGCGTGGCCGTGGGTGCTCACCCGTTGGAGGCCTACAGCAAGGCTTTTCAGACCGACCCCACCAGCGCCTTCGGCGGCATCATCGCCTTCAACCGTACGTTGGACGTCGCAGCTGCCCAGCAGGTGTCCAAGCAGTTCGTCGAGGTGCTGATGGCGCCTGACTTTACTGATGAGGCACTGGAAGTTTTCAAATCCAAGGTCAACGTGCGCATACTGAAAATCGCCCTTCCACCAGGGGGGGCCACCGCCTGGGACCAGGGTCGCAACTTCATGGATGCCAAGCGCGTGGGCTCGGGCCTGTTGCTGCAGACGTCTGACATCCACGAGTTGAAGCTGTCTGACCTGAAGGTGGTGACCCAACTGCAACCCACCGAGCGACAGCTGCAAGACCTGCTGTTCGCCTGGAAAGTGGCCACCTACGTCAAGAGCAATGCCATCGTCTTCTGCGCCAACGGCATGACCTTCGGCGTGGGCGCGGGTCAGATGAGCCGGCTGGATTCCGCCCGCATCGCCAGCATCAAGGCTCAGGCCGCTGGTTTGTCCCTGGCCGGCACGGCAGTGGCCAGCGATGCGTTCTTCCCGTTCCGCGACGGGCTGGATGTGGTGGTCGATGCCGGGGCCACCTGCATCATCCAGCCCGGTGGCAGCATGCGCGACCAGGAGGTGATCGACGCCGCTAACGAACGTGGCGTAGCGATGGTCTTCAGCGGCGTGCGGCATTTCCGCCACTGAGCGTCTGTTTCCGGGGCCGGAAGGGTCTGGCCCGATGGTCAATCAGGTTCGGGTGCGTCACACTGCGGTTGAAGGAGTGAGTCATGACAGCAAGCGATGTACCCAGCCCGGACGCCGCACCTGAAACGCCCGCAGCGTCTGGTGTGACTGCTGAGGGGGCCGCGAAGCCCGCCAAACAGGATGAAGAAGTTGATGAGGCTGAGCGTCGCGCGAAAGCGTTGGCGCGTCTGATGCATCGCATCTCCGAGCATGCTGACTTTCCGTCTTTGCGCGACTCCATCGGTGGTATCCAGAAAATCGCCCGGTCTGACCGTGCGCATGTGAACCAGTTGTCCGGCCTGGTGCTGAATGATGTGGGCATGACCAGCAAGCTGCTGAGAATCATCAATGCAGCGTTCTATGTCTCGGTGGGTGGGGGCAGCATCACCAGCATGGACCGGGCGGTGGCGTTGATGGGGTTCGAGAGTGTCGGCATGCTGGCTGCCTCGCTCATGCTGTTTGAAAAGGCACCCAAAGGACGGGATGGCGAAGCCGCCCGACAGGCCTGCAGCAAGGCGCTGTTGGCTGGACTGCTGGCCCAGCAGATGTGCCATTCCCGCAAGCATGTGGAGTCGGTCTACCTGACCGCGCTGTTCATGAACCTGGGCAAGATGCTGGTGGTCATGCATTTCCCCAACGAGGCGCGTGCGATACAAGCCAAAACAGACGAGGCGGTTGCGAGCATGGTGCGCCAGGCCGAGGCCAATGCAGCTTTGCACACGGGCGCGGTCAAACAGCCCCCGCAAGGCCCCAGCCCGGCGCAGGTCCATGACATCAGCGAACGTGTGTCGCGCGAAGTTTTGGGCCTGACCCATGAAGAGCTGGGCATTGAAGTCGCAAGGCAATGGGGCTGGCCGGACAACCTCACGCCTCATCTCCGTGCGTTCTTTCCGGCCGACACCGAACGCGAGGCGGGCCCGGAAGAATACATGCGTGTGTTGTGCACGGCGGCATCCGATTTGTCAGTCGCCCTGCACGCCTTGCCCAAGAAGGGCAAGCCTGAAGAAGTGGCCGAGGTGCGCGATGCCTGCATGAAACGGTTCGGCCAGACCTGGGGCTTGGTCCTGAAAATTGAGCCCGAAACCCTGCCTGAGCTGGGTGAGCTGGCCATGGAAAAATGGGCCGGTATTGCCGAGTTCCTGGGAATCAAGGCAGACGGGTCAGCTGCCGAAGGCAAATCGGGTGCCCGAGTGGAGTCAGGGTTTCAGCCCAAACGTCCGCCCGCGTTGCGCGGGCCGGATCGGATTTCGCAAGGCCTGGCGCATGCGCTCAAGGGGTTGGCCGAGGCGGCCAATTCCTACTCGCCGCTGGACCATGTGCTGGAGCAACTGATGGCCGACCTGACCGAGGCGTTGTTGGTGCAGCGGGTCGTGGTGTGCATGCGTCACCCGGAGCAAGGCCATTTGCAGGGACACCTGGGCTCGGGAGTACGTGCCACAGCCGTGGTCGGCGCGTTCCATGTGCCGTTGCAAGGCAGCTCCGACCTGTTCAGCGTGCTGTGCACCAATGCCAAAGACGCGCTCATCACCGACACCACAGACACCACCATCGCCAAGCGACTGCCATCGTGGTATCAGCAGAAGGTGGGTGCCAGAACGTTCGTGCTGCTGCCGCTCGTGCAGCATGCCTCTGTGCATGGGTTGCTGTACGCTGACCGGCAGCTTGCCGGCAGCCTGGTGCT
>DDUQ01000074.1 GCA_002344885.1 Comamonadaceae bacterium UBA2334
GCACCTGCACCTGCACCAGCACCTGCGCCTGCACCAGCACCTGCACCAGCACCTGCGCCTGCACCCACAGCAGGTGGTGCGTCCGAGTGCTTCAACATTGTTTGGTACACGCCAGGTACCACAGCACTCCTCGACTACCAGATCACCGGCAATGCAACTGGGACCACTCGCAGCAACCTGACGATCAGCGGCGGAAAAACCTTTAATGGACAGTCAGGGCTGGTCGAATACTTCCAAGATCAAACCACCACCTACAGCGCACCGTCCACACTTGCATCTGCTGGCACGATTCCGACCAAATCACGTTTCTATTTCACTGAAAATGGAACGGTTGAAACTGAATACGGCGGTACTGTAGAGACAGGTGCAACGGTCGCTGGTATCACGATTAACACCACTACCACCACAACTTACACACCTCCACGCGCAGATCGCCGCTACACCTTGGCCGCCAACACCAGCGACACCACGGTAACCACCATGGGCGTGACTTCCGTGACAAATTTCGGTGCATCACCTGCAACCAATACATCGGTTACAACGACCATTCGCTACGTTGGCCAAGAATCCATCACGGTTCCGGCAGGTACGTTCACCACTTGCAAGTTCATGGACACGTCGAACAGCGAAACCACAGAACACTGGTTTGCAAAGGGCAGCGGCACACCCGTGCGATTCTCCAGTCGCACCAGCGAGGGCCAAACCATCACCATGTCTTTGACCGCAGCCAGCCGACTGAATGGTGCTGTCATACCCGCCAACTGATCTCTGTTTCCTGGTCGAGGCCGCTCCTTTGTGCCGGAGGAGCGGCACCGCTGGTCTTGCCCGATCTGATTTGGCCAATGACAGACCGGAACATACTGAAATAGGGAATCATTGAGCCAGGGTTCGACTCCCCACCCCCACCGCAGCCACCACGGCCAGCAGCAGAAATATCGCTGCACCGGCCAAAGTGGCTGCGTACATACCTCTGTCCATGAACGCTCCGAACAGAACGGGTGATACGGCGAACCCGAGGTCCAGTCCGGCGTAAACCGTACCGTACACACGGCCCGTTGCCCCTTTAGGCGTTGCCCGCTTGATCATCATGTCCCGGCTGGGGCCACCTATTCCCACGGCAAATCCTGTCAGTGCCAAGCCGACCATCGTGCCGACCGCACCCAACAAGCCGGTGGCGCAAATGAGCAGAAGAATGGCTCCAGCACCCATGGCCCACGCGACCGTCTGCGCCGACTGGGCCCGCTGCGTCGCGACAAACCCGCCAACCAGCATGCCGAATGCCCCACACAGCATGTAGGCCGTCAATGTCAGCGTGGCCAACTCCAGGCTGGCTCCGTGAACCGCTTTGAGGATGGATGGACCAAAACTTTGCACCACGGCCAGCGTCATGGTCGACAGGAAGAAGAAGCCAAAGCACCACCAAACCACCGGCAACTTGAGGAAGGCCACGTCTGATCCCTTTGGCGCATCAGGCAGCCTGATCACAGGCTGTGTCAGCAACTTGTCACGCTGCCAGAACAGTACCCCCAATACACACAGATAAAGGCCGGCCGCAGCCAGGTACGCTGTGCGCCAGCCTGCGAAGCTGGATATACCGACCAGAAAAACCGGCGCCATCGCCCAACCCAAATTGCCCGTCAGACCGTGCACACTGAAGGCGTGACCTAACCTGGGCGCTGACACACGCTGGTTCAAAATGGTGAAGTCAACGGGGTGGAACGGTGCATTTCCAGCCCCGGCCAAGATCGCCACAACGACCAACCCCGCGTACCCCGATGCCATAGAGCCGACCAGGGCAGCCGCCAGAAACAGACCAACGGCTCCAAACAGGACCGGTCGGGCACCCAATCGGTCAACAACGAAACCAGACAATGCTTGCCCGGAACCTGAAACCACAAAAAAAATACTCATCAGCAGGCCCATGTCCGAAAAACTGAGGCCAAACTCGGCCATGAAAATCGGAAAAAATGGGGCGAGCAACAAATGTGAAAAATGAGATGTAGCATGCGCCAAGCCGACCAACCCCATCACTGCAGCGTCCTGCCCAAGAGGTGTGACATTCGGCGATACAGCAGTGGGAGAGGTGGCAGTCATGAGCGCGATGTTACGCGCACGCCAGCACTGCAGGCTATGTGCACCGCGACTCAACGGGGCAACCGGAAGGCACTCAGAACCTGTTGGAGGTGCATACTGGGACGGTCGGGCAACATGGACATCTTTTCCACCCAATGAGGAAAGGGACAGAATGACATTCACTAAAAATGCCTTCTACCGCTTTTATTCATTGCTGTTTTTGCTACTTTTTTTATGCAAATCAAACGCGCACGCCGAGACAACACATCTGCCGTACGCCGGCCCTGTCTTCGACGCGCACTTGCATTACAACGACGATGCCCAAGTGCCCTTTCCGTTGCCAGCGGTATTGGGCAAACTGAAAGCCCAAAAGGTACAAGCAGTAATTGCCAACTCCAGACCAAACGACGGCACCCTGACCCTGGCATCCGCCTTGCAGGAGACGCAGGCTGCCAACCTCACGGTGATCCCATTCATCCGGCTGTACCGGGACCGGATCGACTACAACAATTGGTTCCGCGAGGACAGCATTTACGAAATGGTGCTCGCGGAGCTGTCCAAAGGCACGCCAGCCGGACCTTTCCGCGGCATCGGTGAATTTCATCTCTACGACAGCGCCAATGCCAGCGGACACGTTGCCAGAAAGCTGATGGCGCTCGCCGAGCAGCGAAAGTTGGTCGTGCTCGCGCATGTGGACGACCAGGCAATAGATGGTTTGCTGGGTGCCACACCCTCTGGCGGGAAACGGTCACGCCTGATTTGGGCACACACCGGCATAGGTGGTACGCCGGTTGCACGAGTCAGTGCGCTGATGGACCAATACCCTGGCCTGATGGGCGAACTGTCTTACCGCCCCGGCCTCACCTGCGAACATTCCAGCGGCCGCGCCCGTCTGTGCCAGGAATGGCGGGAACTCCTGTTGGCCTATCCAGACCGTTTCCTGCTGGGATCTGACACGTGGATCAACCAACGATGGCAGTACTACGGTGAACTGATGCAGACCTACCGCGACTGGTTGGGAGAACTGCCCGCCGTCGTCGCCCGGCAAATAGCATGGGAGAACGGCGCGCGGCTGTTCGATCTGAAGCCCTTCGCCCCATGACTCGACACGAGACAACCGAAACGCACTTTGTACATTGGCACTATTGAAGCCTGATAATCCCAAGTTTTTACGATTTCGCTCGGACCGCTCGCGCGCTGCTTCGAGTTCATACGCCAAATGAATAACTCAACGAATCGCAACGACCCCATCCTCGCTCTGCTCACACAAGCGCGGGAACACATCTCCAAAGGAGAACTGAAAGAAGCTGCTGGCAAACTGAATAGAGCCAATCAAACATTGCCGAACGACGCACGAGTGTTCATGTTGGGTGGACTGATGGCCGAGAAAGCCGGCAATACCCCGGGGGCATTTGAAAATCTGCGAAAAGCCGTTGCGATGGCTCCAGAGTGGGGGCCTGGCTTGCTGGAATTGGCCTTATTGCTCGCTCGAAACAATCAGTTCGATGAAGCCATTCAAGTTGCGGAGAAAGTACACAAGCTTGAGCCCAACAACCCCGTGGTTTTGGCGGGCACCATCGACATTGCTCACCGTGCGGGCCAAACCGACATGGCAATCAGGCTGCTGAAACACGGTCTGACACGCTTTCCGGACGACCCACAGTTGAAGATTCTGCTTGCTGGTGACCTGGCCGCGATCGATCAGGCCGCAGATGCTTTAGCGATTTGGAATGATTTGGCAATTCGATTCCCGGCTTCGCCGGATGTTTGGATTGGCAAACTCAACGCCCATCTCGCACTGGACCAACGAGCAAGTGCCATTGAATCGGGTAAGACTCTGCTTCAGATCGATCCCAGTAACGAGGTTTACCAATTTCACGCCGCGGTGGCTAACGGCCAAACGCCACCCCAGATTCCTCAAACAGTCACCCAGCGCCTATTTGACGGTTTGGCTCCGATCTATGACACCCACATGGTTCAATCCTTGGGCTATAGACTCCCAAAAACAGTGGCCACCAAACTTCACGAGCTTTACCAAGGCAAAAAATTCAACGTACTGGACCTCGGTTGCGGCACGGGCTTGCTAGGTATTTGCCTCGGACGTCTTCAAGGTGCCTTGGTTGGTGTGGACGTTTCCAAAGAAATGATCGCGCAGGCCCACCGCCACAATGTTTACGACAAGTTTCACACGGTAGACATTCATGACGCATTGGCGGCCACTCCCGAATCACTGTATGAAGTCATCGCCGCACTTGATGTTTTCATCTATGCAGGGAATGTAAGTGACGCCATCCCTAATGCATTCCGGATTTTGACCGAAGGTGGGACGTTCGTCGCCTCATTCGAAACCGCACCTGACTCAGGTGAGAACATGACATATCTGCAAACCGGCAGGTATGCCCATAAACGGTCCCACATTCAAGAAATTTGTGTCAAGGCTGGCTTTGACCAGGTAACGCTAGAAGATGTGGTTCTGCGAACAGAAAAGGGGAACCCCATCAATGGGTTCTTGGTTTGGGCGCACAAGCAAAACGCGTCATAACCACTTTTTCAGCAATCCCATGACTTGCTGAAAACGTTCGCCATAGGGCGGATAGAACAGGTGTCCCATGGCCCAGCGGGACTGCACGAAGACCGGCTTTTGCTGCGTGAATCGCAGGAATCCCGCTTCGCCATGGTAAGCACCCCAACCGCTGTCACCCACACCACCAAACGGCAGGTTGTGGTGTGCTATGTGCAACAGTGTGTCGTTGACCGTGACGCCACCGCTGACGGTTTGGTTCAGCACTTCGTGACGCGCCCTCGAATCTGTGCCGAACCAATACAAAGCCAGCGGCCGGGGGCGTTCATTGATGTAGGCCGTCACATCCGCCAGGCTGTGATAGGTCAGCACCGGCAATATGGGACCGAAGATCTCTTCGGTCATCAACCGACTTTGGGCCGGCGGGTCGAAAACCAGCACAGGAGCCATCTGCCTGGCATGCCCCACTGGAGGCGCTTTGCCCGAGTCCTCAGGCAGCAACTCCATTACCCTGGCCCCGCCCGACTGGGCCTCGTCCAGCAACGACTTCAACCGGGCCAGGTGTCGATCGGTCAGGATGGACGCGTAATCAGCATTCCCCAGAAGCGTCGGGAACAAACGCCCCACTGCGCTGGCATAGGCCTTTTGAAATGCCACCTCGCGCCCGCGTGGCAGCAACACGTAGTCCGGCGCAATACAAGTCTGCCCTGCGTTGATGAGTTTGCCGTGGGCAATCTTCAGCGCCACGTCCTTCATGTCTGCACTGCTGCACGAAGCGTCAACGATGCAGGGTGATTTGCCGCCCAACTCCAGCGTCGTCGGTGTCAGGTTTTTGGCGGCGGCCTCGGCCACCTTGCGGCCCACAGCAGTGGAGCCAGTGAACATCAGGTGATCAAACGGCAGAGAGGCAAAGGCATGGGCCACGTCGGGACCACCCTGCACCACAGCAACCTCATCCTGACTGAAAGCGCCATGCAACAAATCGGCCAGCAACGCGGAACCGCGCGGCGTGAGCTCGCTGGGCTTGATCATGACCCGGTTGCCCGCAGCCAGTGCCGTGGCCAACGGCCCCAGCGTCAGCTGCAAAGGGTAGTTCCACGGCCCGATGACCCCCACCACTCCGACCGGCTGGCGTTGAATGAAGGCCGTGGCCGGCTGCAGGTAGATGGGGGTCGAAACCCGCACCGGTTTCATCCACCGCGCGCAGTTGGCCTTCAACTGGCTGATGGTGGCCTGCAGCACGAAGAAGTCTGCCACATCGGTCAACTGGCGTGACCTGACCCCAAAATCAGCCTGGACGGCGTCTGCCAATGCTGGCCCATGGGCATCGAGCAACGACTGCAGGCGATCCAGCCGCTCAAGCCGCCAGGCCAATGGCACATCCACCATGGCGCGGCTGGCGCTTTGCTGGGCAATGAAGAGCTTGGAGAGCCTGTCCGATTCCGGCGGCAGGGCAGTGCCTGCCTTGGTCGCACTTTTCTTGGATACGTTCATCGCGCTATGGTAGTGGTTACACGCTGCTTACATTAGAGGAAAAGCTCAAACCACTCCCCGCTCGGCGCAACCCGGGCATTGCTGAAACCGCAATGCGCTGGGTTGACCGGTGATGTGCGCTCAGCCCATCATGGGTGCCGCCGGTGAGAACTCAAAAACACCTGGGTTGCGCACCGGGTCGACCTTGACCTCGATGACCGACTTGGGCGGGTACATCCCTTCCAGCAGCAGCTTGGACAACGGATTTTCAATTCGCTGCTGAATGGCCCGCTTCAAGGGCCGGGCACCGAACACCGGGTCAAAACCCACCTTGGCCAACTCGTCCAGGGCTGCGGGTGACACCTCCAGCCGCAACTCCATGCCATGCAAACGCGCCTGCAAACCTTTGAGCTGGATGCCTGCAATGCTGGCGATGTGCGCAGCATCCAGCGCATGGAACACCACGGTTTCGTCGATCCGGTTCAGAAACTCTGGCCGGAAATGGTTCTTCAACTCGCCCCACACGGCATCCTTCAGGTCGTCGTACGGCATGCCGACCATGCTTTGGATGAGGTGGCTGCCGATGTTGCTGGTCATCACGATCACGGTGTTCTTGAAATCCACCGTGCGGCCCTGTCCATCGGTCAGGCGGCCATCGTCCAGCACCTGCAACAATACGTTGAAGACATCAGGGTGCGCTTTCTCCACCTCGTCCAGCAACACCACACTGTAGGGTTTGCGGCGCACTGCTTCGGTCAGGTAGCCACCTTCTTCATATCCTACATAGCCCGGAGGCGCACCAATCAAGCGTGCAACGCTATGCTTTTCCATGAATTCGCTCATGTCAATGCGGATCAGGTGCTCCTCACTGTCAAACAGAAAACCCGCCAACGCCTTGCAGAGTTCGGTTTTGCCCACGCCTGTGGGGCCCAGGAACAGGAACGAGCCGGTCGGGCGGTTCGGGTCGCTCAGACCCGAGCGCGAGCGGCGGATGGCATCGGAGACGGCCGCAATGGCCTCGTTCTGGCCCACCACACGCTCGTGCAGCTTGCCTTCCATCTGCAACAGCTTGTCTTTCTCGCCCTGCATCATCTTGGCCACGGGAATGCCGGTGGCACGGCTGACCACCTCGGCAATTTCTTCCGCACCCACCTGGGTACGCAGCAGCTGATTGCCTTTGCCACCACCGCTGCCGGCTTCTTTGGCCTGTGCCTCTTTGAGCTGTCGCTCCAGATCGGGCAACTTGCCGTATTGCAGCTCGGCCACCTTGTTGAAATCGCCTTTGCGGGTGAGCTCTTCGATCTGGAAGCGCAGTTTGTCGATCGACTCTTTGACCTGCGCTGAACCCTGGGCCTGGGCTTTCTCGCGCTTCCACACCTCGTCCAGATCAGCAATTTCGAGCTGCAGATCGGCAATCTCGGTTTCAATCAACTCCAGACGCTTCAGCGAAGCGTCGTCTTTCTCCCGTTTCACGGCCTCGCGCTCGATCTGCAACTGGATCAGCCGACGGTCCAACTTGTCCATCACCTCCGGCTTGGAATCGAGCTCGATCTTGATTTTGGAAGCGGCCTCGTCGATCAGGTCAATGGCTTTGTCCGGCAGGAAGCGGTCGGTGATGTAGCGGTGGCTCAGGTTGGCGGCCGCGACAATGGCCGGGTCGGTGATGTCCACGCCGTGGTGCACCTCGTAGCGCTCCTTCAGCCCGCGCAAAATGGCAATGGTGGCTTCCACCGTGGGCTCGCCCACCAGGATTTTCTGGAAACGGCGTTCCAGTGCGGCGTCTTTTTCGATGTATTTGCGGTATTCGTCCAGCGTGGTGGCACCCACGCAGTGCAATTCGCCCCGGGCCAGCGCGGGTTTGAGCATGTTGCCCGCGTCCATCGCACCCTCGGCCTTGCCCGCGCCCACCATGGTGTGCAGCTCGTCAATGAACACGATGACCTGGCCCTCTTCTTTGGCCAGTTCGTTCAGCACGTTTTTCAGACGCTCTTCAAACTCGCCGCGGAATTTTGCACCTGCCAGCAGCGCTGCCATGTCCAGGCTCAGCACCCGTTTGCCGCGCAGGCTGTCGGGCACTTCACCCGACACGATGCGTTGGGCCAAACCTTCCACGATGGCCGTTTTGCCCACGCCCGGTTCACCGATCAACACCGGGTTGTTTTTGCTGCGCCGTTGCAGCACCTGAATGGCGCGGCGAATTTCATCGTCCCGGCCGATCACCGGGTCCAGCTTGCCCTGGCGGGCGCGCTCGGTCAGGTCCAGGCAAAACTTTTTCAAAGCCTCGCGCTGGCCCTCGGCCTCGGGACTGTTGACAGACTGGCCGCCCCTGACCGCTTCAATGGCAGCCTCCAGGCTCTTGCGGGTCAGGCCGTTTTCTTTGGCAATCCGACCAGCCTCACCCTTCGCGTCGCACACCGCCAGCAGAAACAGCTCGCTGGCAATGAAGGCATCGCCCCGCTTGGCCGCTTCTTTTTCAGTGGCCTGCAACAGTGCCAGCAAATCACGGCTTGGCTGCACTTGCTCTCCGCCCTGCACTTGCGGCAAGCGCTTGATGCTGTCTTCAGCCGCTTTCATCAAGCCGGGCAGGTTGACCCCTGCACGCTGCAGCAATGTTTTGGGGCCGTCTTCCTGATGCAGCATGGCCAGCAACACGTGCTGCGGCTCCATGTAGGGGTTGTCAGACACGTTGGCCAACGACTGGGCATCGGACAAGGCTTCATGGAATTTGGTGGTGAGTTTGTCGGCTCGCATGGAAAAACTCCTCTGGGTATTGAACTGAAACACACTTAAGGCTGCCCACCACCGTTTCAAGCCCCTTTGGGCGCAGCATCTAAAAAGCAGATGGTTGAACTCCCGAGCGCCAACCTGATCTACCGAGCCCAATCGCTTCACGGTACCTGATCCCATGAACCATACACAACTGCCTGATACAGAATGCCAGCGCCAAGCTTTCAGGCTGGTGGGCCGTTGGCCTGTCTGCCTGCTCCTGGCGGCGGCTGTCGGGTTGACCGCCTGTGCCAATCGGCAGACACCTGCAACCGATACAGCCTCGCCCAGAGCCAACTGGACCGAGCGGCAACAGGCCGCTTTGGCAGCTGCCCAGCTTTTGCCGGAGGGCGGCACTTACCAATCGCACTATTTTGATTGGCATGACCACAGCCGACAGCGCAACGTCCAGGCCAAGCTGTACCTGCCCCAACAGGCATCCGATGCCCAACCCGTCCCACTGGTCGTTTTTTCGCATGGCATCGGTGGCTCACGCGAGGGCTACACCTACCTGGGCAAGAACTGGGCCGCTCAGGGCATTGCGAGCCTGCACGTACAACACGCGGGCAGTGACAACAAACTCTGGTCGGGCAGTCCACTCGCCCTGTTGTCGCGCATGCAGGAGGCTGCGCAGGAGCGCGAAGCCGTCAACCGTGTGCACGACCTGCGGTTCGGGCTCGACCGTTTGCTGGCCGATGCAAGCCTGGCCACCCGGTTGGACAGCCAGCACATCGTGGCAGCAGGTCATTCATACGGTGCCAACACCGTGCTGCTGGCGGCGGGAGCCCAGGTCGAACGCGAAGCGGGCGTGGTTCAACTCCGGGATGACCGGATCAAGGCGGCCATCCTCATCAGCGCCCCACCCTTTCATGGAGAAGCATCACAGGAACGTGTGGTCGCCGCCATCAGCATGCCAACGCTGCACATCACCGCCACGGGGGACAACATCGCCATTCCCGGCTACACATCCAACCATGAAGACAGGGTGCGTCTGTTTGAAAGCACAGGCAGCCTGCACAAAACCCTGGTGGTCTACCGCGAAGGCTCCCACAGCATGTTCACAGACCGGCTTCAAACCGGTGGCCCGGCCCTCAACTCCCTCGTCAAAGCCGCCACGGTGGACTTGACCGTGTCTTTTATTCAATCCGCCCGTGATGGGCGCGCGGTAGTACCCCGCGCCTGGCCCGAAAAGCACAGGGATTTGCTGGCGCAATTCGTGACGCATACAGCATCACCCTGAACAGACCAGGACACTCAACAGCCCCTTGAGGCGGGTGGTCGATGAGCGGCACGCCACACGCCGAACCGTGGCTGCACCCTGGCTGATGCGCCTTGGCTGACGAACGGCCGATATGATGGTGACTGGCGTCAATGCGCATCAGGTCACACATGTCAGGCGATTCGACTTACACCACCCCCTCTCGCTCACTGTTCCGGGCCATGCTGCTGCGCGCATTGCTCATCACGCTGCTCAGCGTGATCGGCATTTCGGTGGTGGTCTACCTCGCCATCATCAAACCACAGGCCCAACAGGAGATTCAGGGCGCTGCCAACCTGGCGTTGCAAGAGCTGAAGCTGAGGCTTGAATCCAAACAGGACTCTGCCATCAGCATGGCGGCTGCTCTGGCACGGGACGAGCGTGTGCGCCAGGCCCTGCTCACCGGTGATCGGGCCCCGGCCGTCTCTGCCGTGCGCAACATTCGGGAAGATTACGCCACCACCACGTCGTATCAAAGCATCAGTGCCCAGGTGATCGATGCCAACCGCATCATCCGCGCCCGTTCATGGGACCTGGACTTTTT
Source organism: Comamonadaceae bacterium UBA2334 (assembly GCA_002344885.1). Classification (GTDB taxonomy): domain Bacteria; phylum Pseudomonadota; class Gammaproteobacteria; order Burkholderiales; family Burkholderiaceae_C; genus UBA2334. The sequence continues at coordinate 10,636 of DDUQ01000074.1, forward strand.
TGGCGAGAAAGCCCCACACCCGCTGGGCGCTGTGGTGCTGGAGAAAAACAAGACGCTTGCCCGCTTCGGCTTTGGCAATGCCGGCACAGGCATCATCGCTTTTGCGCCGGTCGTGGCCAACCAGCAGACGATTGGCCTGGTCTCACTCACACAAGGTGTGCTGTCGGTGGTGAGTGACCTGCAAGCCAAGGGCATCGACTGGGTGTTGGTGGTGGACGAGAAAGGGCTGGCCGCCCGCAACAACGGTCAACTGCCAGGTGCCTACAAAAACGCCGCTGTCATCCAACCGGGCTTCCTGTTGTCGCATCCCACATGGTTCGATGCATCGGCCGTCACCTGGACGCGTGACCACTGGGCGCAGCTGATGGCCGCCGATGGACCGGTGCGAATTGGAGACCGCATCGCTTTGGTGGTGCAAGTCAAAGACGACGCACAGGCCTTGGTGGGGCGCCACATCCTCATGATCGACGCTGCGCCTGTGTTGGACAGCATTCAAACCACGCAGCTGTATCTCATTTGGGTCAACCTGGCCATTGCAGCGCTGCTCATCCTGATGGCCGGTGTGCTGCTGTGGGATGTCGAGACGCGCATGATGCGACCCATCCGCGAAATGGTCAACCGCATCCGCGGGGCCATTGAGCAGGGCCGTTTTGAACCGACAGGTGCCGTACACAGACCGGACGAAATTGGCCAGGTCCAGCACAGTGTGGACGCCCTCTTCAGCAGCCTTGCCCAGGCGCTCACCGAGGCCAATCACGCTGTCAGCCAGGTTGCCAAAGGTGACTTCGACGTGGCCATGCGGGGACGGTATGTGGGCGATCTGGCCCAGCTGCAAGCCGGCATCAATGCGGCCATCAGTGACCTGAAAACCACCCACGACAACCTGGTGGAAGCCAACAAGGCCAAGAGCATGTTCCTGGCCAACATGAGCCATGAAATCCGCACACCCATGAACGCGGTCATCGGCATGGCTTACCTTGCCCTGAAAACCAACCTGTCCGATGAGCAGCGTGAATATGTGACGCGGATACATACAGCGGCCAATTCACTGCTCGGCATCATCAATGACATCCTGGATTTCTCCAAAATCGAGGCGGGCAAACTCACCCTCGAGAGCGTGCCCTTCCGTCTGGAAGACGTGATGTCCAATTCTCTGGTCATGGTGCGGCAGGTTGCGCTGGACCGAGGCCTGGAATTGCTGCTGGACGTGCGGTCACGCGAGTTGTTGCACAGCAACGGCTCCTTCAAGGGCGACCCGTTGCGCCTGGGCCAGATACTGACGAACCTGCTCTCCAACGCCGTCAAATTCACAGAAGCGGGCACCGTCACCCTGACCGCAGAATTGAGCTCACCACCGGGGGTTGAGCCGGCAGAGTTGACCCTGTCCGTCCGGGACACCGGCATTGGCATGACAGAGGATCAGGTCAACCGACTGTTTCAGGAATTCACGCAGGCTGATGGCTCGACCACACGCAAATATGGTGGCACCGGTTTGGGCCTGACCATCACCAAACGCCTGGTCGACCTGATGAACGGCCGGGTCACAGTGGAGAGTCACCCTGGCCAGGGCACACAATTCACCGTGCAAGTTCCCCTGGCGTCGGTCGGGCCACATGCACTCTCACCTGTGACCCAGCCCCCTGCCCACACCCGGGTGCTGGTGATTGACAACAACGAGATCGCCCGTCAGGTGCTGAGTGACCTGCTGGTCAACCTCGGGTTCGAAGTGGAAACCACGGCAAGTGCCGAGGAAGGTCTGCAGCAGTTGGAATCCAGCGAACCCTTCGCCCACTGTTTCGTGGACTGGGTCATGCCTGGTATGGACGGTGAGGGTTTCCTGCGCACACTGCAGCAACGCGCGGCTAACGGGCGCATCAGGCATCTGCCCAATCTGGTGGTGGTATCGGCGCACGACACCGATGTGCTGGTGCAAGTCGCTGCGCCCCTCGGAGCATCACGTGTGCTGACCAAACCCGTGCTGCCGGAGCACCTTCGCAACGTGATGCGTCCGACAGCGGCCCAAGCTGCCGCCAGCACCGCTGGCCAAACGGCGGCCAGCACTGCGGAACGCCCTTCGCCGCAAGAGGGGCGCCTGCAGGGCATGAAGGTACTCATGGCGGAAGACAACCGGGTCAACCAGATTCTGGCGCGCAAACTCATGGAGGCACAGGGTGCGGAGGTGACCGTCATGAATGACGGTCAACAGGCGCTCAATCATTTGCAGGAAGTGGGTGCCCTGCGCTACCACCTGGTGTTGATGGACCTGCAGATGCCCGTGATGGACGGCTACACCGCCACCCAACGTCTGCGGGCCGACCGGCGTTTCGATGCGCTGCCCATCATCGCCCTGACCGCGCACGCCATGATCGAAGAAGTGGAACGATGTGCAGCCTTGGGCATGAATGACCACGTGACGAAACCGATCAACCCAGAAAAACTGTACAGCGCGCTGGCCCGGTACAGCCCCAACAAGCCGTAAGCTGGCTCGACAACCCGGACGCAGGATGCGCGGTCCCGATCAAACCCGCATGCTTTTCAATTTCGCACTGGTTTTGTCGAGGTTCGATAGCCCAACAATTTGATAGCATTCATATCAATTTATCCTATTTCCGGCAGTTAGCTCCCACAAAACCGCCGCAATGCTAGACTGGGAGCCAGTTTCAAC
>DDUQ01000091.1:0-75897 GCA_002344885.1 Comamonadaceae bacterium UBA2334
CCGGCAGTGGCCGCCGAAGGAACCGTCAGCGTGATGAGCTTGGTCATGGCCAGGCGGCTGTCATGGGCTGGCATGACGAACAGCCTGCCGCCACCGGGCAACGCCTGCACCAGCCGCGGCGGCACGTTCACGGAAGGATCGGCCAACAGCCGCGCCACTTCATCGGCCAGCGCCGCATAGGGCAGTCGCGTGGCGGTGTGCGCAGCGGCATGGGGTGGATTCGTATCGGTGTGCAGCATGTCAAGAATCTGAAACAATTGAAGCCAGCGCGTTCATCGTTATGCGGCATTGAAGCACACCGGACAACCCGCTGTACCGTTGCCTGCGCACACCCTGTCACTTGCGCGCCCACCTACATGAACACCCTTACCGCTGCAGACACCGCACCCACCCTCGTTCCCGATGCCAGCTGCTGCCCCCTGTGCGGCCAGCCCAACCTGTGCGCGATGGAGCAGGCCCGGCTGACCGGGCAGCCCACCAAGGAACCCTGCTGGTGCACCCAGGCCACCTTCAGCCCTGAACTGCTGGCCCGCGTGCCGCAAGCCGCCAGCGGCCAAGCCTGCATCTGTACACGGTGCGCCAGCCAGTCCTGACCCATCCCCACCAGCCCACCCGACCCGCCCATGTGCCAACTTCTCGGCCTGAATTGCGCCACCCCCACCGATGCCACGTTCAGCTTCACCGGCTTTTGCCAGCGCGGCGGCGAAACCGACGAGCACGCCGATGGCTGGGGGATCGCCTTCTTCGAGGGCAACGGCCTGCGGCATTTTGTGGACCACCAGAGCGCAGCACAGTCCCCGATTGCCGACTTTCTGAAGCGCTACCCTTTAAAGAGCAAAAACATCATTGCTCACGTGCGAAAGGCGACGATTGGGTCTGTATGCCTGGAAAACGCACACCCGTTTGTGCGCCACCTGTGGGGTCGCACCTGGGTGTTTGCCCACAACGGCGACCTGAAGGACTACCAGCCCCGGTTGCACGGCCACTTCCACCCGGTGGGTTCGACCGACAGCGAGCGCGCGTTCTGCTGGCTGATGCAGGAGCTGGGCAAATCCCATGCCGGACTGCCGACCGTTGAGGAACTCACGCGCACACTGCGCGAACTGGTACCGCAGGTGCGGCAGTTCGGCACATTCAATTTTTTACTCAGCAACGGCGATGCGCTGTGGGCTCATTGCAGTACCAAGCTGCACTACCTGGTGCGCCAGCACCCGTTTGCCACCGCCACACTCAAAGACCACGACTGGACGGTGAACTTTGCCGAGCTCAACCAGCCTGGCGACCGCGCAGCGGTCATCGTCACCACGCCGCTCACCGAAAACGAGTGCTGGACGGCGTTCGAGCCCAACGAACTGAAGGTGTTTGTGGACGGTCTGCCTGCCTGACGGCTTGACCGTTCAAACATGAAAGGGCTTGCGCCCCGCCTCATTGCCTGCCCAGACACTGCATGGCACACTGCGGTCACCCGTCTGGCCCGTGCAAAGAAGCGGAGGCGACCTGTCCGTGAACCCACTCACCCCTGAGATGCGCCCGCATGCCACCCCCGACGTGGCACCTGACGGCTTGCGCGCGCTGCAGCGGACCCGCCTGCGCAAGGTGCTGACAACCATCCTGCTGGTGTTGCTGACCCTGAGCCTTGTTTACGGGCTGGTCGGCACCCGTGCCACCGCACTGAGCCTGTTGCTGGCTTCGGCTGCGCTGCTGCCTTCACTCTGGTTCAACCGCCAGAACCGGGTGCCACTGGCCGCAGACTGGATGCTGTGGACGTTGAACCTTGCCATCGGCCTGCTGGCACTCAACGGCCAGGGTCTGCGTGACACCGCCCTGCTGGCCTACCCGGGCTTGCTGGTGTTTGCCATCATGCTCTGGCGCAACCGTACCATGCTGGCGCTGCTGGCGGGGCAGGTGGGCATCGTCTGCCTCATCTGGTGGCTGGATGCCGCAGGCCACTACCCCAGCAAGGTCGCTGCCGCTGCAGCGACACAAATCCTGGACATTGCGGCCATCGTGGGCCTGACCGCATTCGCATCGTGGCTCATCGCCACTGACCTGCGCAGTTACCTTCAGGCCCTGGCACAAGAAAACCAGCGCGTGACACAGGCACTTGCGCAGCTGGAGCATTCCACCCGGCACGACGTGCTCACCGGCCTGCCCAACCGCAAGCTGGCCAATGAAGCTCTGGACAAGCTGTGCCAACCGTCTAGCCACACCGGGGGGGCCGCTGCAGTCATGTTGATCAACCTGGACGGTTTCAAGAGCATCAACGAATCGCTGGGCATCCGCACCGGCGACGAATTTCTGGCCACGCTGGCTCAACGCCTCCACACGAGGCGTCAAACTGACGAACAACTGTTCCGCACAGGCAGCGACGAGTTTCTGATCATCAGGCACCCCATGGCCGATGAAGGAGAAGCAGGCGCTCGCGCCAATGTCTGGTTGACTGACATTGCCCAGCCCATCCGCCTGTCGGGTGTGGACATCAGCATTACTGCATCCATCGGCCTGATTTTTTTCCCTGCCGATGGCAACACCCCAAAAGAGCTGATGATGCGTGCCGACATGGCCATGCAGCGTGCCAAGGAAGCGGGCCGCAACACGGTGTGCCGCTTCCAAGGGCACACCGGGCAGGCGATCGATCACCTGAACATGCTGGCCGACATGCGCCGGGGATTGCAGACAGGTCAGTTCAAACTGCACTACCAACCCAAGTTCAACCTGGAAACCCGCACCCTGTGCGGTGCCGAAGCCCTCCTGCGATGGCAAAGCCCCGAGCGAGGCAATGTGTCGCCCGCCACGTTCATTCCGCTTGCAGAAAAGTCGGGCCTGATTGCCGATCTGGGCAAGTGGGTGATCGAAACCGCCTGCCAGCAAATGCAACTGTGGCGGCAAGCCGGCCTGGACGCTTGCCCGGTGGCGGTCAACGTGTCGATGGTGCAATTCCGCAAGGGCGACCTGCAGGACGTCGTGTTCCATGCCCTGCACAGCAACGGTCTGCCGGGTCAATGGTTGGAACTGGAACTCACCGAATCGCTGCTGACCGACTCGCACACCACCGTGCAGGTAACGCTGGAGCACATCCGTCGCATGGGCGTGTCGCTGGCCATCGACGACTTCGGCACAGGCTACTCCAACCTCGGTTACCTGAAGCAATTCGAAATCCAGACGCTGAAAATAGACCAATCCTTCGTGCGCAAACTGGGGTCGGTCCAACATGATCAGGCCATCGTCAAGGCCATTGTGAACATCGCCAACGAACTCGGCCTGAGCACCGTGGCCGAAGGCGTCGAGACCGAAGACATCGCCGAATTGCTCCATGGAATCGGTTGCAGAAAAGGCCAGGGCTACCTGTGGTCGCCCGCGCTGCCCCCTGATGAGTTTGCGCAGCGGTTCCTGCCCCATCACCCCGACCGGCAAGGGCCAACATGAACACGATGATCACACTCGCCCTGCAGTTGCTGCTTTACAGCGTGACCTGGCTGGTGCTCGGCTGGGTGTTTGGTGTGAGGCGCAAAGCAGGTTTCTGGTGGTCGGCGGCCTTTGCAGCGCTGGCCGTGGGCTGCTGGACGGCGGGCCAGCCGAACTGGCAAACATCGACGGGCGCCGTCGCGTTGCTCAACCTCGGGCTGATCGGTGGTTTCTACTGCCTCATGCGTGGCCTGGCCTACATGGGCCGCTACCCCGTCTCAATGCTCGAAACCATCACCCCGTTGGCCATGCTGGCAGCCATTCTCCTGCTTCGCCTGGCAGCACCCGACCTGGTTGCCGTCAGGCTGCTGCTGTTCAGCCTGTGTGTGGGGTGGTGCGTGGTCCGCTCAGCATGGCTGATCAAACAGCTGCTGGCCGATGTGGGTTACCCCGGGCTGTTTCTGCCCTTGGGTTTGGCCCCCGTCCTGATCCTGTTGGCGCTGCTGGGCGTGAGGCCGTTTGCAGTGGCGCTTGACGCGGGCGGCACCGCAGCCTACCTGCTGGCCACCGACTCCGGTTACAAAGACCTGCTGGTGCTGGCAGGGTTTCTCTGCCTCATGCTGTTCAACCTGGCCATGGCCGTTGTGGTCATCGGCGGTCTGGTTCAGCGGCTGCGAGACATTTCAACAACCGATGTCCTGACCCAGTTGCCCAACCGCCGCGCCGTGCTGGACGCTGTGACCCATGAGCACGACCGGTATCGTCGTTCTGGCAGGCCCTACAGCGTGCTGGTGATCGACGTCGATTTTTTCAAGCGCGTGAACGACACCCACGGACATGCTGCTGGCGATCAGGTCCTGATCGGTGTGGCACACACGATGCGCACGTGCGCCCGCGACACCGACATGGTGGCGCGCTTTGGCGGAGAAGAGTTTCTGGTTTTTTTGCCGGACACGAGCGAAGAACAGGCATTCACCATGGGTGAACGCATGCGGGGGGCGGTGTCGGCCGGTCAACACAGCGAACTGGCCCCGCAATTGGTGGTGACCATCAGTGCCGGGCTGGCCACAGTCGCACCGGATGATGCCACCGTCGACGAGGTGATTGCCCGCGCAGATCGGGCGCTGTACCAGGCCAAACACCAGGGCCGCAACCAGGTCGTGCGGCCCTCGGCCACCACAGACTCACTGTGGTCTGAATCGCTGGCCAACCAGCCGTCGCACCCAACTTCGCACTGAGTTCAGGACGACACGCGGCGAACCTGCTGCGCGAGCAGCGCCGACACCTGTTCAGCCGGTACCGGGCGGCTGAACAGGTAGCCCTGGTAATGAGTACAGCCGCACTCCGACAGCATGCGCAACTGGCTTTCGGTCTCCACCCCTTCGGCCGTGACATGCAGACCCAGGTTGCGCGCCATGGCGACGATGGTGCGGCACAGCACCGCGTCGCTGGGGCGCGTGTCGATGTCCTTGACGAACGATCGGTCTATCTTGAGCTTGTCCAGCGGCAAACGGCTGAGGTAGCTGAGGCTGGAATAGCCCGTGCCGAAGTCATCGATGCTGATGGCAATGCCCGCCTCGTGCAATTGCACCAGCGTCTGGTGCGTGGCCTCCATGTCTCGCAACATGACACCTTCTGTCAACTCCAGTTCCAAACACGCAGCAGGCAAGTCATTGTCAGCGAGCGCCTGAAGCACATTTGACACAAAATCCGGCTGATCCAACTGGAGCGCAGACACGTTGACTGCCACCCTGATGGGCGGCCAACCCGCCTGCAACCACAAGGCGACCTGCCGACAAGCCTGCTGCAACGCCCACATGCCCAGTGCACCGATGAGCCCGATGTCTTCGGCAACCGGAATGAAGTGGCCCGGCGGCTCCCACCCCAGACCCGGACGGTGCCATCGCATCAGGGCTTCGACGCCCGTCAGGCGTCCTGTGCTGACCTCCACCTGCGGTTGGTAATGCAACTCGAAGCTACCCGCCTGCAGGGCATCGTGCAGCGCCTGCTCCAGTGCCATGCGGCGTTGCAACTCCACGTCCAGCCGCGCATTGAAGAACTGGAAACTCCCCTGCCCCTTGTGCTTGGCCTGGAACATCGCCATGTCGGCATGCTTGAGCAACGCATCGGCCGACAGACCATCGTCCGGGTACAGGCTGATGCCGATGCTGCACGTCACGCGGGCCTCGCGGCTGCCCAGCACCACCAGCGGCTTGAGGGCCTGCGCAATCTGTTGCACACAGGCGGTCACGTCGCCTCTTGAGGCCACAGCAGGCAGCACGATGACAAATTCGTCCCCGCCCTGTCGGGACAGGGTGGCGTGGGCCGGCACCGCTGCCGCCAGGCGGCTTGCCACTGCTTGCAACAGTTCGTCACCGACCGTGTGGCCGAACGCGTCGTTGAAGTGCTTGAACCTGTCAAGGTCCAGGAACAGCACCGCCACCTGCTGTGCCCGCGCCCGGGCATCGGCCATGGCCTGCGCGAGCGAACGCTCCAAGTAGCGGCGGTTGGGCAAATCGGTGAGCGTGTCATGCAAGGCCAGATGCTCGATCTTGCGTTCCATGGCACGTCGCTCTGCGATTTCGTGGTGCAGGTTTTGCACCGTTTCGCTGAGCTCTCGGGTGCGCAGGGCCACCTGATGTTCCAGGTTGGCATAGGCCTGGGCCAGGGCCTCTTCGGCAGCCTTGCGGGCGGTGATGTCCAGCGTGATCCAGATCGAGCCCTTGCCCATGTCGGACGGATCGATGGCCTTGGCCAGCACATCGCACCAGATGGGCGTGCCATCGCGTTTGCCCAGCCGCATTTCGGCACGGAAGGTCTCGCCACGCACCAGCGGCGCGTAACACTGCTGCCCAGCGGCCAACCAGTCTTCATCGGACAGGTACCACTGCCGCGAAGTGCCCCCGTTCAACTCGCCGGGGCCGTAGCCGAAGGTCTCTTCGAACAACCGGTTGCAGCGCGTCACCAGGCGGTTTTTCAAAAAAACGATGCCCACGAGCGCATGCTCCAGGATCAGTGACTGCTCGGTCACCAACAGGGCCAGGGACTGCTCGGACTGGATGAGTTCGTCCACATCCTCGACGATCCAGACCGATCCCAGGTCTGGCAATGAAGGATCGATCAGCTTGCTGGTCAGGCTGCACCAGAACAGGCTGCCGTCGCGGCGCACCATCTGGATGCGGGTGCGGTAGGCTTTGCCCGTGGCAAGCTGGGGATAGGCGGCAGCGCCCAGTTGTTCGAAGGCCTCGACACTGGGATACAGGCTCAGACTGCTGACACCCAGCACCGTGGCTGGGCTGGCATGACCATAAATTTCGGCGAAACGCTGGTTGCAACGCACGATGGTGCGCTGTTGGATGAAGGAAATGCCGATGCTGGCATTTTCCAGAATGACCTGGTGCTCTTTCAGGGTCTGCGCCAGTTCGTCCCCAGTCTGTGTCATCGCGCCTTGATCGGTTAAGCCCACATGGGGGCACGAATCGACATTATGAAGACGACTCGTCAACTGCGTTGTCAGGTCAATGTCAGTTGTTGACCACCCCAGAGGGGTCATGCCCCTGCCAGCGCAGCCTCCAGCCCATCCACAAACATCGCAGCCACATCGAACCCCATTTGCTGGGTGATTTCCTGAAAGCAGGTGGGGCTGGTCACGTTGACTTCGGTCAGGCGGCCGCCGATCACGTCCAGGCCCACCAGCAGCAAGCCGCGTGCGGCCAGTGTGGGGCCCAGGTCCTCGGCAATCTCGCGCTCGCGCTCGGTGAGCGGCATGGCCACGCCCTTGCCACCGGCGGCCAGGTTGCCGCGCACCTCATTGCCCTGCGGGATGCGTGCCAGGCTGAACGGCACCGGTTTGCCGCCGATGACCAGCACGCGTTTGTCGCCGTCCACAATCTCGGGCAGGTAGCGCTGCACCATCAGGGTCTGGGCACCATCCAGGTTCAGCGTTTCGATGATGCTGCCCAGGTTCAGGCCGTCGGCCTTCACGCGGAAGATGCCCATGCCCCCCATGCCGTCCAGGGGTTTGAGGATGATGTCGCCGTGCTCGGTGTGGAAAGCGCGCACGTCGTCGGCGCTGCGGGTCACCAGCGTGGGCGGCGCGTATTGCGGGAACTGCATCAGCGCCAGCTTTTCGGGGTGGTCGCGCAACGCGGCGGGTTGGTTGAACACCTTGGCCCCCTCGCGCTCGGCTTGCTCCAGCAGGTGGGTGGCATAAATGAATTCGGCATCGAACGGCGGGTCCTTGCGCATCAGCACCGCACCGAAGTCTTTCAAGGCGACGCGACCTTCGTCCGTGGCGGTTTCTTCAAACCACGGCTGGGTAGCCTGGGTGGCGCCATAGGCTGGCGTGATGTCCAGCAGGCGAATGCGCCGCACCTTCGCGGTCACTGGCTGGCCGCTTTGCCAGGCCAGGTCAGCGGTCAAGCACACCGCCACGCTGTGCCCACGCCGCTGCGCCTCGCGCATCATCACGTAGGTAGTGTCTTTGTGGGTTTTGAACGACTCGATGGGGTCGGCAACGATGAGGATCTGCATAGGGGCAAGCATGTGGGTAAGGCGGCAGTGTTGATTTCAACGCTGACTGGCAACATCGACTCCAGCACCAAAGGTGTATGCCTAGGCTGTCAATGAAGCGAAGGTGGCATTACATCATCGAAGGCACACCCACGCATCGACACCCCTGTTATCCGCCCGATGCCCACCCAGCTGGCAATCACCTGATCGCCCCAGGTCTCTGCGACACGGCCACTGCGAAATGCATAGCCCCCATAAAATGACCTATGTTCAATTTTTCCAAGCTGCTGTGTGCCCGGTTGCTGGCGTTGTGCTTGCTGCTGGTGTCCGCGGGAGCTTTTGCTGCGTCACCCGCACCACTGCCCAGCAGCACGAGCAGCGGGCGCGTGGACCTGACCCCCTACGTGGCCCTGCTGGAAGACCCCGCAGGCAGCCTGACGGTCGACGAGGTGCGCAGCCGTTTTGCCGCTGGGGCCGTGACCCCGGCTGCCGCTAGCGGCGTCAATCTGGGGCTGTCCCGCTCAGCATGGTGGGTCGGTTTTTCCTTACCTGCCCAAACGACTGCACGGCAAACCGATCGGATGCTGCTGGAGTTGGGCTTTCCGACCCTGGACCGAATTGACTACTACGCACCGGGCAGCCCAACGCCGGTGACCACGGGGGATCTGTTTCCGTTTGCCCAACGCCCTGTGCTCCATCGAAACTTTGTGTTTGAACTGCAACCTGTTCAGGATGGTCCTTCACTGGTCTTGCTGCGGCTGGAATCAGCGGGCAGCTTGTCGGTACCTCTGACGTTGTGGGAACCCACTGCATTTGTTCAGAACACCTATGTCAGCTACGCTGGCTTCGCCACTTACTTCGGCGCTTTGCTGGCATTGCTGGCGTACAACGTGCTGCTGTGGACCAGCATTCGAGAGCGGGTGTATCTGGACTACGTGCTGTTTCTCTCCGAACTGGGCATCGGGCAAGCCGGGTTTACCGGCATGGGGAATGCATTTGTGTGGTCAAGCTGGCCGTGGTTTGCCAATCTGGCTTACCCACTGGGATTTGCCGTGTGCGCCTACGGCGTGGCACAGTTCACGCGAAGCTTTCTGTATCCCAAGCGGGTATCCGCACGGCTGGATCTGGCATTGCAAGCCTCCAATGCGCTGGCCATGGCCACCATCGTTGCATTGCTTTGGTTTCCCTACGCACTCGGTGCAAAAATGATGACGTTCACCACTGTACTGGCAACCTCGCTGGCGGTGTGGACTGCCTTGTATTGCCTGATGCACAAAGTGCGTGCGGCCAGGATCTACTTGTTGGCATGGTCGGTTTTTCTGTTGTTTGGCATTGCATTTGCGTTGCGCAACCACGGAATTGTTCCAGCCAATTTTTTGACGCTGCGCGGACCTGAGTTTGGCTCGCTGCTGGGCATGTTGCTGCTGTCCTACGCACTGGCTGATCGGATCCAAACTGAAAGGCGGGACAAAGAAGCGGCACAAGCACAGGCACTTGAGGCCCGCCAGGCCAACATCGAGCAGTTACAGCGTTCGGAACAGGAACTGGAAGCCCGCGTGGCTGCACGCACGGCCGAACTGGCTGCCGCCAATGCGCGGTTGCTGGAAAGCGAACAACAGCAACGCGAACTGGCCCAGCACGACATGCTCACCGGCCTGGCCAACCGAGCCCTGTTTTGAGACCGCTTGCAACTCACCCTGGCAGCTTCCAAGCGCGACCGGACCCGGTTTGCGTTGCTGTACATGGATTTGGACAAGTTCAAGCCGGTCAACGACACCCACGGCCATGCAGTGGGCGACTTGCTGCTGAAGGAAGTGGCACAGCGCATGACGCGCCGGGTTCGCGAGTCCGACACCGTGGCCCGCATCGGGGGCGACGAGTTCGTCGTCATCTTGCGCACCATTGACAGCGATCAGGGGGTGATGCAGGTTTCTCAGAGCATTCTGGATGCCCTGAATCAGCCGTTCTACATCAGTGGACTTTCACTCCACATCTCATGCAGCATTGGCGCAGCCATTTACCCCGATCATGGCGAAGACGAGCTGTCGCTGTCGCGCGTGGCCGACGGTGCCATGTACCAGGCCAAACACAACGGCAGAGACCGCGTGTGTTTGGCACCGACCGGCAGCTGACCCAGCAGCCAAAGCACCGTGCCACTTCAGCCTTCAGCAGGCCGGCACTCTGCTGATGGCCAGGGCAAAGCGGTTTTCAGCCTGATGTACGGCCCCAGCGACTGACCCACAGCGCCACCCCGCCTGCCACGACACCCCAGAACGCCGAGCCCACCCCACCGATGACCACACCGCTGAGCGTTACGAGGAAGGTGATGAGCGCAGGTTCGCGGTGGCGCTCGTCGGCCAGCGCGCTGTGAAGGCCACTGCCAATGCTGCCCAGCAGCGCCAGCCCGGCAATGGCCACCACCAACTCTTTGGGGAAAGCCGTCAACAGACCGGTGACGACCGCGCCAAACAGCCCGATCAGCACGTAAATGCCCCCGCACACCACGGCGGCGGTGTAGCGGCGGGACTTGTCTTCGTGCGCCTCGGAGCCCATGCAGATGGCTGCGGTGATGGCGCTGAAGTTCAGCGCAAACGCGCCGAACGGTGCCAGCACCAGTGTGGCCAGCCCGGTCAGAGAGATGAGCTTGGACACCGGCAGGTCGTACCCCGTGGCGCGCATCACCGCCACGCCGGGCAGATTTTGCGAGGCCATGGTCACCACAAACAGCGGCAGTGCCAGGCTGATGGCCGCACTGAGTGTGAACACCGGCGCGGTGAAGTCGGGCACCGCCAGCTGGAACGTCACCGCGCCCCAGGCCATGTCGCCACGCAACGCCACAAACGCGACCGCAGCAGCCAGCGTGGCGGGCACGGCGTAGCGCGGGGCCAGACGCTTGCCCGCCAGGTAAGTGGCGAGCATCAGCAGCACCAGGGGCAGCGCTGTTTGGGCGGCAGCAAAGGCCTGCAAGCCGAAACGGGCCAGCACCCCTGCCAGCAGGGCCGAGGCAATGGCCATGGGAATGCGGTTCATCAGCCGCTCGAACAGGCCGGTGACGCCTGCCAGCGTGATGAGTGCAGCGCAGACCATGAACGCACCCACGGCCTCGGCCATGGAGAACCCCGCGCCACTGGCCGTTGCCGCCACACCCGCCGATGCCAGTACCGCCGCACCGGGCGTGCTCCACGCCACCATGACGGGCTGGCGCAGCCACAGCGAAGGCAATGCCGAGCACAACCCCATGCCCAGCCCCAGCGCCCACATCCACGACGTGATTTGCGCCGGGGTGGCCCCGAAAGCCTGCGCCGCCTGGAACACGATGGCCACCGAACTGGTGAACCCGACCAACACCGCCACAAACCCGGCGGTGGCCGCCGACACACTCAGGTCACGCCAGAATTTCATCAAAGATAGCTACAAATTCAAGCTAAAAAAGCGCTGGATGGGAATAGTTCTTTAAATTTCCACCTTGGAACCCAGTTCCACCACCGCATTGCTGGGGATGTTGAGAAAGTCCGCTGCACCACTGGCGTTGCGGTGCATCTGGGCAAAGATTTTTTCGCGCCAGAACGCCATGCCACCACCCAGCGTGGGAATGACCGTGTCGCGCGACAGGAAGTAGCTGGTGGTCATGCCGTCCAGCTCCACGCCATGAGGCTTCAGCAACGCGAGAGCTTTGGGCACATTCGGGTCATTCTTGAACCCATAATGGATGATGACCTGCCAGCAATCGTTCCCCAGGTCTTCCACCTCCAGCCGCTCGGCCATCGGTACCCAGGGCACCTCGTGGTGTCGCACCGACACGAACAGGTTCTGTGCATGCAGCACTTTGTTGTGCTTCAGGTTATGCAGCAGCGCGTTGGGCACTGTACCGGTCTCGGCCGTCAGGAACACTGCGGCTCCCTCTACCCGAGCCGGAGGGGCCACAAAAATGGCATCGAGAAAACTGGGCAGGTCCAGTGAGTCTTCACGCAGCTTGTCGCTGAGCAGATTTCTGCCCTCTTTCCACGTCAGCATGAGCATGAACACCGTACCACCAATGACCAGCGGGAACCAGCCACCATCGAACAGCTTCATCATGTTAGATGCCCAGAATGCCAGATCCACCACGAAGAAAAAGCCCGTTGCCCCCAAGCACAACCACAGCGGATACTTCCAACCGTAGCGGATGACAAAGAATGTCAACACGGTGGTGATGAGCATGTCCGTGCACACCGCAATGCCGTAGGCAGCCGCCAGGTTGCTGCTGGACTTGAACATGACCACCGCCAGCACGATGGCGACAAACAGACCCCAGTTGACAAAGGGAATGTAGATCTGGCCGGTGTCCTTCACACTGGTGTGCAGCAGTTGCAAACGCGGCAGGTAGCCCAGTTGCACCACCTGCTTGGTGACGCTGAAGGCACCTGAAATGAGCGCCTGCGAGGCAATCACGGTGGCCATGGTCGCCAGACCCACCATCGGTATCAGCAACCAGTCGGGGGTCATCAGGAAGAATGGGTTCTTTACCGCATCGGGGTTTTGCAACAGAAACGCGCCCTGTCCGAAATAATTGAGCGTCAGGCATGGCATGACGATGGTGAACCAGGCCACCCGGATGGGCTTCTTGCCGAAGTGACCCATGTCGGCATAAAGGGCCTCACCGCCTGTCACACATAGGACCACCGCTCCCAAAATAATGAATGTGGTACCGGGCTGAGTCCACATGAACATCAGCGCGTGATGCGGGCTGATGGCCCACAAAATGGCGGGGTTGTCAACGATGTGCGACACCCCCAGCACCGCGATGCTGACAAACCACACCAGTGTGATGGGCCCGAAAAATTTGCCAATGCCGGCCGTGCCCCGCTTCTGGACGAAAAACAGCACAAACAGGATGACCAGGGTGATGGGGATGACCCCCTTCTTGAAGGTGGGCGAAATGACCTCCAGCCCCTCCACCGCCGACAACACCGAAATGGCTGGCGTGATGACACCATCGCCGTAGAACAGGCAGGTGCCAAAAATGCCCACCAGCAGCAACACCTTGCGCAGCCGGGGTTTGTCTTTAACGGACTGGGATGCCAGCGCCAGCATGGCCACCAACCCGCCTTCTCCGTGGTTGTCGGCCCGCAACACCAGCGTCACGTACTTCAGCGAAACGATGACGGTCAGCGTCCAGAACACGATGGACAACACGCCGTAAATGTTGTCCGGCGTGAAGGGCACATGGCCCGAGCCAAAAATTTCCTTGATGGCATACAGCACGCTGGTGCCGATGTCGCCATAGACCACGCCAATGGCGCCTAGAGTCAAGGTGGCCAGAGATGATTTGGAAGCGGACAAGTGCATCACCCGACCGGGAAAGGCCGGGATTTCAGAGCTTGGGAGCCGCGATTGTGCGCCTGCCAGCTGCTGGCGTTCTACAGAAATCTGGCGGCTACCCGGTGGCTTGTTGCTCTGCAGCAACTGAGGCCAGGCAGTGCATCGCCTGTCAATCAGTCGTACGTCTCAGCATCAGGATCGGTGGCTTCCAGCTCGTAACTGGCGGCCAGCATGCCCAAGCGGGCAATCACGCCGTACATGTAGAAGCGGTTGGGGCTGCTGGCCCCGGGCCGAACACCGGGCTGGGGCAGTTGACCACCCTGCTCGAACGCCAGTGGCACAAAGCTGGCACCGGGGCCCACCAGGCCCTGGTGGTCCGCCCGGTCGGGGTGCACCCGGTAAAAGCCCCCCACCACATAGCGGTCCATCATGTAGACCACGGGCTCGGCCACCGCCTCGTCCACACGTTCGTTGGTCAGCACGCCTTCCTGCACCAGAAACGGGCCCTTCAACGCGCCAGCGCTGGCCGTGGCGATCGCGGCGGGCACGTCCTTGGCATCGCGCACCACCCACGGGCCTGAACCGGCCAGGCCATCGTCACGCCGGATGACGGCAAACGCTTTTTCGTTGATGCCGTATTCCTTGTACTTGCGGCGGGTTTTGGTCAGCACCGTGTCGACGTGGGTTTGCAAGGCTGCCACGTCATCGTTCGTGGTCAGGTCCAGCTCGCCACACCCCACGCTGGCCGGGTGAATCAGCCAATGGTCCATGCCCAGCATCTTGGCAAACCGCTTGGCCAGCTCTTCATATAGGCGGAAGTGCGTGCTGTGGCGACGCGTCGGCCACCCCGCCTGCAAAGGCGGTAACAGGTACTGCTCGTGCAGGTCTTCGAGGATGCCGGGGACACCTGCAGTCAAGTCGTTGTTCAGCAGGATGGTGCAGGGGTCGAAATGCTTCAGCCCCAGCCGGCGCTTGCCGCGTTGTAGCGGCTCCAGCGTCAGTGTTTCGCCACCTGGCAACGTCAGCTGCTCAGGCTCCTTCATGTCGGGTTTCAGCGAACCCAGGCGCACGTTCAGGCCTGCCAGGTTGAAAATTTGCGACAAGCGGGCCAGGTTGCTCACGTACGAACTGTTGTGGGTCTGGTCAGACGGCACCAGCAACAGGTTTTTGGCTTCAGGGCAGATTTTCTCGATGGCGGCCATGGCCGCCTGCACCGCCAGCGGCAGCATCTCGGGCGAGAGATGGTTCCACCCCCCGGGGAACAGGCTGGTGCTCACCGGTGTCAGCTTGAATCCGGCGTTGCGCACATCCACCGCGCTGTAGAACGGGGGCGTGTGCTCCATCCATTCCAGCCTGAACCAGCGTTCAATGACCGGCATGGACTCCAGGATTCGCTGCTCCAGTTCGTTGATGGGGCCAGTGAGCGCGGTGACAAGATGGGGGACCATGGGCTTACCAAGTTGGTTGATTTCAGGCAGCAGGCGCAAGGCACAGGCCACCCGGTCAGTTTAAACGGCTGCGTGTGACAAATCGTCGCACCGCCAGGACCAGCGACTGGCCTTGGTGGCGTGCACAGCAGCATCTCGCAGTGCAGCGGCCCGGTGCAAATGGGTGTCGAGGGCATTCAGGGGCAACACCCCCGAAGCGGCCTCGGCCAACCACTGCGCCTTCAGTGCGTTGTGCGCCACGGTGAGCGCATCGTGCGCCTGCTCGACCTCCACCAGCTCCAACGCACCACTCGGGTCCACAGGCACCTGTTGGCGCAGCGGGTCGCTGGCATCCAGCACCGCGTCCAAGGCCTGCACAAATGCCGTCCACAACACCTGGCTGCGTTCGGAAGGTGGGGACGTTTCGCCAGAACCCAAGGCCGCATGCGCTGCCAGCGCCAGATCGGCACTGGTCTGGTGATAACCGCGCACCCGCAACTGGCGCGCCAGCGCCTCGCTGGTGGCGGCCGACATCGTCTCACGGCTGAGCGACTGCACAAATTGCGCGATGGCCCCATCCAGCGTCACGAACACCGCATGCCCCTGACGCATCTCGTCGTCGGTTGCCCCATGGGCCACGCGACGCAGCAGTTCATCTGCCAGGTGTCCCAGGCGGTGCAATTCATGCCCCAGTGCCTCGGTGGCCAGCGCCGGCACCCTGGCCAGCGTGTGGTCGATGTAGCGAGGCACACCCGCGTCTGCATCGCCCCCTCGAAACAGAGTCTGCAGCCACGCACTGAGCCGCCCTGCCAGCGGCCACATCAACGCCACCCCCAGCACATTGAAACAGGTGTGAAACAGCGCCAACTGGGTGGCTGGGTCGGGCGGCAAGTCCAGCCAGGCACCAACCGCGCGAGTCGCGCCCAACAGCCAGGGCAACAAGACCAGGGCCACCATGGCGGCGATGACGTTGAACATCACATGCGCCATCGCGGCCCGACGGGCGTTGGCTGTGGCACCGATGGTCGCCAGCAATGCGGTGGTGGTGGTGCCGATGTTGGCCCCGATGGCCACCGCAGCCGCCCCCTCTGGCGTCAGCAAACCACCCTGTGCTGCGGTCAGCACCACGGTCATGGCCGCGCTGGACGACTGCATCAGCACCGTCATCAGCACCCCCACCAGCATTTGCATCAGCACCCAGGCCACACCCGAGCCAGACGGCAGTTCCACCTGCGAGGCGAGCCCACCGAACGACTGCTGCAGCAGCGCAATGCCCATGAACAGCAAGCCAAAACCCGCCAGCGCTGTGCCCACAGCACCCCGGCGCTTGCCCGCCCCGCTCAAGTGCAGGGCCACGCCCAATCCCACCAGTGGCATGGCCAATGCCTCGACCTTGAACTTCAGGCCCACCAGCGCAACGATCCAGCCCGTCATGGTGGTGCCCACGTTGGCGCCGAACAGCACCCACAGCGCACCGCCCAGAGACAGCAAACCCGCGTTCACAAACCCAATGGTGGCCACGGTGACTGCGCTCGACGATTGCACCACGGCCGTCACCAGCACCCCCGAGCCCAGCCCGTGCCATCTGGTGCGCGTGGCTGCTCTCAGGATGCGCTCCAGCGCAGGCCCGGCCGCCAGGCGCAGGCCATCGGTCATCATGGTCATGCCCAGCAGGAACAGCCCTACACCTCCGGCCAAATTGGCCAACATGGCAGACCACGTCATGGCACGCCTCCCACGTAACCTCTGGGCTCTATCTGCATGGTCAGGCCACTCCCTCCGGACCGTTGACCACCAGCACATCGCCCCCGAACTCGTTCAGCACGTGTTTGCACACACTGCCCAGCAACCAGTCTTCAGCCGCCTGTTGCCCGTGTTTGCCCAGCGCAATCAGGTCGCACTGTTGCGCCAATGCCTGGGCCACGATGACGTGGCTCGCATCGCCCTGCAACACCTTGACGGTGAAATCCCCGCCCCGCAAGCCCTGGTCGCGCACGAACTGGGCCATGAGCAATTCGGCCTCTTCCATGGCCTTGGCACGGTAGTGGGCCACCACCTCTTCACCCACACCGGCCACGAACATTTTTTGCTCGAACGGCACGTTCCATGCGTGCAACACCACCACATGGGCATCAGGCATGTACCGCCTGACGGCCTGCAAGGTCAGCGCTGACCACGGAGAAAAATCCACCGGCAACAACACCCGCTGGTAGGCCAACCGGGACTGACCGCGCACCACCAGCATGGGCCGGTGGCTGCGCTGCAACAGGCGCAAGGCGGTGGTGCCCAGCACTTGGTGCACCAGGTCACCCTCTCCCCGGGCCCCCAACACCACCAGAGAAGGCTGGGTCGCCACGAAGGTGGCCTTCAACCCACCAATCAGGGTACCGCTGCGGACCATGGGCACCATTTCCGGCGCAGGATGGCAGGCCGCGGACGCCGCCTGCCAGTGTTGCAGCAGGCTGCGGTGCGCGTTGGCCATCAGCAGGGGTTCGACATCGGCTTCCATGCCCAGCCAGTGCCGCAGCAAGGCCATGCCCTCTGCAGGCAGCAGGTGAAGCAGGCCCACAGGCAGGCCCAGTCGCTGTGCCAGTTGGGCTGCACGCTCCACAGCCCGCTCTGACGCAGGCGACAGATCGGTGCAGGCCAGGATGCCCCCCGGGGCCAGGGTGATGTCGCTTGAATCGGTCATGGCCGTGCCTCGCTCATCTTCATCGTGTTTGCCAGGTGGCGTGCGGCGTGGTCGGCCGCGTCGTCGAATGGATTGAACACCAGCGCCACGCCCTGGGCCTGGGCCGCCTGGGCTTGCACGCTGTCCCGGGCCACCACCGCCACCTGACCTGCAAAACCGGCGGCTTGTAGCGCATGCAGCAGGGCGCGGTTGGCTTCCCATTGCGGCAGCGCACTCACCACCCAACGCACATGCGCCAGCGGAAGTGTGTCGAGAAAATCAGGGTCTTCGCTGTCACCGAACAACACGGGCAACCCCGCCTCGGTAAGGCGTTGTGCGGCTTCGGGATCAAAGTCCACGCCCACGGCATGCACGCCGTCTTGTCGCAGCTGGCCCAGCAGACGGCTGCCATAGCGGCCCACACCCATCACCAGCACCTCCATCTGGCGGGCTTCAGCCTCGCCCAACTGGGTTTCTTCGGCCAGTTCGCGGTGCGGGCGCTTGCGCTCAAACCAGCCCAGCCAGGGTGACAGCCGCTCATACAAAGGCTGCGAGTACAGAATCATGTAGGTGGACAGGGTGATGGTCACCAAGCCCACCAGCGTGGTCAGGCTCAAGGCACCCACGCCGATGTGCCCCAGCGCAATGCCCATGGCCACGAACACGATGGAGAACTCGCTGATCTGCGCCACCGTCAAACCCGCCATGAACCCGGTGCGCTTACGGTAGCCCATGTAACCCATGATGGCCATAACAATCAGCGGGTTGCCGATCAGCACAAACAGCGACAGCCAGAGGGAGGGCACCAATTCTGCTCCCAACGTGGAAAAATCGAGCTTGGCACCCAGGTCGATGAAGAAAAACAGCAACAGGAAGTCGCGGATGCCGGTCAGCCGGGCACTCATGGCTTCGCGGTAAGGGGTCGAGGCCAGCGAGAACCCTGCCAGAAACGCGCCGGCTTCTTTACTGAAACCCACCCACTCACCCAACGCTGCCAGACCGATGCCCCAGGCAATGGCAAACAGCAGCAGCAGCTCCTGCGAACGGGCAATGGCCGCCACAACCCGTGGCAGCACCCAACGCATCAGCACCCACATGAGCAGACCGATGCCCAGCAGCCTCAGCAACAAGGCAGGCAGCACCTGCATCCAGCCACCGTCGTCACCCGTGGCACGCATGGCGCTGACGGTCATCATGGCCAGCACCACGGCCAGATCCTGCACGATGAGGAAACCCACGGCAATGCGCCCATGCAGGGAGTCCAGCTCACGTTTGTCAGACAGCAGCTTCACGATGATGATGGTGCTGGAGAACGTCAGCGCCACCGCCACATAGAGCGCCTCCAACCAGCCCTTGCCCAGCGCCATGATCAGGAAGAACCCGAAAACAATGGTGAACGTCAACTGTCCCAGGCCCGTGGCCAGCGCCACCGGGCCGATGTGGCGCACATGCTGGATGTCCAGTTTCAGGCCCACCACAAACAGCAGCACCGCCACACCGATTTGCGCCAGCAGGTCCACCTGGTCGTGCGCCTGAACCATGCCGAACACCGCCGGCCCCACCAGAATACCCACCACGATGTAGGCAATGAGCACCGGTTGGCGCAGACGCACAAACACCGCGCCCACTGCGGCGCACAGCAGCAGCAGCGCGGCCATTTCGGCAAACGGACCGTGCAGGGATATCTGCGACAGACCACTGGCAGCGCCTGCAGCAGCGTCAGCAACCGAAGGGTTGTTCATGCATGCTCCATTTACTGTTCATTTTTGGACTCCGACTTCCGGGATTGGACAGTGGCTCCTTCAGATCCGCCCGGGGAACCAGCGGCGCAGCAGGGCCTTTTCCAGCTCCAGCGTCACCAGCACAGCCACCCCCACACCCACCACCAACAGGCCGGTGTCAAAGCCCAGTGGGTGCGTCTGGAACAACGTGTGCATGAACGGTGCATAGGTGAACAACAGTTGCAACCCGAACACCACCGACACCGCCGCCAGCACCTTGGGCGTGCCCTGGACACCCTGCCAGGTGAACGAGGGCGACTTGAGGTAGCGCACGCTGAACAGGTAGAAGACCTCCATGGCCACCAGCGTGTTGACCGCAACGGTGCGTGCCGCTTCTTCGGACATGCCCTGGGCCAGCGCCCAACCATGCATGCCGAAAATGCCCGACAGGAACAGCACCGACACGAACCCGACCCGCCACATCACGAACCCGGACAGCATAGGCTCGTCGGGCCTGCGGGGTGGGCGGCTCATGACACCTCGTTCGGTGGGCTCAAAGGCCAGCACCAGCGCCAACGCGATGGAGCTGACCATGTTGACCCACAGGATCTGCACCGGCGCGATGGGCAGGGCCACGCCCAGCAACACAGCCAGCAACAGTGACAGCGATTCGCCCCCGTTGATGGGCAACAGGAAGGTGATGGTTTTCCTCAGGTTGTCGTACACCGTGCGGCCTTCTTCCACCGCATGGGCGATAGACGCGAAGTTGTCGTCGGCCAGCACAATGGCACCCGCCTGCTTGGCGGCCTCGGTGCCCTTCATGCCCATGGCCACGCCCACGTCGGCCTGCTTGAGGGCGGGGGCGTCGTTGACGCCGTCACCGGTCATGGCCACCACCTCGCCATTGGCCTGCAACGCACGCACCAGCCGAATTTTGTGCTCCGGGCTGGCGCGGGCAAACACGCGCGTGGTGCGGACGGCCTGCTGCAACTCGGCATCGGTCATGGCCTCCAGTTCAGGGCCGGTCAGGGCAGCCAGCGTGTCATCCGGCGTCCCCATGCCCAACTGGCCCGCGATGGCGCTGGCGGTCACGCCGTGGTCGCCCGTGATCATGACCACCCGGATGCCTGCCTGCTGACAGGTGGCCACGGCGCGCACGGCCTCTTCGCGCGGCGGGTCGATGATGGCCACCAGCCCCAACAACACCAGACCTTGCGTGACATCGGCATGGTCCAGGGTGTGCTGGGTAGCGGGCAAGGCCTTGCTGGCCAGCGCCAACACACGGCGCCCCTGACGGGCCTGTGCTTCCACCGCCCGGTGCCAGATGTCGGCATCCAACGGGGCCAGGTTGCCATCGGCGTGCAGCACCTGGCTGCAATGGTTCAGCACCCGCTCGGGTGCCCCTTTGACCCAGGCCACCTGACCGATACCGGTCGGGTCGGCATGCAGCGTGGCCATGTAGCGGTGTTCGGATTCGAACGGCACCACGTCCAGCCGGGCATGGGCTTGCCGAAGCGGCGCGGGCTGTAACCCGCCTTTCATGGCCAGCGTGAGCAGTGCGCCCTCGGTCGGATCACCTGTCAGCACCCAGGTGCCGCTGGCACCCTCCAGATGTGCGTCGTTGCAGAGTGCGGCGGCTTGCAGCAACGGTGCCAGTGCGGCATGCGCGGAAGCTTCCAACGCTTCATCGGGTGCATAGCCTGCCCCCTGCACCGCCATTTCGTGCCCGGCCAGCAACACGCGCTGCACCGTCATTTCGTTGCGCGTGAGCGTGCCGGTTTTGTCCGAGCAGATGACCGTGACCGACCCCAGTGCCTCCACCGCTGGCAAACGGCGGATGACCGCGTGGCGCTTGGCCATGCGCTGCACCCCAATGGCCAGCGCAATGGTCATGATGGCGGGCAACCCCTCGGGAATGGCGGCCACCGCCAACCCCACGGCGGCCATGAACATTTCGGCAGCCGGCATGTGGCGCACCCAAACACCAAACACGAACAGCACGGCAGCCACCCCCAGGATGACCAGCGTCAGCGTACGGCCCACACCCTCCATTTGCCGCAGCAGGGGTGTCGTGGTGGTTTCCACCTCGGCCAGCAGGCGGCCAATGCGGCCCATTTCGGTCTGGTTGCCGGTGGCCACCACCACGGCCCGCGCCTGGCCCTGCGTGACCAGGGTGCCGGCATAGGCCATGCAGGTGCGGTCACCGATGGGGGCAACAGCCGCCACCGCGTCGACCGATTTGTCCACCGGCACCGACTCGCCGGTCAGAGCCGCTTCGTCGACACGGAAGCTGCGTGCCATCAGCAGGCGCACGTCGGCAGGCAGGCGATCGCCTGACGCAAGCTGCACCACATCGCCGGGCACCAGGTCAGCAGCGTCGACATCCAGCAGCTTGCCGTCGCGCCACACCTGCGCGTGCGGGCTGAGCATGTGGCGAATGGCCGCCAGGGCCTTTTCGGCTTTGCCCTCCTGAACGAAGCCAATCACCGCGTTGAGCAGCACCACGGCGGCGATCACGCCCGAATCGACCCAATGCCCCAGCAGGGCCGTGACCGCTGCCGCCCCCATCAGCACATACAGCAGCATGTTGTGGAACTGCCGCGCCAGCCTCACCCAGGCGCTGGGTGGTGGCGCTTCGGCCAGCCGGTTCGGGCCGTGCTGCGCCAGTCGCTCCTGCGCCAGCTGGCCGCTCAACCCCTGGGCACTGGTGTGCAATCCGGCCAGCACCGCGTCGGATGACCGTGCATGCTCAGGGGTTTTCGAAACGGTGTTAACAGTCTTGTCAGGCATCATGTCGACATGATGCCTCACGAACATTCAGGTTTTGCGGGAACGTCTGTCAGCCCCGCACCTCGCCCTCACCCAGCACGATGTATTTGAGTGAGGTCAACCCCTCCACCCCCACGGGACCCCGGGCATGGAATTTGTCGGTGCTGATGCCAATTTCGGCGCCCAGCCCGTACTCAAAGCCGTCGGCAAAGCGGGTGCTGGTGTTGACCATGACGCTGGCCGAGTCCACCTCGCGCAAAAACTGCTGCGCGTGCCGGTGGTCGTTGGTCAGGATGGCATCGGTGTGGTGACTGGAATATTGGTTGATGTGGGCAATGGCCTCGTCCACACCCGCCACCACTTTCACGCTGATGACCGGGGCCAGGTACTCCTCGCTCCAGTCGGCCTCGGTGGCTTCCTTCAGCAGGGTGGCCGGTGCCACGGTCGCCAACAGGCGCAATGAATCGGGGCAACCTCGCATTTCCACCCCTTTGGCGGCAAACACCGCGCCGATGCGGGGCAAAAAATCGCCCGCCACGCCACGTGCCACCAGCAGGCTTTCTGTGGCGTTGCAAGGGCTGTATTTCTGGGTTTTGGCGTTGTCGGTCACCTTGAGGGCGAGGTCCAGGTCGCAGGGGTCATCGACATAGGTGTGGCAGTTGCCATCCAGATGCTTGATGACGGGCATGGTGGCCTCGGCGCTGATACGTTCGATCAGCCCCTTGCCGCCGCGCGGGATGATGACGTCGACAAACTGGGACATGGTGATGAGCTGTCCCACGGCATCGCGGTCGGTGGTGGGCACCAGTTGCACCGCGTTTTCCGGCAGCCCGACCTCGACCAACGCCTTGCGAACCAGTTTGGCCAGGGCCTTGTTGGACTCGATGGCTTCCGACCCACCTCGCAGGATGCAGGCATTGCCACTTTTAATGGAGAGGCTCGCGGCCTCGATGGTGACGTTGGGGCGGCTTTCGTAAATCATGCCGAACACCCCGATGGGCACGCGCATCTGGCCCACGCGGATGCCGCTGGGCACCTGCTTCATGCCCACGATTTCACCGATGATGTCCGGCATGGCGGCGAGCTGTTCGCAACCCTGGGCGCAGGTTTCAATGGCGGCGGGGGTGAGCTTGAGCCGGTCCACCATGGGCTCGGCCAGCCCGGCGGCACGGGCGCGCTCCAGGTCCCGGGCGTTGTCGGCCTGCAGCGGCTCGACATGCTCGCGCAGCAGGCGGGCAAGCGCCATCAAAGCTTTGTTTTTAGTAGCTGCATTCGCTTTTGCAATAAGCGATGAAGCCTGTTTTGCATTAAAACCTATGGTCAACATGGCGTGTGGGGCAATTCGGTGGACGGCATTCGTTTCGCCGATTGTCTCACCCGTGGGTGTCGAGCAACTCCACCTGGCGGCTGTGCCAGTTCAACACCGTCTTGCGCACGGCCATCAGGGGTGCCAGGTCGGGGAAGTCTTTGCGCACGGTGTCTGCCGCAAAGTCGGCCATGAAGTTGGACTTCAGCAAGGCGCGTGAACGGTCGACGCCGATGTCTTCATAGGGCACCGACGACATGACCAGAAATCCGTCTGCCGGTATGCGCCCCGCCCGCATGTTGGCGCGGATGATGCCGGCCGCCTTGCGGATGGGGTCGGCCAGGTCCGGGCTGTAGGGGCCGATGATGAGCGCCACGTTGGGCACGTGCAACCAGTCGAACCCACGGCCGACGCACAGCATCCATTCACGGTGCTCGATGTCCAGCGTGCGCACCATCTGCCGCAAGCGTGCAATGTGGCGCAGGTTGCCGGCCAGCAGCGGCAGCAGGTCGTGCCGCATCTGGGTGGGCATGTCCGGCAACAGCGCCATCAGGCGTTGGGGCAGGCTGTCCAGGTCCACCTCGGTCAGGTCGGCCATCGAGAGCGTGGCCCCATGGTGGCCGTGCAAGACCAGTGCTTCCTCGTCGGTTTCAAAGCCGCATACCAGGGGGTAGACCGTCTGGTGGTGGGCGCCAAACATCACACCGATTTCAGCGCGGATCTCAAAGGTGTGGGCCACCGCATCCGGCGTGCGGTAGTTGAACCCGGCACAGCCGCGCCGCTCGTCACCCTTGGAAAAATGGTAAGTCACCATCACCAGCGCCTGGCGTCCAGCGTTGATGACGTTGGCCATGTCGTGGACCAGCGTTTCCCCCAGGTGCGGCCACCCCAGGCGGAACATGCCACCGAGGTTGCGAAACGGCTGGATGATGCCCTTGGGCGTTTGTGTGGCGATGGGAATGTTGATGCGCCCGTCCATGCACTTCATCACCCAGATGGCAGTCGGGTGGCTGGCACGGTAACGCTTTCGGGCCAGCCAGGCTTCGGCACTGGCATATTCCGTGGCGTGGCGCTGTGCGAGGTCGAACAGCCAGTCGATGCGATCGGCAATGGGTTGGTGGTGCGGGATCATGGTGAGAGACGCCGGGTGAGCGAACCGGGCATTCCACCGCAAACCAGTCCTGCGGACAATCAGGGTTTGCGCCTGCTGTCGCCCCCGTGTCGGCTGCCTGACGCAGCCTCCGGGATGCGTCAGGCCATCCGTGGCACCATTCGCGGGTGAACACCGACTTGCTCCCCCCCGACATCACCGTTCTCGAGCGCGGCTGGCTGTCCAGCAACAACGTGCTGCTGGATGACGGCCACACCCCTGTGCTGGTCGACACCGGCTATTGCACCCACGCCGAACAGACCCTGGCACTGGTCGGCCACGCGCTGGCGAGCCGCGAGCTGACCCAGGTGCTGAACACCCACCTGCACAGTGACCACTGTGGCGGCAACGGCGCACTGCAGGCCCGCTACCCTGGCCTGACCACCGCCATCCCACCCGGCGGGTCGCAGGCTGTGGCCACCTGGGACGAAGCCGCGCTGGGACATGCGCGCTTTGGCCAGAGCATCGTGCGGTTTGGTTTCGACCGCCTGTTGCAACCCGGCACCACCGAAGTGCTGGCTGGCCGGCCCTGGCAGGTGCATGCTGCGCCGGGACACGACCCCGATGCCGTGCTGCTGTTCCAGCCCGACACCCGCACCCTCATCAGCGGCGATGCCCTGTGGGAAAACGGTTTTGGCGTGGTCTTTCCCGAACTGGATGGGCAGAGCGGCTTTGGCGAGGTGGCGGCCACGCTGGACCTGATCGAGTCGCTGGCCCCCGCCGTGGTCATCCCGGGGCACGGTGCGGTGTTTGCAGACGTGGCCGATGCCCTGGCCCGTGCACGCCAGCGGCTGGACAGCTTCGTGCAGCAACCGCAGCGCCACCTGCGGCACGCGGCCAAGGTGCTGGTGAAATACAAGCTGCTGGAAATGGGACGCGCGCCCTTGCCAGATGTGCAAACCTGGGCCACCGGCACACCTGCCCTGGCCGACCTCCACCGGCTGATAGACGGATCAGCCCCCGTGTTCAGCGACTGGGTGGACGATCTGCTGGCAGACCTGGTGCGAACCGGGGCGGCTCGACTGGAGGACGGCGTGGTGTCCAACGCCTGACCCTGGCGGCACGAAGCGCGCCGGAGACCTGCACCAGGCGTATCGTCAGTGTCGGCGGGCGCACGCCGCGCTCACCTGCGTAGCGAGGCGGTGCAGGGCATCCCAAGGCTCGGCAGGCCAGGTGGGTACTTTCAGGCCTTTGACAATGCCATCGACCACGTGGGCGTCTTGCAGCCACTGCGCCAGCGTGGCCGCACTCAAGCCGGGCAACACACGCTCCAGTAACTTTTCCTTGTTGCCCCAGACGCGGTTTTCACGCAGCGCCATGGGCATGGGACGGCCAGCATCCAGTGCCTGGCGCACACGCGCCAGGGTGCGGATGTCTTCACTCAGCGCCCAATGCACCAGCACGGGCGCCTCGCCCTCGGCCTGCAGGCCATCGAGCATGCGCTGCACGCGGGCAGTCTGCCCGGCCAGCACGGCTTCGGCCAGTTTGAAACTGTCGTAACGCGCCACGTTCAGCACAGCGGACTCCACCTGCTCGAAACTCAGTTCACCCGCCGGGTACAGCAGCGCGAGTTTCTGCACCTCCTGGTGCGCGGCCAGCAGGTTGCCCTCCACCCGGTCGGCAAAAAACTGCAGCGTGCGCTGCCCTGCTTCGCCCGAGGCCACACGCTGCTGCTGCAAGGCCAGGCGCTGGGCGATCCATTGCGGCAGGGCCTTGCGGTCGACCGCATCGACCTTGATGCACACCCCGTGTCCGTCCAGCGCGGCAAACCACGCACCTTTCAGAGTGGCACCGTCGAGCTTGGGGCACAGCACCAGGGTCAGCACGCTGTCATTGCCAGCGGCCATTTCGGCCAGCTTTTGCAGCGCCACGCTGCCTTCCTTGCCGGGTTTGCCCGATGGGATGCGCACCTCGACGATCTGGCGGTCGCCGAACAGGCTCATCTCACCCCCACTGGCCAGCACGGCACTCCAGTCGAAGTGGGCGCCGGCCACGGTGAACACGGTGCGCTCGGTGTACCCCTGCTGCCGGGCTGCTGCGCGCAGCGCATCGGCGGCTTCCTGAATCAGCAGCGGTTCGTCTCCGTGCAGGGTGTAAAGCGACCTCAAGCCCCGCTGGAGGTGGCCCGCAAGCTGTGGCGCGGCGAGTTGCATGGGTTGAACCCGAGGTCAGAGTGAGCGCACAGCGGCCAGGCGGCGCATGACCTGCTGCACCACGTCGGTTTGCATGTCCTTGTACATCTCGGCTTCTTCTTCGAGCTTGGACAGGGCAATGGTTTCGCTGTAGCTGATGTCGCGTTGCAGCAGCACTTCGGAGTCTTCGATCAGCACCTTGCCTTGCAAGGTGCTGAGGCGGAATTTGAAGCGCACACGCAGCTGGAATTCACGGACCTGCCCTGCGGCGGTGGAGCCCACCACCGACTTTTCACGCTGATCGGCCAGCACCTCCAGCATTGCATCGGGCATGGCCACGGGCGGCGCACCGGCTGCGACAGCAGGGTTCACGGCGGGCACAGTCTCCAGCACCGTGACCCCGGCGCTGCGCAACGCCAGCTTCAACTCGCGGCGCAGGGGAGACGAATCCGGCAGCGGTGCGACCAGCGTCTGGAACGCAAACGTGGGAGCCTGGCGAAGCTTGAACCCGCACCCCACCACCGACACCGCGAGCAGGCCACCCGCACCCGCGAGCCATGCCCGACGATGGCGGGACACGGCTGCCTCAAGGGGCCATGCGTCGGCGGCCCGTGCACCAGACGTAGCCGCCGAGCCGGCTTGCAGGGCGCAGTGGCCAAGCGTGTCCATGGTCAGACCACCACGTTGACCAGACGGCCCGGCACCACCACCACTTTCTTGGGGGGGGCTCCGTTGGCAGCCTTATGAAAGGCTTCGCTGGCCAGGGCAGCCGCCTCGATGGCGGCCTTGTCGGCACCGGCCGGCACACGCACCTCGCCACGCAGCTTGCCATTGACCTGCAGCACGAGCGCGATTTCGTCCTGCACCAGCGCCGTCTCGTCGACCTGCGGCCAGCGTGCATCCAGCAGGTCGCCCAGGTTGCCTGCGTAGCCCAGGTCACGCCACAGCGTGTGCGTGATGTGCGGGGTGGCTGGGTAGAGGCAGCGCAGCAGGATGCCAAAGCCTTCGACAATGGCCACGGCAGCCCCCGCGCCATCAAGCGCCTTGAAGTTCTCCAGCGCATTGAGCATCTTCATGCAACCGGACACCACGGTGTTGTACTGCATGCGCTGGTAGTCATAGTCCACCTGCTTGAGCACGGTATGGATCTCGAGCCGCAGCGCCTTGGCTTCTTTCGAAAATTCAACATCATTCAGGCCTTTGGCGCTTGATGGTATTGATGTTGTAGCTGCGAAATCCATATTCGACAGCTTGACACCGAAGTTCCACACCCGGCGCAGGAAGCGGTAGCTGCCCTCCACCGCCGAGTCGTTCCACTCCAGCGTGGCCTCGGGCGGTGCGGTGAACATGGTGTACAGGCGGGCCGTGTCGGCACCGTAGCGCTCGATCAGGTCCTGCGGGTCCACACCGTTGTTTTTGGACTTGGACATGGTGCCCACGCCCTCGTAGTCGATGGCGGTGCCCACGGGCAACTCGCCATCGGCACTGACCACGGCCTTGGTCAGCTTGGCCCCGACGATCTTGCCGCCCTCATCGAAGACGTGTTCCACATCAGACGGCCAGAAATACTCTTTGCCGCCCTTGCCGGTGCGGCGGCTGTAAATGTGGTTGAGCACCATGCCCTGTGTCAGCAGCTTGGTAAAGGGCTCGTCCACCTTCACCAGCCCCAAGTCGCGCATGACCTTGGTCCAGAACCGCGCATACAGCAGGTGCAGGATGGCGTGCTCGATGCCGCCGATGTACTGGTCCATGCCGCTGCCACCCACAGCGGCATGCTGGTCCCGCATCCAGTAATCGGTGCCGCCCGCCACCATCGCGTCGGCGTTGGTGGGGTCGCAGTAGCGCATGAAGTACCAGGACGAGTCCACAAACGTGTCCATGGTATCGGTTTCGCGGCGGGCAGGCTTGCCACACACGGGGCAGGTCACCCCGGCGTGGAAACCTTCGTGCTTGTGCAGCGGGTTGCCCGAGCCGTCGGGAATGCAGTCCTGCGGCAGCACCACCGGCAGGTCTTTTTCAGGCACGGGCACCGCGCCGTGCTCATCGCAATGGATGATGGGAATGGGCGTGCCCCAGTAACGCTGGCGGCTCACGCCCCAGTCGCGCAAGCGCCAGGTGGTCTTCTTCTCACCCAGGTTCTTTGCGGTCAGCAGCTCGGCGACTTTGGACACAGCGGCTTTGTAAGGCAGGCCGTTCAACTCACCGGAATTGACACAGACCAGCGAGCCGGATTTGTCGGCATACCAGTCAGCCCACTGGGTCGCGTCGAACACCAAGGAGGGTGCGCCAGCCTGTGCGGCGGGCGACGATTTCTGCTCGCAGCATGAGGCGTCCGCCGCACCGGCTGGCGCCCCCGAAGCCCCCGGCGCAACACCCACCACCTGTCGAATCTCGATCCCGTACTTCAACGCAAACGCAAAGTCGCGCTCGTCATGCGCAGGCACGCCCATCACCGCGCCATCACCATACGACATCAGCACATAGTTGCCCACCCACACCGGCACCTGCGCCCCAGTGAGCGGGTGAGTGACGAACAGGCCCGTGGCCATGCCCTTCTTCTCTTGCGTGGCCAGCTCGGCCTCGGTGGTGCCACCGGTTTTGCATTCCTCGATGAATGCCGCCAACGCCGGGCTACCCGCAGATGCGTGCAGCGCAATCGGGTGCTCAGGGGCCACAGCGGCAAACGTCACACCCATGATCGTGTCGGCACGGGTGGTGAACACGTACATCTTGCCGTCGCCGATCAGCGCACCATCCGCCCCGGCAATGCTGTGAGGGAACGCAAATCGCACACCTTCGCTCTTGCCGATCCAGTTTTCCTGCATCAGCCGCACCTTTTCAGGCCAGCCGTTCAGCGTGGCCTTGTCGTTGCCGATTTGCACATGATCCAGCAACTCCTGCGCATAGGCGGTGATGTTCAGGTAATAACCGGGGATTTCGCGCTTTTCCACCAATGCACCGGTGCGCCAGCCGCGCCCGTCAATCACCTGCTCGTTGGCCAGCACGGTCTGGTCCACCGGGTCCCAGTTGACGATCTGGGTCTTGCGGTAGGCAATGCCCTTTTCCAGCATCTTCAGGAACAGCCATTGGTTCCACTGGTAGTAGGTAGGGTCGCAGGTGGCCACCTCGCGGCTCCAGTCGATGGCCAGGCCCATGGCCTGCATCTGCTTCTTCATGTACGCGATGTTTTCGTACGTCCACTTGGCCGGTGGCACGCCGTTTTTCAGCGCCGCGTTCTCGGCCGGCAGGCCAAACGCATCCCAGCCCATGGGCATGAGCACGTTGTGCCCCTTCATGCGCAGGCTGCGCGTGAGCATGTCGTTGATGGTGTAGTTGCGCACATGGCCCATGTGCAGCTTGCCGCTAGGGTAGGGCAACATGGAGCATGCGTAGAACTTAGGTTTGGGCTGGCCCTGGGCATCCACGGCATGCTCGTTGACGCGGTAAGCATCGTTGGCGATCCAATGGCTGTGCGCTGCGCGCTCCACGTCGAGGTGGTGGTAAGTGTCTTGCATGGCTGGGAAGGTTTTTGAATGCGTGACAAATGGCCGCTGAAGGCCTTGTCCGGTACGAAAAAAGGTGGCGCACACGCGGGTTCGCCAGAACCTGCTGATTTTAGGCGCTCGGGCTCAGCGGGCCGTCAACGGGAGGACGCACCGGACGCGGCCTGGCCATCGGCCACAAAACCCACGCGGTTCAGCCCTGCCTGCTGCGCCACACCGATGATCTCCACCATGCGGCCATACGGCACTGCACTGTCGGCGCGCAACTGGACTTCCGTGTCGGGGTGCAAGTGGGCCACACCCTGCAAGCGCTTGAGCAGCTCAGTTGGCGATTGAGCGACATCGTCCACAAACACACCACCCGACTTGTCGACCACCAGCGTGACCACCCGTACCGACTCCGAGGGTCGAGCGGCAGGTGTCTGCGGCAAGTCGAGCCGGATGGAGCTGGCAATCAGCGGTGCCGTGATGATGAAAATGACCAGCAGCACCAGCATCACATCGACCAGCGGCGTCACGTTGATGTCGCTCATGGGCCGGTGACCTGCCCCCTGGCTGCTGCCGAAGCCGTGGAATGCCATGGTGTTCAGAATGTTGCGGTCAATGGGCGGACTGCTCGCCACCGGGGGTTTGCAGCACCCATTCGCGCACATCGTGCGCAAACGCATCCAGTGCAGCCTCTGTCCGGCCAGCCGCTCGCCCCAGCACGTTGTACGCCAGCACGGCTGGGATGGCCACGCCCAAACCCGCAGCAGTCATCACCAGCGCCTCGCCCACCGGGCCAGACACCTTGTCAATTGTCACCTGCCCCTCGGCTGCCATGCCCATCAGCGCATGGTAGATGCCCCACACCGTGCCCAGCAAACCCACAAACGGTGCCGTGGCACCGACGCTGGCCAGCACCACCTGGCCCCACTGCAGCCGCTGCTGTGCCTTGGCCAGCGCATCGCGCAGCAAACGGGTGAGCCGGTGTGAGCGTCCGGATTGGTCACCCAAGGTCTGCCTGCCATCGCTGCGCGACGCGGCAGCCGCTGCCACCAACGGGCCAACCAGCCCGGCCCGGTCCGTGTGATGCACCTGCGTTTCGGCCGTGTGCCAATCCGGAGCCGCCCAGAACACGCCCACCGCTGTGTCCACGGACTGCCCGGCCAGCCGCAACAACCACAGCTTCCAGAGGATGACCACCCAACTCAACACCGACATGCCCAGCAGCACCAGCACGACCGCCGTGCTGAGCGCATCACCCTGGAACAGCTGCTCCCACGCCGACATGGTCAGCGGCCGCCTCAGCGCAGGCCGAGCACGTCGAACATGTCAAACAGGCCGCGCGACTGCCCAGCCAGGAAGCGGACAGCCCGCAAGCTGCCCTGCGCGTAGGTGACGCGGCTGGAGGACTTGTGCGTGACCTCGATGCGCTCGCCGGTGCCCGCAAACAGCACGGTGTGGTCTCCCACAATGTCACCGCCACGGATGGTGGCAAAACCGATGCTGGACGGGTCGCGCTCGCCCGTCACGCCTTCGCGGGCATAGACCGCACAGTCTTTCAGGTCACGGCCCAGCGCCTCGGCGATGACCTCGCCCATCTTCAGGGCGGTGCCCGATGGCGCATCGACCTTGTGGCGGTGGTGCGCCTCGATGATCTCGATGTCGTATCCGGTGGACATGGCCTTGGCAGCCATTTGCAGCAACTTGAGCGTGACGTTCACGCCCACACTCATGTTCGGCGCACACACCACCGCGATGTCACGCGCAGCTTCCTGGATGGCAGCCTTCTCTTCCTCGGAAAAACCGGTGGTGCCAATCACCGCCTTCACGCCCAGCTCACGACACAGCTTCAGATGGGCCAACGTGCCTTCGGGCCGCGTGAAATCAATCAGGCAGTCGGCACCTGTCAGGCCTTGGCGCACATCCGACGTGATCGGCACGCCGCAGGGCTTGCCCAGAAACAGCGCCGCATCCACCCCCAACGAGGGGCTGCCAGGCACATCAAGCGCACCGCTCAGCACACAGTCGTCAGCAGCGTGAATGGCCTCGATCAGCATGCGGCCCATGCGACCGCTGGCACCTGCCACACAGATTTTGAGTGTCATCGTTTGAACCAGACTAAAAAGCCACGGCCTTTCGGCGGGGCGACCACCCGTATCAACGCAACGGCGTGCCGGCTGGAGGCTCCAATGGCGGGTAATTGGAAATGGGGGGCACGGGCGGCACCTGCAGATCTGCCTCGGCAGGTTTGCGTTGTGCGGCAAACGCCTTCAGCGACTCTTCGCTGGCTTCGAGCACTGGGGTCTTGCCTTCGCGCTTGCGCGTGTCGAGCGATGCAACAAACTCGGCCTCGGTCGGCAACTCGTCCGATTCGATCCGCTCGAGCAGGTCACCCTTGAAAAAAGCCGTCAGGCGACGCTGCTGCACCGCTTGACCGGGCCGGCGGAAAGTGAACACATAGTCCCAGCGGTCTGCATGGAACACACTCATCAGCAGCGGTGTGCCGAGAATGTCACGCACCTGAGACTTGGGCATGCCAACCGCAACAGCAGCCGCTTGCTCGCGCGACACAAAGTTGCCCTGGATGATGTCGATGCGGTAAGGCGTCACGATGTTGCCCACATTGCCCAATGTCTCGGTGGCAGACTTCAGGCTGGAGCACCCAGAGAGGCCCCATGACAGGCTCAAAAGTCCGACCACCCACAGCGGCCTGCGCACGGACTTCACAAAGAGATCGGACATGGTGTATGCGGGATGAGACAAACAGGACGGATTTTTGCAGCGAAACAGGGCCGCTGGCAGCTTGGTTTCACACCCCTACGGCTCGCGGGTGTGATTAAATCATTGTACCTTCGGCCCATCCGTGCACGACTGCCTGATGCCGGGCGGTCATCAGCCCTTCTCCCGACGCCACACCGTGACCAACATCGACGAACTGAAAAGCAGCGGCCTGAAGGCCACCCTTCCCAGACTCAAGATTCTGGAGGTTTTCCAACGGGCAAAGCAGCGCCACATGACGGCCGAGGACGTGTTCCGGGTGCTGCTGGACGAACACTCCGACATCGGACTGGCCACGGTTTACCGTGTGCTGATGCAATTCGAGCAGGCAGGTTTGCTCTGCCGCAGCAGTTTTGAATCGGGCAAAGCGGTTTACGAGTTGAACGAAGGGCAGCACCACGACCACCTGGTGTGCATCGATTGCGGTCGGGTCGAAGAGTTTTTTGACGAAGAGATCGAGCGCAGACAACAGGCCATAGCAGCGTCAAAGGGCTTCGAGATCCACGACCATGCGCTGTCTCTCTACGCCACCTGCATCAAGAAAGACTGCCCTCACCGGCAAAAAAAGGCCTGACCGCCCCTGGCAACCAGGGCCGTTCGGCCCCATCGCCAGATCAGCGGTTGTCTTCCATGGCCTGGCGCTGGCGCTGCACGAACTCCTGGTAGGTGTCCACGCCCCTGAGTTGCAGGATGGTGTTGCGCACCGCCGCCTCGACCAGCACGGCCATGTTGCGCCCTGCGACCACCTGGATCACGGTTTTGCGCAGCGGAATGCCCAGCACATCCTGACGCAACGGCTCGTGTGGCATGCGCTCGTAATCGCGCTCCATCGTCTCCTTGCGTACCAGGTGGACGATCAGCTTCATGCGCATGCGCCGTCGGACCGCAGTTTCCCCGAATATCGCCTTGATATCGAGCAGGCCGATGCCCCGGACCTCCATGAGGTTCTGCAGCAACTCCGGACACCGCCCCTCGATCGTGGTCTGGTTGATGCGGTACACATCCACCGAGTCATCGGCAACCAGCCCGTGGCCGCGGGATATGAGTTCCAGCCCCAACTCGCTTTTGCCCAGGCCAGACTCTCCCGTGATCATGACACCGAGCCCCAGGATGTCCATGAACACGCCGTGCATGGACTGCCTTTCCGCAAAATGCTTGGACAGGTAGGCACGCAACACATCGATGACAAAGGCGGCCGATTCATGCGTTGCAAACAACGGAATGTGGGCGCGCTCGCACAGCGACACCAGCGCATCGGGGGCCACCTGGTTGTCTGCCACCACCAGGACGGGGGGCTCCAGCGTGACGATGCGGGACACCCGGCGGGCGCAATCTTCGGCTGTTGCACTGGCCAGATAGGACACCTCGCGCTCGCCGATCACCTGCACCCGATAGGGATGGATGTAGTTCAGGTACCCGACCAGATCGGCCCCGGAGCGTGCCTCACGGATGGCCAGGTCGTCAAAGCGGCGCTCGGATGCACCGAGCCCTGCCACCCACTGCCACCTCAGCGATTCACGATGTTCCTCGAACAGAACATCGGCACTGATGACCGATGGCTTCATGCGCTCACGTGCGCAGACTGCCAGTTGGCAATCATCTGGTACAGGTCACCACTGTCGGTGGCGGCCTGCATGCTGTCGCGCAAACGGCTGTCGCTGAGCAGTTCGGCAATTTCGGACAGGATTTCGAGGTGTTTCTGGGTGGCCGCTTCGGGCACCAGCAAAAAAATCAGCAGGCTGACCGGTTTTTCGTCGGGCGCATCGAAACCGATGGGATGGAGCAACTGGAACACGGCTGCCATGGGCTGCTTCAGACCCTTGATGCGCCCGTGCGGAATCGCCACGCCGTGCCCCAACCCGGTTGAGCCCAGCCGCTCGCGGGCAAAGAGGCTGTCCGTGATCAAGGCACGGTTGAGTCCGTGCTGGGACTCGAACAGCAGACCCGCTTCTTCGAAAGCACGCTTTTTGCTCGTCGCATCCACACGGACGAGCACCTGTGCGGCAGGCAGGATGGCTGATAGACGGTTCATGGCAATCTGTGAGATGCAAACCAGAGAGGCGCGATTATGCCCATATCTGATACGGAATAGCGGATTGTGACGGCAAGCGGTCGTACCAAGCAAAAGGCCGTTGGATGACTCCAACGGCCGACATTCAAACGCTGAAAAAAGGTTGACACAGCCGTCAACCCAACCCATCACATCAGGCGCTTGGCAGAGTCATGATGATGATCCTGCGATTTGTCTTTGTAACGGATGACCTGGCGATCCAGCTTGTCAGCCAGTTCGTCCACAGCGGCATACAGATCCTCGTGTGCACTCTCGGCAAACAGGTCACGACCCTTCACATGGATGTTGCACTCCGCTCGCTGACGACCCTCTTTTTCCTTGTGGTTATCAACCGTCAACAGCACCTTGACATCGACCACCTGATCGAAGTGGCGCGAAATGCGGTCCAGCTTGGACGTCACATAACTGCGAAGTGCGGGAGTCACTTCAAGGTGGTGGCCGCTGATGGTGAGGTTCATATATATCTCCGTTTCTCCTGGTTGACAAAGCGCCTGCATCCCAAACCTGAAGACACAGGCAACAGTGAATCGCGTCGAGTCCACTATGCCCTTGATTGGCATCGCTGGCAAGCAAATGTGACGGGCGATTGACGTGTTTATATCAAGTCCTGAAGCCGTCACCCCACGACCGGGCCGCACGACACCGCAGGCGCAGTGTCTTGCACAAAAAATCTGTCCCAAACGGGTCGTCCGGTGGCATCATGAGCGGGGAAGACCGTGCCATGTCGCTTGACACCCTCATCACCAGTAGCCTTGCGAGCCCGCCTGCGCCAACGGCACAACGGGACTCGACGGCCTTGGTTCTGATGGGCGGCGGCGCAAGAACCGCTTACCAGGCGGGCGTGCTCAAGGCTGTGGCCCACATGCTGAACCAGGCCACACCGGGCGGCAGCAGCCCGTTTCCCTTTCAGATCATGGTCGGCACGTCGGCCGGGGCACTCAACGTCACTTACCTCGCCAGCCAAGCCGACCTGGGTCTCGACGCGCTGCCCAAGCTGGCAGGCTTCTGGCAACACTTGCGCTCCACGCAGGTCTACCAGCTCGACACCCCCGCCTGGGCAAGGGCCAGCAAGTTGCTGGCAGGCTGGGTGCTGAGCAGACAAGTCCAGCGGCACCGGGCTTTGCTGGACAACACGCCGCTCATCAACACACTGCACAACGCCATCGATCTGCCACGACTCGAATCCAACCTTGAACGCAGGGTTTTGGACAGTGTGGCCGTGACCGCGTCCAGTTACAGCACCGGCGTGCACTGGACGTTCTGCCAGGCGGGCATGCACAGCCCGGTCGAGCCCTGGGGCAGACCTGACCGGCGGGCCGACATGCAGCCCATCACCATCGAGCACCTGATGGCATCGTCTGCCATCCCCTTCCTGTTCCGTGCCGTGCCGTTGTGGGTGAACGGGCACAAGGAATTTTTTGGCGACGGCTCCATGCGCCAGACGTCACCCCTGTCCCCGGCCATCCACCTGGGTGCACACAAGGTGCTGGCGATTGGCGTCGGCCAGCCGCAGCGCGCCGGGCTGGTCCGCCAGGGCGAGGCCGAACCCACTGCAGGCACCATCGCCGGCCATGCGATGGCCAGTGTGTTCAACGACACGCTGCAGACCGATGTGGAGCAGGCCCAACGCGTCAGCAGCACCCTGCGCAGGCTGCCGCCCAGACTGACCGAGGCCCTGCCCTACCAGCCGGTGGATGTGCTGTGCATCCAGCCCTCGGAATCCATGGATGAACTCGCGCTGCGCCACGTGGGCACGCTGCCCGCCAGCACCCGAGACATGCTGGTTGGCCTCGGCGCCCTCAGCACCACGCGCGGAACGGTGGGCAGTGCGGCGGCGCTGGCCAGCTACCTGTTGTTCGAGCCGGCGTTTGTCCGCGCACTGATCAGCATGGGGGAGTTCGATGCCCACACCCGCCGTGATGAATTGCTGGCATTTTTGCGGCCCGGGGCAAGGGCGTGAATTTGCGGGTACGCTCCACGCCCCATGCCAGCCATCCACATCACCGACATCGAAGCAGCCATCAACCACTGGCGAACGCTCAAACCTTCGCCGGACGGGGTGTCACTGGCCTCAGAAACGCGTGCACTGGCCGAGGTGTATGCCCTGATGGCGTGGTACCAACAAGACACGGCCGACGAACAGACCATGCCCCGCCAGGCCTATGCCGCCTGGCTGGCGTGGTACCACACCACACCGGACACCCCCTGCATCGCCATCTGCTCGACCTCGCAAGGCGATGACGTGTGCAAAGGCTGTGGCCGGACCTTTGAAGAGGTGCAGAAATGGCCCGAAATGACGCCCGGTGCCAAACGCGCCACGTGGCACCGCATCCTCCTCACGGCGGATGCCTGGCGCTTCAACCGCTATGCCGAGCGAGCTATCGAAAGCGGCAGCAACCGAGAAGGCACATTGCCTGCAACCGACAGCCCGCCTCAGGCCGGCACGGCATAGTGGCCAGGGCCGAGGTGGTCAATGCCGCAACTGAGTGTCTGTACCCACTCGATGAACTCCCACACCGCCGCGCCCGCCAGCGGCGCACCGTGCTGCGGCACGATCATCTCGATGGGCAGATCACGCACCATGTTGGCCCACAATTTCAGCACCTTGCCTGACACCATGTACCGACGGTGAAAGGCCTCCATGCGCGGCAGGTGTGCGGCCAGGGACGTGACGCGTTTGCCGGCATCTGCCGAGGTCATGAGCGACACACCCAGATCACCGCTGAACAGGATGCGACTGACCGGGTCCCAGAACTGGAAGTTGCCCTCGGAGTGCAGGAAGTGCGCCGGCAAGGCCACCAACTCGGTCGCGCCGACGGGGATGCGCATGCCTGCATCGGGTATGCCCACGATGCGACCCTGCGTTTTGCCCGGTTTGCAAAAATGGGGCGCAAACCGCTCCCACAGTTTGGAGATGTAAAGCTGGGCCTGGGTACTCGTCATCCATCGGTCGAGCGAAGCAATGATGTCCGGGTCGGCATGGGAAGCCAGAATTTTGTCCAGACGCTGAGGCGGGAAGTAACGTCCGATGGTCAGCAACAGTTCGTTGAAAGCCATGTTGCCACCGGGGTCGATCACGCACCCGTGGTCATCGTGAACGATCAGGAACTGGTTGGCCTGTACCGCTTCGCCACCCTCGTCCGACAGGTGCGAAAACATCAGGCACACATGCCCGTTCTGGTTGAACAGCTCAATCGCCATGGCTCAAACTCCGGTTAGGGCTCACATCCAACGCTCGCATTCGAGTGAAACGGCGTGCTGGGCATTGCTCAGTGTCAACACACCTTCCATCAGTGTCGCCTGAAACTGCATGCTGCGCTCGGCCATGGCGGCCAACTGTGGCGCGGCCTCGGTGGGCAAGCGCCACACGGCCAGGTTCTGGGGCCGCGTGAGTTTGGTCTGGATGCCTTTCCACCACACGTCTGCCGCTGACGAGAAGGCGTAGACCACCACCTGGTCGGCCTTGCCACAGGCTTTCAGAATGGGCTTGTCATCGGGCTGGCCCACCTCGACCC
The DNA here is from genome assembly GCA_002344885.1 of Comamonadaceae bacterium UBA2334. GTDB lineage: Bacteria > Pseudomonadota > Gammaproteobacteria > Burkholderiales > Burkholderiaceae_C > UBA2334. The sequence goes on from DDUQ01000091.1 coordinate 38,247, forward strand.
ACAGCCGGGTCTGCCCGGTGAAGTCACGCAACCACACATCGGGCTCGTCAGGGTCTGACAGGCCCGCACCAAATGCCAGCGTGCCATCCCCGTTGCACAGCGTTTGCAACTGGTGGGCGTTCAGGGCCAGTGCCACCAGCCTGACCATCATGCGCTCGTCGGTCTCGGACGGGTGGCGCGCCAGCGTGAGCGAGTGATCGGCGTAATAGCCGTGGTCGATGTCTGCAATCTGCAGACTGGCCTTGAAAATGGTCGATTTGATGGCCATAAAACAATAGCTACAACATCAATTAATAAAAGCGATGGAGGCTATTTTTTCCTTCAACCCACACCTGGCCCGGCTGAAACTCTCATGCCCGCAGCGCTAACTCGGAGGCTTTGCCGACGTAGCTGGCCGGTGTCATGGCCAGCAGCCGGTCTTTGTCCGCCTGGGGGATGTCCAGACCACGGATCAGGGCGTGCAACGCCTCGGCAGTCACGGTTTTCCCGCGGGTGACTTCCTTGAGTTTTTCGTAGGCGCCCTGCACGCCGTAGCGGCGCATCACCGTCTGGATGGGCTCGGCCAACACTTCCCACGATGCATCAAGGTCTGCAGCCAGCGCCTCTTCGTTCAGCTCCAGCTTGCCCAGGCCAACCGACAACGAGTTGTAGGCCAGCACGGCATAGCCCATGGCCACACCCATGTTGCGCAGCACAGTGCTGTCGGTCAGGTCGCGCTGCCAACGGCTGATGGGCAGCTTCTCGCTCAGGTGGCGCAGCAGCGCGTTGGCCAGACCCAGGTTGCCTTCGGCATTCTCGAAGTCGATGGGGTTGACCTTGTGCGGCATGGTGGACGAACCGATTTCGCCCGCCTTGAGCTTCTGCTTGAAATACCCCAAGCTGACATAGCCCCACACGTCGCGGCTGAAGTCGATGAGGATGGTGTTGACGCGAGCGATGGCATCGAACACCTCGGCCATGTAGTCGTGCGGCTCGATCTGGATGCTGTAAGGCTGGAACGTCAGCCCCAGGCCCAGTGGTTCGGGTGTTTCCACCACCTTGCGGCTGAAGGCTTCCCAGTCAAAGTCGGGCCAGGCTGACAGATGGGCGTTGTAGTTCCCCACCGCCCCGTTCATTTTGCCCATCATCTTCACGTTGGCAATGCGGTCGATGCCCGCCTGCAGGCGCACCAGCACGTTGGCAATTTCCTTGCCCACGGTGGTCGGGCTGGCCGTCTGGCCATGCGTGCGGCTGAGCATGGGCACCTTGGCGTACAGGTGTGCCATCTCACGCAGCTTCAGCACGATGCGGTCCAGCGCAGGCAGCAGCACCACGTCGCGCCCGGCACGCAGTTGCAACGCCTGGCTGGTGTTGTTGATGTCTTCGCTGGTGCAGGCAAAGTGCACAAATTCAGCAGCATGCTCCAGTTCGGGCCGTGCCTCGAATTTGGACTTGATCCAGTACTCCACGGCTTTCACGTCGTGGTTGGTGGTTTTTTCGATTTCCTTGATGGCGTTGGCATCGGCTTCGCTGAAGTTCTTGACCAAACCCAGCAAATAGGTGCGCGCACCAGGCGACAGGGGCTTGAACTCGGCAAAACCGGCATCGCTCAAAGCGATGAACCAGGCGACCTCCACCTGGACGCGGCGGTGCATGTAGCCCAGTTCGCTCATCAGCGGACGCAGAGCGGCCAGTTTGCCGGCATAACGCCCATCCAGGGGCGACAAAGCTGCCACGGCGGCATAAGACGAGCCGTTTGCGGCAGAAAATGTGGATTTGATTGAAGTAGCCATGGGCTCGGATTGTAGGCACCGCACCCGGATGGTTGACAGGGACGGGGTGCCGGGGACGGGACGGCACCTGCCGGACGGCCGTGGCACCCCGCCATGCGCCAAACCGGGTCAAGTCCGTGCCCCGGAGGTGCCTGGGGCCCGTGACTGGCTAAAATGAATTTCAACCTCTGGCGTGCGAGACAGGCGCCAACTCCCGAATACACCCATGAAACTGATCGGCACCACCACCAGCCCCTATGTGCGCAAAGTGCGCATCGTGATGTCTGAAAAAAAACTGGACTACCAATTCATCGAAGAAAACGTTTGGGCCGCCGACACCCGCATCACCCAACACAACCCGTTGGGCAAAGTACCCTGCCTTTTGACGGACGGCGGCGAGGCCATTCACGACTCGCGCGTCATCGTCGAGTATCTCGACACCCTGTCACCGGTGGGCAAACTCATTCCATCGCCGGGACGCGAGCGCGCCGAGGTCAAGACCTGGGAAGCGTTGGCCGATGGCGTCCTCGACGCAGCTGTCCTCGCCCGGCTGGAGAACACCTGGCCCGGCCGCACAGATGCCGAACGCTCCCCAGCCTGGGTGGACCGGCAACTGGACAAAATCAGGCACTCACTGGCCGCCATGTCGAGTGGCCTGGGCGAGAAGCCGTATTGCAGCGGCATCCACCTCAGCTTGTCTGACATTGCGGTGGGCTGCGCACTGGGCTACCTGGATTTCCGTTTTTCGCAACTGGACTGGCGCAGCGCCCACCCCAACCTGGCCCGGCTGGCCGAAAAGCTCGGCAAACGCCCCAGCTTTGCCGACACCCTGCCACCCGCCGCATGACGGGCACGTTGCGCGCCCTCTCGCGCGCAACCCGATGCCTTCATAGAAAAAAGGCTGCGCAGCGCTCCCGAGCAAACGAGTGAGAGAGGGATGAGGAGGAAACTGCCCGGGCATGGCACCCTGGCTTGTTACACCAGCGTGACTGCGCAACCCAAAAACCTGAAAACCGATACGCGGCTTGCGCCAGCGCACCGACTCACCACACTCAGAGCTGGCCCGGACGAAAAAAGTTCCCGCGCTTCATCACCCAGCCGCCAAACGCTTGCGCACACGTTGCCCGGCACGGCAATTGCGCGAGCGAGATGCCGTCTGCAAGTGCCTTTTCGAGCGCCTGTTTCAGTGCCTGATTCAGTGTTGGTCCAGCGCCCGGTGCAACAACAACCCCATCAGCAAGGCACCGCCTACGGCGCCGATCAGGTGCGCTGACTGCACCACCGAGATGCCCAGACCGTCGCTCCATACCACAGGCCACTGCCAGCTGCGTTCGTACAACAGCTTGGCCAACAGCCCCGCCAGCAGCATCAGCCCCCACCGCCTCGCGACGGGCACCGCAGACCGGCCCGCCAGCAGGTACACCCCCACCACCGCCACGGCGGCATGGATGAGCCCCGAAAGGCCAGCGTAGTAACCCACATGGGGCCAAAGCGGCAGCACCAATGGCACCAGTGGCCATGCCGCAAGCCACGCCGCGCTGGCCCGCAACCCCGGCTTGAGCACCCAGGCCATGGCCGCCAGCGCCCCGACGGCCAACTGATTGCTGATGAGATGCTGGGTGTTCATGTGCACCCAGGCACTGGTCCAAAGGGTCCAGGGCCTGTCCAGCCAGTGATCGGCACGCCAGATGAGCCAGTCTGGCAGGCGCTCGCCCATCCACCAGACCAGCATGCTGGCCACCGCGTGGCACACACACACACTCAACCACAGCTTGGCGCGCATGTTGACCAGGCTACAAGACTGAACCGACCGGCGCAGGCATCAACTGCACAGCCTTCACCCGTAGGGCCCCAGCACGTGTTCCCACACCCGCCGAATGGCCCCTGACTCGGTCTGCACCAGCGCGGGGTCGACCTGGGTGGGTGACTCGTCCAGGCGGGCCGTGTGCTGGTACTGGCGCAGGCGACGGTAGGCATCTGCCGCTGCCAGCCCAGCCCCCTGCGGCAGCAAACCCGACTGCTCTGCGATTTGAAGCAGAGAAATGTTACCCAAATTGAGCTGAAGATCAGAATAAATTGAAGAATGCAACAGAATCAGATACTGCACAACGAACTCGGCATCGACCATGCCACCCTGGCTGTGCTTGACATCAAACTGGCCCGGCCTGACGGGGTGCGCCTGGCGGACCTTGTCGCGCATGGCGCAAATCTCGCGCGCCAGATCGGCCGCAACGCGCGGCGCCGTGATCACATTGGCCCTGACGGCATTGAACTTGTCGGCCAGCGCAGGGGTGCCCATCACGAAACGGGCGCGGGTGATGGCTTGGTGCTCCCAGGTCCAGGCGGCATTGCTGCCACGCCCCTCCTGGTAGCTGGCATACGCCTCGAAGCGGGTGACCAACAAGCCCGAATTGCCGTTGGGGCGCAGGGCGGTGTCGATTTCATACAAATCGCCCTCGCCTGTGCGCACGGTCAGCCAGTTGATCATCTTGCGGATCAGCGCTGCGTAAATGTCTGACGCATCCGGGTAATCGTCTTCGTACACAAACACAATGTCCAGGTCGCTGCCGTATCCGAGCTCTTTGCCACCCAGCTTGCCGTAGCCAATGATGGCCACACCAGGTTCGCCCTGGTGCCGCTGTTTCAACCGTTGCCAGCACCAGCGCGCCGTGACGCGCAACACCGCATCGGCCAGCGCACTCAGGTCGTCGGCCACCTGCTCGACGGTGAGCACACCTTCCACATCCCGCGCCAGGGTGCGGAACACTTCGGCATGGTGCGCCCGTCGCAGCAGGTTGAGCAGACTTTCCTCGTCATCCTCGTGGTTGAGCCGCAGGGCCTCCAGACGTGACTCGAGTTCGGCCTCGAACTGCTCGGGCTCGAACCGCTCCTGGAACAACTGGCGGCTGGCCAACTCATCGATCACACCGGGGTGTGCGAGCAGATATTTGGCGGGCCAACGCGCCGCCCCGAGCAAGTGCAGCAAACGCTCGTGCACCGAAGGCCGCTCCTGCAGCAACGCCAGGTAACTCTCCCGGCGCAACAGTGGTTCCATCCAGTCAGCCATGCGCAGCGCTGCCGTCTCCGTCACACGCCCCTCGCCCAACCAGGCACCGGTGCGCTCAACCAGGCGGACCAGTCGCACCCGCGCATCGTCGCGCAACGCCAGCACCCGCGGGTGCTGGCTCCAATCGGACACACGCTGGGCAAAAGCAGGCGGCAAGTCGTGCAGGACGGCCAGCAAGTCGCCGTCACCCGCGCCTTCCTTGCCCGGGCAACCCTTGCCACGGCACTCACCGGCGGGCTGCCCCAGCAAGATGTCGAACTCGTGCGCCACGGTCTCGCGGTGCCCGTCGAGCGCGTGCAGGAAGGGGCACACGCCTTCAAAGCCCATGGTCCGGGCGATCCACAGCAGGTCATCGTCACGGGTGGGCAACAGATGTGTCTGCTGGTCGTCCAGGTACTGGATGCGGTGCTCCACCTTGCGCAGGAACACGTAGGCGCGCGCCAAAGCATCGGCCGTCTCGGCCGGCATCAGGCCCGCTCGGCTCACCCGGGACAACGCATCCAGCGTGGGCCTGGTGCGCAGTTCCGGGAACTGGCCACCCCTGACCACCTGAAGCAACTGGACCGTGAATTCGATTTCACGGATGCCACCTCGGGACAGCTTCACATCGTTCGCCCGCTCCGGATGGCCTGCCGCCCGCTTGGCGGCGTGGTCCCGGATCTGACGGTGCAACACGCGCAACGACTCGAACACGTTGTAATCGAGGTAACGGCGGAACACGAACGGCATGACGATGCTGCGCAAGGCCTGCACGTCCTTTTCTCCGACCGCGTGGTGCGGCGCCACCACCCTGCTCTTGAGCCATGCAAAACGCTCCCACTCCCGGCCCTGCACCTGGAAATACTCTTCCAGCGCACCCAGGGAAACCGTGGGTGGCCCGGAATTGCCGTTGGGCCGCAAGGCCAGGTCAACCCTGAACACCAGTCCGTGCTCGGTGGTGTCTCCCACCAACTGGTAAATGTGCCGCACCACCTTGGCAAAGTACTCGTGGTTCGACACACGGTTACGGCCCATGGCGTTGCCGGCCGTCTCGCCGTCGTGGTCGTAGACATAGATCAGATCGATGTCACTGGACACATTCAACTCGCGGGCGCCAAGCTTGCCCATGCCGATGATCCACAGTTGGGCCTCGCGGGGCGGCTGGTCTGGCAAGAGCACCATGGGCGCGCCGTAGACCGCATCCAGCGTGGTGCGGGCATCAGCCAGGGCATGGTCCAGTGCGAACTCGGCCAACTCGGTCACAGCCCGGGTCACCACATCCAGTCCAGCTCCCTGCTCGCAATCGAGCACCACCAGCCGCTCCATCACGAGCTGCCGCACCACCCGCAGCCCCGCGCCCAGCGTCATGCCCTGCGCGCGCAGGGTCGACAGCGCTGCCTGCATGGTGGCGTGAACCGGCGGCCCGTCGGGCAACACGGCCAAGGTGCTCTCGTAGCGCCGCCGCAGCCGCTGGCACAGTCGGGAATGCTCGGAAATCGGCTCGGCCAGACTCAGTTCGGCATGGTCTGGCTCGACGCAAGGCATGGGGTGATCGGACATGTTCAGTCAGACGGAAATGTGTATCAAGAGGTGAGCCCAAGCAGGCTTGGCCCGCACGCGCCCATCGCCGCGCCGTCATAATTTGGCGGTTGATGGATCAGATGTACCGCCTCCCCTCCCGGCCCCTTGTATGGGCTGCCCGCTGCCTTCGGTTGTTGCTCTGGCTGGTGGTGTCGGGCTGGGTGTTGTTTGTCGCAACGCTTGCTGTGGTTCACGGTTTCATTGTGCCCCGAATCGGCGACTGGCGACCGGACCTCGAGAACCTGGCCTCTCGCGCTGTCGGGATTCCCGTGCGCATCGGTGCCATCCAGGCGGAATCATCCGGCTGGATCCCGACGTTCGAGTTCTCTGGGGTCCGTCTGCTCGACGGCTCCGGGCGCGACGCCCTGGTGCTCAACCGCGTGCTGACATCTGTGTCCGTTGCTTCCCTGTGGCGACTGGGTTTCGACCAGATCCACATCGATCAGCCCACGCTGGATGTCCGCCGCCGGGCTGACGGGGTGTTCGAAGTGGCTGGCTTTGCCCTGTCTGGTGGGGAGGCTGCAACCGATGAACCCTCGGCGCTGCTCGACTGGTTTTTTGCGCAATCCGAGTTCGCCATCCGCTCGGGCACGGTCCGGTGGACCGACGACCTCAGGCAGCAACCCGCCGTCACGCTGGAGCAGGTGGATCTGGTCGTCCGCAATCCAGGGCGCCAACACCTGCTGCGGCTCGATGCCACACCCGCAGGCGGGTTGGCCGGGCGCATCAACCTGCAGGGGGTTTTCCGGTCTCCCTTGCTGACGCTGCACCCCGGCCGCCTGTCGGACTGGCGGGGAACCGCCTTCGTCGACATGCCAGCGGTGGACTTGGCCCGCATGGCCAGCCCCACGCAGCTGTCCGATCAGATCGGACTGCACGTTTCGCAAGGGCGCGGCGCATTGCGTGTGTGGGCCGATGTGGACAAAGGCCGTTTGACCCACAGCACGGCAGACCTGGCGCTGACCGACGTGAACGCCCGGTTCAGCCGGGCTGCGCATGCCTTGCAGCTGAAGCATTTTGCGGGCAGGTTGATGCTGACACACCAACCCGAGGGCTGGGCCATCGAAACCGACCGCATCGACCTCGAAACCGACCATGGCACGCGTTGGACCAACGGTCAGTTGCGTGCCCTTTACCAGCCCGCCGCGGCACCATCCCAGGCCCCCGGCGAACTCGACATCAGCCGCTTTGACCTGGCTGCGGTGCAGGAACTGGCCAGCGCCCTGCCATTGCCCACCGACCTGCGCCATTGGGTGGACGAACTGCAACCCACCGGCGAGATCGAAAAACTGAGCCTGAAGTGGACCGGCAACGACGAGACCTGGTCGAGCTACTCGGCCAAGGGCCAGGCACGCGACCTGTCGCTGCGCGCGGCCAACCTGCCCACCGCCCCTGCCGACACACCCACCACACCGGGGCGGCCCGGCTTCTCGGGCGCGCACGCAACTTTCGAGCTGAACCAGCACGGTGGCAAAGCCACGCTGGGCATGCGCCAGGGCAATCTGGTGTTTCCGGGTGTGTTCGAAGACCCGCTGATTCCACTCGACTCGGCCCAGGCCGACGTGAACTGGACACTCAAGAACGGAGACATCCACGTCCAGTTCAGCAACGCGCGCTTCAGCAATGCGGACTTGCAGGGACAGGCAACCGGCAGCTGGCGCACCGCCCCCCCCGAGACGAGTGGCTCGGGCACCCGCTTCCCCGGCATCCTGAAGCTGGACGGCACCCTGTCACGGGGCAAAGGCGCGCGCGTGCACCGGTACCTGCCCCTGGTGATCGCGGCCGATGCCCGACACTATGTGCGCGATGCCATTCTGGCGGGCGACGCCCGTGACGTGCGCTTCAAGGTCCACGGTGACCTGTGGCACATGCCTTTCGACAAATCGCCCGAAGGAGACTTCCGCATCGTTGCCAAGGTGAGCAAGGTGGACTACGCATTCGTCCCACCCGCCTACGCCGAAGCCACGGCGCTGAAGTGGCCCGCGCTCAGGCAACTGGAGGGTGAACTGGTGTTCGACAAGGCCAGCATGTCGCTCAAGGTCTCCAAGGGACTGGTCGCCGATGCACCGGGCCTGAGGGTAGGCCGGACTTCGGCACGCATCGCCGACCTGTCGCACAACGCGGTGGTCGAGGTCGATGCCCAGATAGACGGCCCCCTGCAGGACGCCCTGTCTGTGGTGCGCCGCAGCCCGCTGGCCGACATGACGGCCCACGCACTGGCACAGGCACGCGGCAGCGGTACGGCCGCCATCCAGTTCGGCCTCGCGATACCGCTTCAGCGCATGGCCCACACCACCGTCAAAGGAAGCGTGACCTTGCCGGGCAACGATGTCCAGATTGCGCCCGACACCCCAGTGCTGGGCCGCACACGCGGCACGGTCGAATTCACCGACAAGGGTTTTCAGGTGCCTGCAGCCACAGCCCGGCTGGTCGGCGGGGAGTTGCAGTTTGCCGGTGGCATGCGCGCAGCCGACACCCCTGTGCGTTTCAGAGGCCAGGGCACGGCCACCGCAGAAGGCTTGAAACAGGCCGCGTTCCTGGGTCTGGGCGCCCAACTGGCCGCCCATGCCCGTGGCTCGACCGCCTACACGGCTCAACTGACCTTGGGCGCTGCAGGGCCTGACATCCAGGTAGAGAGCAACCTGCAGGGCTTGCAATTCAACCTGCCCGCCCCCCTTGACAAAGCCACGGGTGCAACCTGGCCGATGCGGTACCAGAGCCGTCCGCTGCCCGCAAAACCCAACACCCCGGCAGCGGCAACACTGGAGGGAACGACGCTTGAACTGGCCGATGGACAGTCGCCGCTGCTGAGGGCTGCGCTGGTGCGTGACGTGACGACCCTGCCCACCCGCACCCTGGCCGGCAGCATCGCCATCGGCGACCGTGCACGCACGGCATCGGCAGCGCCCGCGTCGGGCATTCAGCTCGCGGTCGACCTGCCCCACTTCGACGCCGATGCCTGGGAAGACCTGCTGACCAGCCCGCCCCCACAGTCGGCAGACCCAACCGACCTGGCCGCCACGCTGGCAACCGCATTGCCCAACCAGGTCAACCTCCACACACCCCGCTTGACGGCTGGCGGACGCGACTGGCGCGATGTCAGGCTGCAGACCACACGACAGGGGACGAATTGGCGTGGTCAGGTACAGGCGCGTGAACTGGCCGGGCAGTTCAGCTACCGGCCGGGCGCAGAAGGCAAAGGGGCATACCTCCAAGCCAAGCTGGGACATGTCAAATGGCAAACCACGTCACCCGCTGCCCCCACGTCAACCGCCCTGGCGGCCGGCACACCCTTGCCGGCACCTGCCAAACCGCTGCCAACCATGCCCGCGCTCGACATTGAAGTGGGTGCGCTCGAGCTGGATGGCCGCCAGCTGGGCACGCTGAACCTGCAAGCCACCCACAGCGCCCATGCCCAGGGCGGCGCGGACTGGCACCTGAACCAGTTGACACTCAAAGTCCCTGAAGCGCAGCTGGTCGGGTCGGGAGATTGGGCATCGGCCAGCACCAGCCCCAGCGGGGGCACACCCGGCACCCGCCACACCGGCCTGCAGTTCACGCTTGACGTCAACGACACGGGGGCCCTGCTGGCACGCTTCGGCATGCCCGATGTGTTCCGGGGCGGCAAAGGGCAGATGAAAGGCCAGCTGAACTGGCAAGGGCCGCCTTACGCGCTCCACACACCCAGCCTGTCGGGGCAGCTCAACCTGAACCTGGCTGCAGGCCAATTCCTGCGGGCCGATCCCGGCATTGCCAAATTGCTGGGTGTGCTCAGCCTGCAGTCTCTGCCGAGGCGGCTGACGCTGGACTTCAGCGATGTATTCACGCAAGGTTTTGCATTCGATTTTGTGCGCGGCGATGCCGTTGTCAGCAAAGGCGTGGCCACCACCAACAACTTGCAGATGAAAGGCCCCACCGCTGCCGTGCTGCTGGAAGGCACGGCAGACATCGGCACCGAGACGCAGGACATCCGGGCACTGGTCATTCCCGAGCTGAATGCAGGCACCGCATCGCTGATCGCGACTGTCGTCAACCCGGCTGTCGGGCTGGGCACGTTTCTGGCGCAGGCCTTTCTGCGCCAGCCACTAATCAAGGCCTCCACGCAGACCTTTCACATCCACGGGTCGTGGTCAGATCCGCAGGTAGACCGGGTCCGAACGGCGTCGGACGAAACTCCGCTGCCGATCGCCCGCACACCTGAATCGTCTGCCACGCCCCTGCCGTCCGCCAGCCCCTCCAGCCCATCCGTCAGCCCCGAGAAACAGCCATGAAAATCGCCGCCATCCAGATGGTGTCAGGCACCGATGTGCCTGCCAACCTCGCCACCGCCCGCCGTCTGCTGCAAACCGCAGCGCAACAGGGGGCCGAGCTGGCAGTACTGCCCGAATACTTCTGCCTGATGGGGCAACGGGACACCGACAAACTGAAATGGGCCGAAACGCCGGGCAGCGGCCCGATCCAGTCGATGCTGCAAGCCGCCGCGCGCGACTTCGGGTTGTGGGTGGTGGGAGGCACTTTGCCGATGGCCACCTCAACCCCCAACCGTGTGACCAACACCGTTCTGGTTCACGACCCTTCAGGCCAGTGTGTGGCCCGGTACGACAAGATTCACCTTTTCCGCTTTGACAACGGCACCGAGCGTTACGACGAGGCTGCCGTGCTGCAAGCCGGCCAGACACCCGTCTCGTTTGTCTGCACGGATCGGGATGGCGGCAGCTGGACGGTGGGCCTGAGTGTTTGCTACGACCTGCGCTTCCCCGAGCTCTACCGTCAACTCGCGGCCGACCTGATTCTGGTGCCCGCCGCATTCACCCACACCACCGGTCAGGCCCACTGGGAGGTGCTGCTGCGGGCACGTGCCATCGAAAACCAGGCCTACCTGCTGGCCAGTGCGCAGGGTGGCGAACACGCCAACGGCCGACGCACCTGGGGACAGAGCCTGGTCATCGACCCGTGGGGCCAGACCTTGAACGAACTCGCCACCGGGGAAGGCGTGGTACTGGCAGAGGTCGATGCCGCCACCCTGCAGCGCGTGCGGACCAACCTGCCTGCCTTGCAGCACCGGGTGTTCTGACGCGCCGCTGCCCGCCGTGGAGCCCGTCACAGCCCCCCGTCAGCCCAACCAGCTCCGGCGCTGGCTGTTGTGGGCCGCACTGGTGGCAGTGGTCTGCGCGTTGGTGGGTACGGCCATGGTGCTGGCGCGCCGCTTTCAGGAAAACCGCGTACAGGCACAACTCGACGAGGAAACGACCGCACTGGTCAGCGACATCCGCGCCGGGCTGTACCGCAACATCCAGACCCTGCAAAGCCTGCCCAACCCCCTTGCACAGCCTGACGTTTGGGACAGCACCGCTGCCGACATGCTGTTGCAGCGGCGCGAAATGGTCTCCCTCGCCTGGCACAACCTGGCTTTCGCACCCAAGATCGAACGCGTGAGCCCCTACATGGTCGGCAGCGGCCACATCCGCTCGGCAGCTGACCGCCTGCCCGACATTGCCCTGGCGTGCACCAGCGCACGCCGCCTCAGCGGTGCCGTGTATGCGCCCAGCCATTTCAGGCATTTCGGGGATGGGCAAGGCATGGAGCTGATGGAAATGTGCCTGCCCTCCCTGTATCAGGGCAATCTGGTGGGCTACCTGGTCGTCACCTATGCCTTGCCGGGGATGCTGACTGAACTGACCGACCGCATGGCAGTGCGTGGCAGAGGTGTGTCGCTCACCGAGCTGGACGGCACTCGTCTGGCCATTTCATCCTCGCGTCCGGGTGGGCAGACATTCGTGACCGAACAGGTGCTCGAACTGCCCGGCCACGCGATGAAGCTGCGGCTGGACAGCCCACGCGACAGGCTGGACATCAGCCAGTGGGGCGCCACCGCGCTGGTGGCGGGCATGTCGGCATTGCTGCTGGTGCTGATGATCATGCTGGGGCGCGACATGCGCAGGCGCCAGCGGGCCGAATGGGCGTTGGCCGAGGCCCTGGCCTTTCGCAAGGCCATGGAAGATTCACTGGTCACGGGGTTGCGTGCGCGTGACCTGGCCGGGCGCATCACCTACGTCAACCCGGCTTTCTGCCAGATGGTGGGGCTGCGGGCAGCCGACCTGCTGGGCTCTGGCCCACCCGCCCCTTACTGGCCACCTGACTTGGCCGACGAATACCAGCGCAGACAAGCCATCCGCCTGGCCGGGCAGTTGCTGCCCAAAGAAGGCTTCGAATCGGTGTTCCGGCGACCAGATGGCACCTGCTTTCCGGTCCTGATCATCGAAGCCCCCCTGATCGATGCCGACGGCACCCAGACCGGCTGGATGAGCGCCATACTGGACCTGACCGAGCAACACCGCATCGAAGCCGTGTCACGCGCCAGCCAGGATCGACTGCAAGCCACCGCCCGCCTGGCGAGCGTGGGCGAAATGGCATCCCTCCTCAGCCACGAGCTGAACCAGCCGCTTTCAGCCATCTCCAGCTACGCGACGGGTGCCATGAACCTGCTCACACACGCGCACGACACCGATCAGGCCACACAACTGGCCGATGTGGCAGGTGCCATGACACACATCCGGGCGCAGGCTGACCGCGCGGCTCGCGTCATCCGAAGTGTGGGCGACTTCGTCCGCCGCAAGCAACAGCCTGGCGAGCTGGCCAGGGAGCAGGTGTCGGCACCACAGCTGTTCCAGGCCATCCTGCCCTTGCTGACGCTGCAGGCCAGCCGGGAACACATCCACATCGAACTCGACACCCCGCCGGACTGCCCTGACACCCTGTGTGACCGGACGATGGTCGAACAGGTGCTGCTCAACCTCGCGCGCAACGGCATGCAAGCCATGGCCGATGGCCACCCGGCAGCAACATCGGGGCTTCGCACGCTCACCCTGTCAGCCCACCTGCAGACCACGCCGGAAGGCAAAAAACAGGTGGCATTTGCCGTGACCGACCACGGTGCCGGGTTGCCTGACGAGGTGGTCGCCAACCTGTTTACCCCGTTTTTCACCACCAAGGCGGAAGGCATGGGGCTGGGGCTGAGCCTGTGCCGGACCGTGATCGAACAACACGGGGGCACCCTCACGCACACGCCCGCACAACCCTTTGGCACCACGTTCCGCTTCACATTGCCCGCTGCACACCCATAATGCGCTGCCATGCCCATCCATCCCGCCCATCACAAGGTCTACATCGTCGACGACGATGCCAGCGTGCGCGATGCGCTGTCATGGCTGCTGCGAACCCGGCGCCTGCTGTCCGAGCCCTATGGCAGCGCGGAGGCCTTCATGCAGGAGCGTTGCTGGCACACGCCGCCTCAGGAGCCCTGCTGCCTGCTGCTGGATGTGCGGATGCCGGGCATGAGTGGCCTGGCGCTTTTCGAGCGGCTGCTGGCATTGCCCTGGGCAGCCACCATCCCCGTGCTGTTTCTGTCCGGACACGCCGACGTGGCCACTGCGGTCGATGCGGTCAAGCGCGGTGCCTTCGATTTCTGTGAAAAGCCCTTTTCTGACAATGCTTTGGTCGACAAGGTCGAACAAGCCCTGCTGTTGTCTGCCGACCACGTGTCGCGCCTGGCCAGCCAGCATGAGACCGCTGGTTTGCTGGCCCAACTGACCGAGCGCGAGCGCGATGTGATGCAGCGCGTGATTGCTGGCCTGCCCAACAAACTGGTGGCCGACGAATTGGACATCAGCGTTCGCACGGTCGAAGTCCACCGTGCCCGCATCTTCGAAAAAATGGGCGTCAAATCAGCGGTCGAGCTGGCCAACAAGGTCAGAAAACAATAGCACTTGATCCATTATTTTCAAGCGCCATGGCCATTTTTTATTCAAAAATTTTCTCAACAAACTGTCCACGCCTTCTGTGGGCATGGGCAGCAACCTGCATGGCGTTGGCACTGAGTGCCTGCTCGACAGCCCCACCGCGTCAGGTACCCGATGCCTCGGCCCCGACCGCCCCGGTCGTCAGCAGCCCGACAAGCGACGCCCCTGCATTTGATGCCGATGTCGCGCAAGCCCTGGCCTGGGCACAGGCTCAGCCGCTGCCTGCGCCCGTGGTCAGGGCACGCAGCCTGTGGCAACCGGTGGGCTGGGACAAGCTGCCGGGCCTGCAGTCCGACGACTGGCACCAGGCCTGGCACGCCTGGGTGCGCAGCTGCGAACGTCCCCCACCTGCCTGGCAAGCCATCTGCCGCGAACTGCGTCCGCAACTGCTCGGCACACCTGCCACACAACTGGCCTGGATGGTGCGCAAGCTGCAACCGTACCGGGTGGTCAACCCGGATGGCAGCGAGCCGGCCGGACTGCTGACGGGCTATTACGAACCCGTCATTTCAGCCAACCGACAACGGACCGCCACGCACACGGTGCCGCTGTATGCCCCACCGGCACGACTGGGCGAACGTCAGCCCTGGTTTTCGCGGCGCGACATCGACACCCGCGCCGACGTGCAGGCGCAACTGGCAGGCCGTGAAATCGTCTGGCTCAATGACCCCATCGATGCCCTCATCCTGCAAATCCAGGGCTCGGGCCGCGTGGTCGTGCGGGAACCGGACGGCAGCGAGCGAACGGTGCGCCTGGCCTTTGCAGCCCACAACGGCCACACCTACCAGAGCGTGGGCCGCTGGCTGCTCGACCAGAAGGCCATCACCGACCCGTCGTGGGCGGGCATCAAAGCCTGGGCTGCCCGCAACCCCGACCGTGTCAACGACATGTTGTGGAGCAACCCGCGCACGGTGTTCTTCAGGGAAGAGCCACTGGGCTCGCTGGAGGCACAGTTCGGGCCACGCGGGGCACAGGGCGTTCCGCTCACACCCGAACGCTCGATAGCCGTGGACCCGCTCAGCATTCCCTACGGCACACCGGTGTGGTTGGCCAGCTCGGGCCCGAGTGCCACCTTGCAGCGTCTGGTGCTGGCGCAGGACACCGGTGGCGCCATCGTCGGCGCGGTTCGGGCAGACTACTTTGCCGGCTGGGGCGACTCGGCGCTGGCCCTGGTGGGCGGCCTGAAGCAACCGTTGCAAATGTGGGCACTCTGGCCCCGCACCACGCCCTGATCAGCCCTGCCGACCTGCCTGACGGGCACGCCACCAGTCGGCAAAAGCGGCCGCCGGCATCGGCCGGGACACCAACCAACCCTGCATCTCGTCGCAGCCCATGCGGGCCAGGAATGCCCGCTGCTCGGCCACCTCCACACCCTCGGCCACCACCTTCAGCCCCAGCGCCTGGGCCATCGACAGGGTGGCGCACACGATGGCCTCGTCCTCCTTGTCACCAGGGAGTTCACGGACAAATGACTTGTCGATCTTCAGGCTGTGCAGGGGCAGGCGCTTCAGGTAGCCCAGACTGGAATAACCGGTGCCAAAGTCGTCCAGCGCCAGACGAACGCCCATGCGAACGATGTCGCCCAGGCGGGCGATCAATTCCGGGAGCGATTGCATCAGCGCCGATTCGGTGATTTCCAGCTCGATCCAGTCCGGGTCGGCCTCCGTTTCATCCAGGGCCTGTCGCAACCGCGTGATGAAACTGGCCCGGCCAAATTCCATGGCCGACACGTTGACCGCCACCGTCACGCCCTGGATGCCCTGGTCAACCCACTCGCGCGATTGCCTGAAGGCTTCTCGCATGACCCAGCTGCCCAGCTCGTCGATCAGGCCACTGGCTTCTGCCTGGGGCACAAAACTGTCGGGCATGAGCAGGCCACGTGTGGGGTGCTGCCACCGCACCAGAGCCTCGACGCCGGTGACCTCACCGGTCTGGCAATTGGTTTGCGGCTGGTAATGCAGCACCAGCTGGTTGTCGCGGATGCCACGGCGCAAATCGCTCTCCACCAGCAGCCGCTGGGCGATGCCGTGATCCATCTCAGGCTCGAAAAACGCCCACGCGTTGCGCCCGGACGACTTGGCTTTGTACATGGCCAGGTCGGCGTGACGCAGCAGCGTTTCGACGTCCTCGTCGCCCCCTTCGTAAAACACCACCCCCACGCTGGCCGATGCGCGAACGGTGTGCCCGTTCAGCACGAAGGGCTCGGTCAACTGCTCGACCATCTTGCCGGCCACCAGCGCGGCGTCGCCCCGGTGGCGCAGGCGCGGCAACATGACGACGAACTCGTCCCCGCCCTGCCGGGCCATCACGTCATGCGCGCGAAGGCAGGCGCGCAACCGATCGGCCACTGCCTTGAGCAACAGATCGCCCACGCTGTGCCCGAGGCTGTCGTTGACATTCTTGAAATGATCGAGATCCACGAACAGCACGGCCATCCGGTCATCGTGACGACGGGCGGCATCCAGCGCCTTGTGCACTTCCTCCGTCCAGTGCAGACGGTTGGCCAGGCCTGTCAAGGGGTCATACAAGGCCAGACGCTGTAAACCCGCATTGCTTTGCGCCAATTCACGGGTGCGCTGCTCCACCAGCAATTCGGTGCGGCGAGCCTGCCCGGTCTGCACGATCAGGAAGGCACCCAGCATGGCGACGGCCAGCAAACTCACGGTCAGCGTGCTCCAGGCGATCCACCCGCGCTCCACGCTCTCGAACTGCGGCCCGGCAGCCACCTGGAACAACCAGGTACGCTCGCCAAACTGGACCGAAGACGAGCCGAAGTAGCGAACCTGGGTGGCCACGTCGCTGTTGCAACCAGCCTGCCCGGTCAGGCGCTGGTTGTGCGCGGGCGCAGCCGGGTCGAGCAGACACACCCGCAGGTAGTCGGGGTTCAGGTCGCCCAGGGCGGCGTGCAGCACATCGTCCATGCGGAAGACGGCAGACACCACGCCACGCACCTGCCTGGCAGGCGATGACGATGGCGATGGCTGTGCCGAGCGTTCATGCACCACCTGGTACATCACCACGCCACGCTGTTCGCCGGTTTCCTGTACCAGGCGGATGCCTTCGGTCACATGCGCCAAGCCGCTTTGCATGGTGGCCTTCACCGCGCGTGCAGTGGCCGACAGCACCTGAACATCCAGGCCGAGCACCGACTGGTTGGTGGCCAGCGGTTCGACAAACAGGATGGGCAGATAGGTCGCGGCCGGCCGGGCCACGAACAACTTGCCGTCTGCGTCCCGGCCCCGCAGCTGGTAGGGTTGCTTCAGGCGGTTGCCGTGCAATTCGTTGGCACGGCGTTCAAAGGCCGGGCGGTCCGCGTCAGGAATCAGCGGGCTCCAGCCAAAATTCTGGGTACCGGCATACCGATCCAACCACACACCGGTGCCATTCTTGAAATCAGCCAGGTCTTCACGCTGGGTGATTTCCTTGAGCCGTGCAACCGCCATCACGGCATCGGTCTGGGCATGCAGGCGGCGCTGCAGGCGCTCGGTCAATGCTTCGGCCTCCTGGTCAAAACGCTGCCGCAATGCCCTGCCGTCTGCCGCCTGGATCTGGATGAACGCGACCGACACCACGGCCAGCGCCATCAGCATGGGCAACACCACAGTTTTCAGCCGTGGCCGCCAGACTGCATGGGGTTTACCAAACAAGGCCAGCACCAGAGGTGAGACCAGCACCGCGCCCAAAGCATCGCCATGCCACCATGACCACCAGGTGAACAGCGCATCTGCCTGGGGTACCGCCCCACGCCAGACCAGCAGCGGGGCCGACACACTGGCGTTGATCAAATGCCCCACCGGCACGCATACCAGCAACAGCAGCATGACCGGCCGGGGCGCATCCCACTCGGCCTGCACGCCCACCCAACGGCGGGCCAACCACACCGTCGCCAGGGCCTGCAGCGCCGCAGCAAACGGCGTGACCACCAGGTGCAAGCCCCAGGCCGGGAGCCCCGCCTGAGCGGTTGCCAGCCATTGCACCCCCACCGCACCCAGCACGATGCCCGGCAGCGCCCGATGCCCCCAGACCAGCACCCCACCCAGCGCGATACCTGCCGGCACGTACAGCACCGACACGTAGTAAGGCGGTATGGTGATCTGCAGCGACAGCCAACCTGCGATGGCATAGGCCAGCGCAATCAACACGGTCAGCACATGCGTGCGCCCGGCCGCCTGGGCTGCGCGAGCCGCGATCTGCTGCATCAAAGAAGAGTCCCCGCCGAAAACTGCCATAACGCTGTCAACTGTAATGCCTGATCAGGGGCACGAGCGGGATCCGTCAGCGGTTCGTGGTCACGGCACCACGCGCCAGATGCCCCAGCGGCAGAGGTCCGGGTGCTTTGACCTCACCGAGCGAAAAGCTGGTGTGCAGGTCTTTGACGTTGGGCAGGTTGATAAGGCTCTGCAGCGCAAACTTCGAAAAGCTGTCCAGATCCTCGGCCACCACCTGCAACTCGAAGGTGCCATTGCCACTGATGTAATGACACGAAATGACCTCTGGCAAGCGCGCAATCGCCGCCTCGAGTTGCCGGGTGGCATCCCCGGTGTTGCGCTCGGCATCGACGCGCACAAAGGCCAACACACCCAGCCCGATCTTGCGCCGGTCCAACTCGGCCCGGTAGCCCACGATGTAACCACCTTCTTCCAGCGCACGCACGCGGCGCCAGCAAGGCGCAGCGGAAAGACCCACCCGGTTGGCCAGTTCGGCATTGGTCAAACGGCCATCGGATTGCAGGGCTTGCAGGATAGCCAGATCAAATTTATCAAGCATTTCAAATTTCAACACTTTCAAGCAAGGATCATTCTCAAACACCTCAATTATGGGCACGAAAAGCAAACACCTGTCGCCACCAACAGCCTACACTTTCGCTCCTGCGTGATGCATCCGAGACCCGCCCTGGCAACCCCTGGGGTCATCGGCTCACACGCAACCAACGGCCATCACCCGTTTTGCAGCCCCCAACCGGAGACAACCCATGAACGCCCCTTTTTCGCGCGAACTGCCCGAGCACATCCGCCAGGCACTGGCCACCGTCACGCTCGACGACAAATACAGCCTGGACCACGGGCGCGCCTTCATGAGCGGGGTGCAAGCCCTGGTGAAACTGCCCATGTTGCAGCGCCAGCGCGATGCCCTGGTCGGCAAGCATACGGCGGGCTTCATCAGCGGCTACCGGGGCTCGCCACTGGGCGGCTACGACCAGGCGCTGCAAAAGGCAGCACCACACCTCAAGGGCCAGCACATCGTGTTCCAGCCCGGCGTGAACGAGGAACTGGCCGCCACCGCGCTGTGGGGCACCCAGCAACTGGGTTTTGCGCCACCTGGCACCAACCGGTTCGACGGTGTGTTCGGCATCTGGTATGGCAAGGGGCCGGGGGTGGACCGGTGTTCAGACGTGTTCAAACATGCCAACATGGCGGGCACCACCCCATGGGGCGGTGTGATTGCCGTCGCAGGCGACGACCATGTGGCCAAGAGCAGCACGGCGGCCCACCAGAGCGACCACATCTTCAAGGCATGTGGCCTGCCCGTGTTCTTCCCGACCAGCGTGCAGGAAATCCTGGACCTGGGCCTGCACGCGTTCGCCATGAGCCGCTTCTCGGGCGTGTGGGCCGGCATGAAAACCATCCAGGAAATCGTGGAATCGAGCGCCACGGCAGAAATCGACCCGGAGCGCGTGCAGATCGTGCTGCCCGACTTCCCCATGCCACCCGGCGGCTTGCACATCCGCTGGCCCGATACGGCCCTGGAACAGGAAGCCCGGTTGATGGACCACAAGTGGTACGCCGCGCTGGCGTACGTGCGCGCCAACCGGTTGAACCACAATGTCATCGAAGGGCCCACAGACCGTTTCGGTGTCATTGCCAGCGGCAAGGCCTACAACGACACCCGCCAGGCGCTGCAAGACCTGGGACTTGACACCGCCACCTGCCAGCGCATCGGCCTGCGGCTGCACAAGGTCACGGTGGTGTGGCCGCTGGAAGCACAGACCACCCGCGAGTTCGCCACCGGCCTGCGCGAGATTCTGGTGGTGGAAGAAAAGCGCCAGGTCATCGAATACCAGCTGAAAGAAGAGCTGTACAACTGGCGCAGCGACGTGCGGCCCACGGTGCTGGGCAAATTCAACGAGATGGAAGGCGACTTCACCGGCGGTGAATGGAGCATGCCCAACCCCAGTGCGAACACGCTGCTGCGCGCCAATGCCGACCTCTCGCCCGCCCTGATCGCCCGCGCCCTGGCGCAGCGCCTGAAGAAACTGGGCGTGCCCGACGACGTGGCAGCCCGCATGGATGCCCACCTGGCCGTCCTGGACGGCAAGGAGCGCGCCATGCAGACCCTGACGCTGGCCACCGGTGCCGACCGCCAGCCCTGGTTCTGCTCGGGCTGCCCGCACAACACCAGCACCCGCGTACCCGAAGGCTCGCGCGCCATGGCGGGTATTGGCTGCCACTTCATGACCATCTGGATGGACCGCTCCACCGTGGGTTTCACCCAGATGGGTGGCGAAGGCGTGCCCTGGGTGGGTCAGGCACCGTTCACCAGCGACCAGCACATATTCGCCAACCTGGGCGACGGCACCTATTTCCACAGCGGGCTGCTGGCGGTGCGCCAGAGCATCGCGGCGGGCGTGAACATCACCTACAAAATTTTGTACAACGACGCGGTGGCCATGACCGGCGGCCAACAGGTGGGCGAACGCCCCGAAGGCCACAGCGTGGTGCAGATTGCCCAGAGCATGAGGGCAGAGGGTGCACAGAAAATCACCATCGTCACCGACGAACCTGAAAAATATGCCGCCGTGCGTGGCCTGCCCGAAGGCATCGCGATCCACCACCGCGACGAGCTGGACACCATCCAGCGCGAATTCCGCGAGCTGAAAGGCACCACGGTCATCATTTACGACCAGACCTGTGCCACCGAGAAGCGCCGCCGCCGCAAGCGCGGCACGCTGGCCGCACCCGCCACCACCGTCGTGATCAACGAAGCGGTCTGCGAAGGCTGTGGCGACTGCGGCGTGCAAAGCAACTGCCTGAGCATCGAGCCCCTGGAAACCGAGTTTGGCCGGAAACGCACCATCAACCAGAGCAGTTGCAACAAAGACCTGAGCTGTGTGAAAGGCTTCTGCCCCAGCTTTGTCACGGTCGAGGGCAAGCTGAAGAAAAAGGGCACGGCCAGCAAAGCAGCGCCCCAGCCCATGGCCGACCTGCCCGAACCCGCTCAACAGCCACTGACCGAGGTGTGCGGCATGGTGGTGGCGGGTGTGGGCGGCACGGGTGTGATCACCATCGGCCAGTTGCTGGGCGTGGCGGCGCACATCGAAGGCAAGGGCATCGTCACCCAGGACGCGGCTGGGCTGGCCCAGAAAGGCGGCGGCACCTGGAGTCATGTGCTGATCGGGCCAACCCAAGCCAGCATCTGCACCACACGGGTGAGCATGGCGGCGGCCGACCTGATCCTCGGCTGCGACCCACTGGTCACCGCAGGCAAGGACACCCTGGCGCGCATGCTGCCCGGTCGCACCAAAGTGGCGCTGAACAGCAGCAGCACCCCCACGGCTGCGTTCGTGAAAAGCGGCGACTGGCACAACCCGTCCGATGCCTGCGTGGCCAGCATCGCGCAATCGGTGGCACCGCAGGACCTGGGCCTGTTCAATGCCGACGCGATGGCTTCCACACTCATGGGCGACACGCTGTACATCAACCCCATGCTGCTGGGCTACGCCTGGCAAAAGGGGTGGATACCGCTCGGCAAAGCCGCTTTGATGCGAGCCATCGAACTGAACGGTGTGGCCGTCGAGGCCAACAAGGCAGCTTTCCAGTGGGGGAGGCAGGCAGCTCACGACTGGCCGTCGGTGCAGCGGCTGCTGACACCAGCCCAGACCGTCACCCTGCACAAGCGTGAAACGCTGGAGCAGGTGGTGGCTCGCCGGGTCGAATTCCTGACTGCCTACCAAAACGCTGACTACGCCGCCACGTACCGCACATGGGTGGACAAGGTACACGCCGCCGAAGCGCCGTTGTGCCAGACCCGCCTGACCGATGCCGTGGCCCGCAACCTGTTCAAGCTGATGGCCTACAAAGACGAGTACGAAGTGGCCCGCCTGCACACCAGCCAGGCGTTCGAACAGAAGCTGGCCGACATGTTCGAAGACGGCTACACCATCAAACACCACCTGGCCCCTCCGCTGCTATCAAAGACCAATGCGCGTGGCGAACTGGTCAAGCAGGTGTACGGCCCGGCCGTCCGCACGGCCATGCGCTGGCTGGCCCCACTGAAGACCTTGCGCGGCACAGCGTGGGATGTGTTCGGCAAGACCGAAGAGCGCCGCATGGAACGACAGCTGATCGCCGACTACCAGTCTGCGCTGGGCCTGATCGTCTCCAGGCTGAACGCAGGCAACCACGCTCTGGCACTCGAACTCGCCCGCTTGCCGGAAAGCATCAAGGGCTTCGGTCATGTCAAAGCCCGCAACGCCCAAGCCGCCCTGAAACGATGGGCCGAATGGGAGCAAGCCTGGCAAAATCAATGATGTTTTTGCCGCATACCGCTTTAACTACGTCACTTGATGCTATTTTTTATGATGTTTTGAGCAGTCTTTGAACCGAGATTGTTCATGAGGGCTTGAGAGGGCGGCATCGGAGTTACGCCCAATGGACAATCTCGGTTGAATATCAGGATGCTGCCGGTCACAGCCCCGTCACGGCGGGAACCCAACCGCCCCACTACAATCGGAAACTTTGCGCGGCGGGCAGGGGCCTGCTGCCGAGTTTTTCGGAGCCCACTGTGTTCATTTCTTCCGCTTACGCCCAAACCGCCGCCGCTGGCGACACCCAAAGCACCCTGATGGGCATGTTGCCCCTGGTGCTGATGTTCGTGGTGTTGTACTTCGTGATGATCCGCCCCCAAATGAAGAAGGCCAAAGAACACAAAACCATGGTGGACGCACTGGCCAAGGGTGACGAGGTGGTGCTGGCCAGCGGCATGCTGGGCAAAATCACCAAACTGGGCGACACCTACCTGGACATTGAAGTCGCTTCCGGCGTGGAAGTGCAGTTCCAGCGCTCTTCCGTCATGCAAGTGCTGCCCAAAGGCACCATCAAGTAAGCACCCAACGTTGCACCCACCACCGGGCGACCCGCATGTTTGCGATCTAGCCAGCCGGCATGGCCCGCGACATCGGTCGCCTTTGACGCTTTTTCTGCACCCCTCCCCATGAACCGATACCCCATCTGGAAGTACGTGATCCTCGCGGTCATGCTGATCCTGGGCGGCCTGTACAGCCTGCCCAACCTGTACGGTGAAGCCCCTGCAGTGCAGGTCTCTCCCGGCAAAGCCAGCACCAAGGTGGACACAGGCACCCTGAAACGGGTGGAGGAGTCACTGGCAGCAGCAGGCCTGACGGCCAACAGGGTGCAGCTCGAAGGCAGCTCCATCAAGGCCCGCTTCGACACCACCGACGACCAGCTCAAGGCACGCGACGCGCTGGAAAAAACCTTCAACCCCAACCCGGCAGAGCCCAGCCACGTGGTCGCACTGAACCTGCTGCCGCGCACACCCGCCTGGCTGCAGGCCATGCATGCATCGCCGATGTACCTGGGGCTGGACCTGCGCGGTGGCGTGCATTTCCTGCTGCAGGTTGACATGCAGAGTGCATTGTCCAAACGGGCCGAAGCACTCGCTGGTGACCTGCGAACCGTACTGCGTGAGAAAAACATCCGCCACGGCGGCATCCAGCGCAACGGTCAATCGCTCGACATCAAGCTGCGCGATGCGGCCACACTGGAAGCGACCCGCAACCTGCTGCAAGATCAGTTCTCGGACTTCGCGGTTGCCATGGCCCAGGAAGGCACAGACACGCGTCTGACCCTGACATTCAAGCCCGAAGCGGCACGCCGGGTGCAGGAGCAGGCCCTCAAACAGAACATCACCACGCTGCACAACCGCATCAACGAACTGGGCGTGGCCGAACCGGTCATCCAGCAGCAGGGCCTGGACCGCATCGTCGTTCAACTGCCGGGCGTCCAGGACACAGCCAAGGCCAAAGACATCCTGGGGCGCACCGCCACGCTGGAGCTGCGCATGGTGGACGAAAGCAGCGAAGGCCGCGCCGCCGAAACCAACACCGGCCCGGTGCCCTTCGGCTCCGAGCGCCACCTGGACCGCAACGGCCAGGCCGTCATCACCAAACGCCAGGTCATCCTAACTGGAGAAAACCTGACCGACGCCCAAGCCGGCTTCGACAGCCAGACCCAGGAAGCCGCCGTGCACCTGACACTGGATGCCAAAGGTGCCCGCATCTTCCGCGATGTGACGCGCGAGAACATCGGCAAGCGGATGGCCATCCTGCTGTTCGAAAAAGGCAAGGGTGAGGTCGTGACCGCACCCGTCATCCGCAGCGAGATTGGTGGCGGGCGCGTGCAGATTTCCGGCCGCATGACCACGGTGGAAGCCAGCGACACCGCCCTGCTGCTGCGCGCCGGTTCACTGGCTGCGCCCATGGACATCATCGAAGAACGCACCATCGGCCCCAGCCTGGGGGCAGAAAACATCGCCAAGGGTTTCAACAGTGTGCTGTGGGGCTTCCTGGTCATTGTGCTGTTCATGTGCGTGTACTACATGATGTTCGGCGTGTTTTCCAGCCTGGCGCTGGCCTTCAACCTGATGCTGCTGGTGGCCGTGCTGTCGATGCTGCAAGCCACACTGACCCTGCCCGGCATGGCCGCCATGGCGCTGGCACTGGGCATGGCCATCGATGCCAACGTGCTCATCAACGAACGTGTGCGCGAGGAGTTGCGCAACGGCGCGTCACCGCAAGCGGCCATCCATGCCGGCTACGACCGTGCGTGGGGCACCATCCTCGACTCGAACATCACCACCCTGATTGCCGGCATCGCCTTGCTGATCTTCGGCTCCGGCCCGGTCAGGGGCTTTGCCGTGGTGCACTGCGTGGGCATCCTGACGTCCATGTTCTCGGCCGTGATGTTCTCTCGCGGACTGGTCAACCTGTGGTACGGGCGACAAAAGAAACTCAAGAACGTGTCCATCGGCACCGTCTGGCGGCCTGAAGCTTCATCCCGTACCGACGTGACCCAACAGGCCAACTGAAGGCAAGCAACATGGAACTCTTCCGCATCCGAAAGGACATTCCTTTCATGAAACACGCGTTGGTGCTCAACGCGGTGTCCTTCCTCACCTTCCTGGCTGCCGTCTTCTTCCTGTTTTACAAGGGGCTGAACCTGTCGGTCGAATTCACAGGCGGCACGGTGATCGAAGTGGCCTACGAACAGCCAGCCGACCTGAACAGCGTGCGCAACGTCATCAGCGGACTGGGTTACCACGACGTGCCGGTGCAAAACTTCGGCACGTCTCGTGACGTGCTGATGCGCCTGCCACCTGTCGCTGGTCAGACCTCCGGCCAGCAAAGCGAAGCCTTGCTGGCCGCCCTGAAAGCGGACAACCCCGGCGTGACGTTGCGCCGTACCGAATTCGTCGGTCCGCAGGTGGGCAAGGAACTGGCAGCAGATGGCCTGACTGCGCTCGGACTGGTGATCGTCGGCATCATGATTTACTTGGCGATGCGCTTCGAGTGGAAGTACGCCGTGTCGGCCATCATCGCCAACCTGCACGACGTGATCATCATCCTGGGGTTCTTCGCCTTCTTCCAGTGGGAATTTTCGCTGGCTGTGCTGGCAGCGGTGCTGGCCGTGCTGGGCTACTCGGTCAACGAATCGGTGGTGATTTTTGACCGCATCCGTGAAACATTCCGCAAACAGCGCAAAATGAACACCGTGCAGGTCATCGACCACGCCATCACCTCGACCATCAGCCGTACCATCATCACGCACGGCAGCACACAGATCATGGTGCTGTCGATGCTGTTGTTCGGCGGACCCACGCTGTTCTACTTTGCGCTGGCGCTGACCATTGGTATCCTGTTCGGCATCTATTCGTCGGTGTTTGTGGCAGCAGCCGTGGGCATGTGGCTGGGCATCAAACGGGAAGACCTCGTCCGCGCCGAGAAGCGCGAAGGCAACCCGGACGACCCCAACCACGGCGCATCTGCCTGAACCTCCGCCGCTCGATCCGTGTGTTGTCATCCCGTCAGCGCTGTCGCAACCAACCTGCCAAGTGAGCACATCCGAGCCTCTTATCGCACTCGCTGCCGTGACACGGCAGCGTTTTTGCGCCCAGCTGGGACTGATCCTGCCCAAGGTGGCGCAGGACCTGCGTGACCACCTGACCCAGCGTCTGGAGACCGCTCAAACGGGGCATGACATGCAGAGCGCGCGGGATACGATGAGCGCGTTTCAGCACTCGGACCGTAACTGGATCGACGGCATCCGGGCCAGTCTGCAACAACGTTTGGTCCAGCGCGGAACGGCCCACAGCCGCAAACAGACCGAACCCGGTCAGCTGGAACTGCTGGCCGACGATGCCGTGGAAGACCAGTTGCTGGCCTCGCGTTTGGCCACCCGCATTCAGGATGCTGCTTCGCAGGAACTGTCGGATCTTCGCCTTCGGCTGCTGTTTGCCGAAGGGCGTGTCGAGTTGCCAACTAACGATGTGATCAAGCCCGACAACATCAGCCGAGTCCTGCTGGACGAGTGGACGCATGCAGGTCTGAGCCGGGACATGTGGCAGCAACTGAGCGCCAGCCTGTCGGCCAGCGTGTCGGGCAAAGTCGTCGAAGCCTACAAAGAGGCCAACCGGTTCCTGGTCACCAACGGCGTCAGGCCTGAGATCAATCTCAAGAACGCCGTGCGCAAAGCGCCGTCAGCCCCCGGCACCGCTGTGGCCGGTGCCCCTCAGACCGACTCGCAAGCCGCGCCCCCCACCGGCAACACGCATGGCGGTGCTGGTGGCCAGGCCAGTGGCCCACACGAGACCAGCTTTGCCGCCACGGCACGTTTTGACCCCCAACACGCCCAGGGAGCAGCCTCGGGTGGCGAATGGTGGGCACGCGCCCGAACCCAGACACAGGAAGTGTTGGGCCGCATCAAACGCCTGTTTGCCGATCATTCAGGCGCCAGCGCATCTGGCACCCAAACCCCAGATCATCCTGCTGCGCCCAGTCCGCAACTCAATGCTTTGTTGCAACCCGGCAAACTCCAGGGCTTTGCACAACTCGACGGGCAGCCACAGGCAGCCGGGATCGAAATCACCCACGCACAGCTCGACGAGTACCTGCTGGCCATGCGGCAACGCAGTGCCGCGCTCAAGCAGGCTGCGGACTCCCCCAGCGAAAAGGCCATCATCGAAATCGTGGCCCTGATGTTCCAGAGCATCCTGACCGAGGACCGCATCCAGGCGTCCTTGCGCGTCTGGTTTGCACGGCTGCAAATACCCGTGCTGCGCGTGGCCCTGGCAGAACCGGACTTTTTCAGCACCCTGCAGCACCCGGCGCGACGCCTGATCGACCGGATGGGCTCGTGTGCGCTGGGCTTCGATGCCAATTTGTCAGAAGTCAGCGCCCAGGCACTGGAAACTGAAATCAAGCGGGTGGTCCAGGTCATCGAACAGTACCCCGAAACGGGCAGACGCGTGTTTCAGCTGGCGTTTGACGAATTCCAGGCCTTCCTGGCCCGGCATCTCCAGTCCAGAGGGCCGGCTGGCAAGCTCGTGAGCATTGCCCAACAGGTGGAACAGAAGGAAACGCTGACCGTTCAGTACACCATCGAGCTGCGCAAGCAACTCAATGACATGCCCGTGCGCGACGACATCCGCGACTTTCTCTTCCGGATCTGGGCGGAAGTGCTGGCAGTGGCCAGTATCAAGTTCGACGGCAAGCCAGACATCATGGCCATGCTCAAAACCACCGCATCGGATTTGCTGTGGGCAGCCAGTGCGAAGCCATCACGTGCCGAGCGCGCCCAGGTGATTGCGCAACTGCCCAACCTGCTGAGCAGGCTGCGACAAGGCATGGCCATGCTGGGCATGGACACGGTACAGCAAGACCAGCACATCAAACGCATCAGTGACATCCTGGCCGATGCCTTCATGTCCCGCACGGAAACCATCCCTGCCGACCAGCTTGCAGCCGTCACACGCAACCTGTCCAGCCTGGAAGATTTTTTGCCCCAGGACGGCGTGGGCGACCTCGATCTGGACCAGGACAGCATCGAGATGATCACCGGCGTGGATGCTTCGCACATCGTGGTCATTGCGCAGGGTGGCGAAGCCGCCAACCCGGCCATGCGCGCCTGGGCGCTGGAACTTCAGTTGGGCACCTGGTTCAGGCTGGATCACAACAACAACCCCTGCCAGGTGCAGTTCGCCTGGCGGAGCGAGCGCGGACAGCTGTACCTGTTTGCCACCGCGCAACAGCATTGCTACCTGATACACACGGCACGTGTGGCCGCCTATTTGCAAGCGGGTTTGCTGGTGCCTGCGGAAGAAGAGTCGCTCACCGTGAGGGCCACCCGTGCAGCCCTGCAGAAAATCGAGGCCAACCCGGAGCGCTTGCTGACCTGACGCAGCACACCAGCCCCGCACGCAGCCTTCAGGTGCGCACGATGCGCTGGAACAGCCCCCCAGGCATGCGTGCCAAGTGTCCGTCGAGCTCCAGATCGAACAGCCGCGCCTGCAAAGCAGGTGTGGGCAGACCGGTGCGCGCCTGGATGGCATCCAGGCCGATCGGCGCATGCCCCATGGCATCCAGCACGGGGCAAATCGGGCTGATCGGCGCAACTTCGCTCCGCTCATCGTCCCCCGACAGGCCCTCATCACCCTGCAGACTGCCCTCGTCAGACAGCGGTAGCGTTGCAGGGGACGCCTCACCCCCGCACCTGACCATGACCCGCAACTCCTCCAGCACATCCTGGGCAGTTTCAACCAGCTTGGCCCCCTGGCGGATGAGGGCGTGGCAGCCCTTGGCCTGCGTCGAGTGGATGGAGCCGGGTATGGCCATCACATCACGTCCCATGTCAGCCGCACAACGCGCCGTGATGAGCGAACCGGAAGCCAGCGCGGCCTCCACCACCAAGGTGCCCTGGGACAGCCCGGCAATGATCCGGTTGCGTTTGGGAAAATTGGCCTGCGCGGGGGATGTGCCCAGCGGAAATTCGCTGATGAGCAGCCCTTGTTGGGCAAGGCGGTGCGCCAGGTCCAGGTGTCGGCGCGGGTAGACCCGGTCCAGCCCGGTTCCCACCACGGCGATGGTGCTGCCGCCCGCATCCAGCGCACCTTCGTGTGCTGCACCGTCAATCCCCAGCGCCAGCCCTGACACGATGCACACCCCCGACCCCGCAAGGGACCGGCACATGTCGCGCGCCGTCTGCGCGCCCTGGGCCGTCGGGTTTCGACTGCCCACCACAGCCAGGCGGGTGGGATGAGACAGCAACGCCACGTCACCGAGCGCATACAGCATGAGCGGCGGGTCGGCCATTTCCAACAGTTCAGACGGATACCCGGCATCGGCCAGCGTCAATACCTGCCGGTTGCTGCCGCCGGCCAACCAGGTTTGCACAGCCTCGCAAGCCTGCGCCCAACCCTCTGGCGGCTGCAACAGGGCGCGCGTCTGCGCCGCACTGACCACCTGCCGCAACGCGGCCTCGGACTGTTCAAACACCTGCTGCGGCAGACCAAACGCGGCCAACAGGTGCCGCGAGGCGACATCGCCCACCCCCGGGGTCAGGCTCAGGCGAAGCCAGGCATCGAGTTCGTGTGCATCAGCCATGCCACGCCTCAGGGGTTGGCGAAGCGGTCACCCACC
This sequence comes from Comamonadaceae bacterium UBA2334, assembly GCA_002344885.1. Classification (GTDB taxonomy): domain Bacteria; phylum Pseudomonadota; class Gammaproteobacteria; order Burkholderiales; family Burkholderiaceae_C; genus UBA2334. Next base: position 68,133 of record DDUQ01000091.1, read on the forward strand.
TTCACACCGTCCGTGATGTCCAGCACCAGTGCATACGACAACCGCTCAAAAGTACGGAACACGATCATCAGGCCGTTGCGTTCACCGGGCAGGCGGATGGTGGCCCGGTTGGCATCGGTGCGGTCCACCATGCGCAGGCCGTCCTTCTGCACCGCCAGCACATGCCCCACTTCCAGCCCCTGTGCGTGCCCCCGGTTGATGACCACCACCTGGTTCTGCCCCGCAAACCGAACCGCATCGCCGTACACGGAAACGATCTGCCCCGACACCGGCTCGACAGGTGCACGCGGCGCAAAGGCGACGTTTTCCATCGATGTGTCGACCAACATGCGGTCACCCACCCTGATTTCCTCTTTGGTGCCGACCACGTCAAGGGTTGCCGGCTCGATCTCCAGCCCGGTTTTGCCGTCTTTCAGCGTCACTTCCCGCAGGGCCTCGCCCCGCACCAGCTGGACCTTGCCGACAAACTGCGCCTCGAACCCCAGCACATCGCCGGTGGTCGGGTCCTTGAGCGGCTTGGCGCTGCGGAACACCCGGAACTTGCGCGGCTCACCCGGCTCCATGGACAACCCGCCCTCGCCCGTTCCCTGAAGCGAGCGCGCATACGCGCGGTCACCCTTGCTGAGCAACACTCGGCCCTCCTGGGCAGCCACGATGCGCGGCGCCTGGGCAAACGCCTGTTCATCGACGATCTGCGCCTCGGCCAGAAACGGCTCGATGGCGCGCAGCGGAATCATGGGTATCGCGGCATCGGCCAGCGATTCGTAACGGGTGCGCGGCGACACGCGCACGGTGGGTGGCTCACCATCATCGGCCTTGACACGCAGCACACCCCGCCCCGACGAGGTATCCAGCACCAACACCTGACCTGGGTAGATGCGGTGCGGGTTGCGGATGTCGGACAGGTTCATGCCCCACAACTCGGGCCAGCGCCACGGGCTGCGCAGGAACACGCCCGAAATCGCCCACAGCGTGTCGCCCCGCTTGACCGTGTGGCTCGCCGGGGCATCGGGTGCCAGTTCGCTGAGCGCGACACCCGTCTGCGCCACCTGCTGCGCGGTGGCCTTCTGCTGCGCCGTCACCGGGTATTGCTGGGCAGCGGCCTGCATCGGCAGGCAAGCTGCCACCAACCATGCGCTCACGCACGCCCAACTGGCACCCGCATTGACCGTCTGTCGCCGGGTCGGAACAAAGGAAGCAAGGGTGCGGGAAGCTGGGTTCATGTTGAATGGCATGGACAGACCGGTGAGGCGAGGCCCGGTATCGTGAAAAATGGTTTTCGATTTTGCGCGCAAGCCCTTGACGAGGCAACGCTGATGGCACCTTGGCGGCAAGGGGACACCCAAAAGTGGCGAAAATAACGACATTTTCTCCCCCGCCATTGCGCCACAGCCATGCCCCTGCTCCCCATTTTGCGTTTCCCCGATCCACGCCTGCACAAGGTGGCCGCCCCCGTTGCTGCCGTCACACCGGAACTGCAGCCCCTGATCGACGACATGTTTGCCACGATGTACGAGGCCAAGGGCATCGGCCTGGCGGCCACGCAGGTCGATGTGCACCAACGGCTCATCGTCATCGACGTGAGTGATGACAAATCTGCACCCATGGTGCTGATCAACCCGGACATCACCTGGTCCAGCCCGGAACGCCACAAAGGCGAGGAAGGCTGCCTGTCAGTGCCGGGCATTTACGACGGCGTGGAACGCGCCGTGGCCGTGACGGTGCGGGCGCTGGACCGCCACGGGCAGACGCAGACCATCGAAGCCGATGGCATGCTGGCCGTGTGCATCCAGCACGAGATGGATCACCTCATGGGCAAGGTGTTTGTCGAATACCTGTCGCCCCTCAAGCGCAACCGCATCAAGACCAAGCTGCAAAAGGAAGAACGCGCCGAGCAACAGGCCAGTGCTGGCAGAGGCCGCTTCTGATGGCGACGCTGCGCGTGGGCTTTGCCGGCACCCCCGACTTTGCACGGACGGCCCTGGACGCACTGCATGCCGCCGGGTTCGACATTCCACTGGTGCTGAGTCAGCCTGACCGCCCCGCCGGTCGGGGCATGAGGCTGCAGGCCTCGCCCGTCAAACAATGGGCACTGGAGCACGGCATCGCCGTCGCCCAGCCGCACAGCTTGCGCCTGGATGGCAAATACCCCGAAGAAGCCGCCGCCGCCCGACAGACCCTGCAGGATGCCAGGCTGGACGTGCTGGTAGTGGCGGCCTATGGTCTGATCCTGCCGCAGTGGGTGCTCGACCTGCCACGGCTGGGCTGCATGAACATCCATGCGTCGCTGCTGCCCCGCTGGCGGGGGGCGGCACCCATCCACCGCGCCATCGAAGCGGGTGACGCAGCAACCGGCGTCACCATCATGCAGATGGACGCGGGTCTGGACACCGGTGACATGCTGCTCGTCGAAAGCCTGGCCATCGGCCCCACAGACACCACCACCTCCCTGCACGACAGGCTGGCCACCCTGGGCGGGCGCATGATAGTCGAGGTGCTGGAGCTGGCTGCCTGTGGCGGCCTGCATGCGGTGCCCCAACCGGCAGAGGGCGTGACGTACGCCCACAAGATCGAGAAGGCGGAAAGCGCGGTGGACTGGCACCAGAGCGCCGCCGAGATTGCGCGGCGCATCCGCGCGTTCGACCCCTTCCCCGGTGCCAGCACGACACTGGGCACCGACACGCTGAAACTGTGGGGCGCATCGGAGTATTCCGAAAACAATAGTGAACTCCTCAATACAGACATGCTACAAGGGCAAATTTTGTTCATCAATGGCGCAGGCATTGGTGTACAGACCGGACAGGGCACGCTGTTGTTGACCCATTTGCAACGTGCGGGCGGCAAGCGCCTGGCCGCCGCCGAATTCCTGCGCGGTTGCCCACTCGCGCCCGGCATGGTGCTGGGCCAGACCAGGCACTGAACCCATGTTCTTCAAACCGGCGTACATCCGCCACCCCGACTACTGGGCCGGTGTGCGCGACCTGGCCAGTGTGGCCACGGGCATCGGCGCGTGGGGGCTGATGACGGGCGTGGCCATGGTCAAGTCCGGCATGAGCGTGGTCGAGGCCGTGGCCATGACGCTGTTCGTGTTCGCGGGCAGCGCCCAACTGGCCGCGATGCCACTGATTGCAGCGGGCGCCCCGCTGTGGGTGATTTTGGCCACCGCGTTTTGCGTCAACCTGCGCTTCGTCGTGTTCTCGGCGCACCTGCGCCCCTACGTCATGCACCTGCCGCTGCGCGAACGCCTGGTCGTCGGCTACCTCACCGCCGACCTGAGCTATGTGTTCTTTGCCAAGCGCTACCCCCACGCGCCCCAGACTCACACGCCGCCTGGCGACTTGCTGGCACAGCAGGCCTACCTGGCGGGCAGCACCGGCATCAATTGGCTGTCGTGGATGAGTGCCAGCATGGTGGGCATTGCCCTGGCCAACGCCATTCCCACCGAGTGGGGACTGGGGTTTGCCGGCATCCTCGCGCTGCTGGGCGTGATGCTGTCGCTGGCCAGCTCGCCGCTGCGCATCGTGGCCATGGCCGTGTCGGGTGCGGCAGCCGTGGTGGCCTGGAGCCTGCCGCTCAAGCTCAACATCGTGGTGGCCATTGCCGTCGCGGTGGGGCTGTCATTGCTGATCGACCGCCAGCGCGAAGGAGCCCGCCATGGCTGAACTGCCCGCCTTTGGCGAAACCGATGCCTGGACGCTGCTGACCATTGCCTGCCTGACCGGCGTGACGGTGCTCACGCGCAGCCTGTTCTTCCTGTCGGACAAGCCGTGGACACTGCCCCACTGGGCGCAGCGCGGCCTGCAGTACGCCCCCATCGCTGCGCTGGGGGCGGTGGTCATCCCCGAAGTGGTGATGAGCCAGGGGGCACTCATCCAGACCTGGCAGGAGCCCCGCATCTTCGCCGTGGCAGCCGGTACGGCATGGTTTTTCTGGCGGCGTGACGTGCTGGGCACCATCGTGACCGGCATGGTTGTCTTTCTGAGCTTGAGACTGGGTCTTGGCTGGGGCCTTTGAACCAACTGCCTTCCGTTTGTTCGTCGGCTTGCCGCACAGGCCTTAAGCCTGAATTCATGTCAGCACGTTATGGTGTGCTGTCTCGCCCAACAGCTTACGTTTGCTCTCCTACCTACAGAGACGACCGCATTTCATGAATTCACTGTTTTCTGCCCAACGACCCTGGCCTATGTGGCAACTGGCCACCATCACCGCCCTGTGGCTGGCGTCCGTGGGCAACATTGCATTGTGGGATTCACTGTTCGCATTGCCCGAAGTCAGTGGACTACGCGGCGCACTGTTCCTGGTGGGGTTTGGCGCGTTCATTGCGGCCATCCTGACAGCGCTGCTTGCTTTGCTGGCATGGCCTGTCATGTTGAAGCCCATTGGGATATTTGGATTGCTCAGCGCAGCCAGCGCAACACATTTCATGTTGGCTTACTCGGTTGTCATTGACAGCAGCATGCTGCTCAACGTGCTGCACACCGACGTGAAAGAAGCAAGCGATCTGATGTCGATCCGCTTCTTTGTCATCATGCTGGCAATCGGTATCGTCCCAGCTTGGTGGTTGTGGAAACGCCCTGTCGAATCATTGCCTGAAATGCACTGGACCAAGGGGTTGATTCAAAATCTGACCACATTCGCTGTGGCCCTCCTGATCGCGGCATTGGCTTTGTTCCTGATTTTTCAGGACTTTGCGTCCATCATGCGCAACCACAAAGAAGTGCGCTACCGCATCAACCCGCTCAACAGTCTTTACGCCGTTGGTCGCATCGTGTCAGATGCCATTCCTCGCGCTCAGCAGCCCCTGCAAACCATCGGCACCGATGCCAGACTGGGGCCAACCTACGCCGATCAACACCGTCCCCCCTTGCTGATACTCGTCGTGGGTGAAACGGCACGTGCAGCTAATTTTTCACTGGGTGGATACCACCGCGACACCAACCCGCAACTTCAAGCCTTGGCCAAAGAAGGCAACCTGGTTTGGTTTGGCAACGTCATGTCCTGCGGCACCAACACGCAAGCATCGGTGCCCTGCATGTTTTCTCACCATGGCAAAGAGGCACACGAGAGCAAGTCAGGCAAATTTGAGAATCTGCTGGATGTGTTGCAGCATGCCGGCCTGGCCGTGTTATGGCTGGACAATCAGTCGGGCTGTAAAGGCGTTTGCGACCGGATACCCAACACAGTCACCCGCAACCTGAGTGACCCTGCGCTGTGCAAGGACGGAGAATGCCTTGACGGCATCATGCTCAAACAATTGGCCGCTCAACTTGAGACACTGAGTCCCGAAAAACGCTCGCGTGGCACTGTGGTGGTGCTACACCAAATGGGCAGTCACGGACCAGCCTACTACAAACGATCACCCGACGATCTGAAGTTATTCCAACCCGAATGCACCAGCAATGCTCTACAAAGCTGCTCGCGTGAGGCTTTGGTCAATGCCTATGACAACTCGCTGCGCTACACCGACCGCTTCCTCGCCGATGCGGTGACGTGGCTGGGCTCACAAGCGGCAGACACCTCACTGGTGTACATCTCGGACCACGGCGAATCGCTGGGTGAAAACAACTTGTATTTGCATGGCCTGCCCTATGCCCTGGCACCCAAGGAACAAAAGCATGTGCCTTGGGTTACATGGTTGTCACCGGCGATCCAAAACAGGTTGACGCTCAGCCCGACGTGCCTGAACAAGTTGGGCGATCGGGCACTGACCCACGACAACATGTTCCACAGCGTGCTGGGCCTGATGGACGTGCAGACCGAGGTTTACCAGCCAGACCTGGACGTGTATCGCAGTTGTCGCACCAGCCATCAAAACTGATTGACAGCAAAAAATCGGCTGCCATAACGAAAGAGACATCCGAATGCCAGATTCACAGGCACCCCCTGGCCGCTCGGGTTGGCAGCGCTTTTCAGCCGTGGCTGCCGCGCTGCCGCTCTTGCTACTTTGGGATGCAAGCGGACTTGACCTGACGCTGGCTCATTGGTTCGGTACGCCAGAGGGTTTTCCCCTTCAGTACAACCCATTTTTGCAATCATGGCTGCACGACGGTGCACGCCAGTTGGGTTGGGCAGCCTTGGCACTGCTGATTGCCAGCGTCTGGCACCCAATTGGGCCATTGACCCAATTGCCTCGCAGCCAACGCGTTTGGATGGTGACTGCCGTTGTCGCCTCATTGGTACTGGTCGTGGCCATCAAAGCAATGAGCCGCACCAGTTGCCCATGGGATCTGGCGGAATTCGGTGGCTCTGCAGCGTACGTGTCGCACTGGGCATGGGGTGTGAAAGATGGTGGTGACGGTCGTTGCTTCCCCGGAGGGCATGCCTCGACAGCTTTTGCGTTTTTGGCGCTGGCCGTTTGGTTACGCGACGTCTCTGGGACAGCAAGCAACCGGGTTTACCTTGCCGTGCTCATCCTGGGGTTCACTTTGGGCTGGGTACAACAGGCCAGGGGGGCTCACTATCTCAGCCACACGTTGTGGACGGGATGGATCTGCTGGACGGTCGCAGTCACCCTGCACAGTCTTGCTTCGCGGCGCTCAACATCGGGGTTATCTCGAACTTGAAATCTCAGAGGTGCAGACCCGAGGCGAACCCCATCTCGTGTGACCACCAGGGATCTGTGGACACTCTGTTGCGCCAAACTGGCGGGACAGGCTGCTCAGGGCTGCGCCAGGTAGGCCTTCAGCGCCACGCGCGTGTCAGCAGCCAGCACCTTCAACTGGGGGTACAGGGCCTGGCACCGGGCCAGGTCACCTTCGACAGCCGCCTTTTCAATCGCCGATGCCTGCAGGGACAAGGCTTTGCTGCCCATGTTCCCGGCACTGCCCTTCAGTGAGTGTGCGGCTGCCCTCGCGGCGGGGCCACTGGTCTGAATGCCCGTGCCCACGGCCTCCACCTCGGCATCCAGCCCATCCAGAAACGTGTCGGCAATTTCAGCCAAAGCCTCGGCCAGCATGTCCTTCAGGTCATCAAGCGCTGCAATGTCGAGAAGTGGTGTTGCGTCGGAGGGTATGGCGGTCATGGGTATCCTGCAGTGGCCGTGGGAGGGTTGGATCGGGCAAATCTTGTCACGCACCCAACCCATCGACATTTTGACACTTCAGCCGCACGATCTTGCTGACGCTCCTGGCGCGGTAACCGGACAGTAACTGATTCCAACCATAATTGAAACCAAATTACAACAGCTGACCCGTTTACCGCCGCGCCCCACCCACCGGAGACCGCATCCATGCCTCGCGCCACGAAAATCGTTGCCACCCTTGGCCCTTCATCCAGCAACCCAGACATCCTCGAAGCCATGATCCGCGCAGGGGTGAATGTCGTGCGGCTGAATTTTTCACACGGCACCGCGCAGGACCACGCCGACCGCGCGAACATGGTCCGCGACGCCGCCCAGCGAGCCGGCACCGAAGTGGCCATCATGGCTGACCTGCAAGGCCCCAAGATCCGGGTCGGCAAGTTTGCCAACGGGAAAGTAGAGCTGATCAATGGCGCGCCGTTTGTGCTGGACGCCGCCCGCACCGAACCCGGGGACGAGGCCGGTGTGGGGCTGGACTACAAAGAGCTGCCCCGCGACGTGAAAGCGGGCGACACCTTGCTGCTCAATGACGGCCTCATCGTGCTGAAAGTGGACAGCGTGAAGGGCGCTGCCGTGCACACCACGGTGGTCATGGGTGGAGAACTGTCCAACAACAAGGGCATCAACAAACAGGGCGGCGGCCTGACGGCCCCGGCACTGACCGCCAAGGACATGGACGACATCCGC
>DDUQ01000091.1:76123-90481 GCA_002344885.1 Comamonadaceae bacterium UBA2334
AGGACATGGACGACATCCGCACGGCGATGACGCTGAAGGCCGACTACGTGGCCGTGAGCTTCCCCAAGAACGCCACCGACATGGAACTGGCCCGCCAGTTGTGCAACGTGGCCTGTACCGACGGCCACCGGCCAGGGCTGATTGCCAAAATTGAACGGGCAGAGGCCATCCCCGAGCTGGAAAACATCCTGCGCGTCAGCGACGGGATCATGGTGGCGCGTGGCGACCTGGCGGTTGAAGTCGGCAACGCAGCCGTGCCCGCGCTGCAGAAACGCATGATCAAGCTGGCCCGCGAGCACGACAAGGTGGCCATCACCGCCACGCAGATGATGGAGAGCATGATCAACGCGCCGGTGCCCACCCGCGCCGAGGTCAGCGACGTGGCCAACGCCGTGCTGGACGGTACCGACGCCGTGATGCTCAGCGCCGAAACGGCGGCGGGCAAGTTTCCCCTCGAAACCGTCAGGGAAATGGCCAACATCTGCCAGATGGCCGAGCAGGCCAGCGACCACAACCTCGATGCGTCGTTTGTGGGCAAGACGTTCAAGCGCATCGACCAGTCGATTGCCATGGGCGCGCTGTTCACCGCTGCCCATCTGGGGGCCAAAGCCATTGTGGCGCTGACCGAATCGGGCTCCACTGCGCTGTGGATGAGCCGGCACAACGTGGGCATGCCCATTTATGCATTGACCGGCTCCGTGGCCAGCCAGCGCAAGATGACGCTGTACCGCAACGTGCGACCGCTGTTGACTGACACGCACACCGACCGCGACACCGCGCTGGCCCATGCCGAGACCCGTCTGAAAGAAGCAGGCAGGCTGCAGTCAGGCGATCTGTACACCATCACCTGTGGCGAGCCCATGGGCGCGCCCGGCGGCACCAACATGCTGAAAATCTGTCGGGCCGCCTGACTGATTTGTGTCAAGCGACTGCCGACTGGCACTGGCTAAAATGACCGGAGTTACAAACCGGTTACCAACTTCTGAGGGGATAGTGATGGCACTCGTTTCCATGCGCGAACTGCTGGACCATGCGGCGGTCAATGGCTACGGCATTCCGGCGTTCAACGTCAACAACCTGGAGCAGGTGCAGGCCGTGATGGCCGCCGCCGATGAAGTTGGCGCACCCGTGATCCTGCAGGCCAGCGCGGGCGCGCGCAAATATGCGGGCGAGCATTTCATCAAATACCTGATTCAGGCTGCGACCGAAGCCTACCCGCACGTCCCGCTGGTCATGCACCAGGATCACGGCACCAGCCCCAAGGTCTGCCAGGGCGCAATCGACCTGGGCTTCGGCTCGGTGATGATGGACGGCTCGCTGCGTGATGACGGCAAAACACCTGCCGACTTTGCCTACAACGTCGAGGTCACCCAGCAGGTGGTCGCCATGGCGCACAAAGTGGGCGTGACGGTGGAAGGCGAGTTGGGCTGCCTGGGCAGCCTGGAAACCGGTGAAGCCGGCGAGGAAGACGGCATCGGTGCCGTCGGCAAACTCGACCACAGCCAGATGTTGACCGACCCGGAAGAAGCTGCCCAGTTTGTGCAGGCCACACAGCTCGACGCACTGGCCATCGCCATCGGTACCAGCCACGGTGCCTACAAGTTCACCCGACCGCCCACCGGCGATGTGCTGGCCATCAGCCGCGTGAAAGAAATCCATGCCCGCATTCCCAACACCCATCTGGTGATGCACGGCTCGTCGAGCGTGCCGGCAGAACTGCTGGCCATCATCAACCAGTACGGCGGCAAGATGAAGGAAACCTACGGCGTGCCCGTCAAGGAAATCCAGGAAGCCATCAAGCACGGCGTGCGCAAGATCAACATCGACACCGACATCCGCCTGGCCATGACCGGCGCGGTGCGCAAGTTCCTGGCTGAAAACCCCGACAAGTTCGACGCCCGTGAGTGGCTCAAGCCTGCCCGCGAAGCCGCCAAGGCCGTGTGCAAGCAGCGTTACCTGGAATTCGGCTGCGAGGGCCAGGCCAGCAAGATCAAGGGCGACAGCCTGTCGGTCATGGCCTCCCGCTACGCCAGCGGTGAATTGGCCCAGCTGGTCAAGTGACAGCCGTCGATTTCCACACCACGTCGGCAGCGAAGACGCGATAATCCACGCGAACCCAGCCGCCCGCACCCTGGCCCGTTGAACGTTCAACGGGCCTTTTTTCTGCCCTGCTCGCTACCATGCCCTCTGCTTTGCACACTTCTGCCCTCACATCCCTGCCCCTCATGGCCCGCGGCAAGGTCCGTGACAACTACGCCGTGGGCGATGACCGCATCCTGATGGTGGCCTCCGACCGCATCAGCGCATTCGACGTGATCATGGGCGAACCCATCCCGGGCAAGGGCGAACTGCTGACCAAAATGGCGCTGTTCTGGTTCGACAAACTCGGCCCCAACGGCCTGAACATCTGCCCCATCCACCTGACGGGCGATGCCCCCGAAAGCGTGGTGACGCCGGCCGAAGTACCCCAGGTGACTGGCCGCTCCATGCTGGTCAAGCGACTGAAGCCCATCCCCGTGGAGGCCGTGGTGCGCGGTTACCTGGCTGGCAGTGGCTGGCAGGAATACCAGACCAGCCGCAGCGTGTGCGGCGTGCCGCTGCCCGACGGCCTGACCAACGCCAGCCAGTTGCCCGCGCCCATCTACACCCCTGCGGCCAAGGCTGCGGTGGGCGAACACGATGAAAACATCACGTTCGAGCGCACGGTGGAGATGATCGGGCTGGACCTGGCGACACGCATCCGGGACATCAGCATCCGCCTGTACAGCGCAGCTGCCGAGATTGCCCGCGCCAAAGGCATCATCATTGCGGACACCAAGTTCGAGTTTGGCCTGGACACCGACGGCACCCTGGTGCTGATGGACGAGGTGCTGACACCCGACTCATCACGCTACTGGCCCGCCGACAGCTATGCGCCGGGCAGCAACCCACCCAGTTTCGACAAGCAGTTCCTGCGCGACTGGCTGGAAGCCGCCACCATCGGTGGCGTGCGCTGGGACAAGACTGCGCCTGCCCCGCATTTGCCCAAAGACGTGATTGCCAAGACGGCGGCCAAGTACCAGGAAGCCTTGACGCGCCTGGTGGGCTGAGCCGCCTGGCACGAAGCTGGGTCTAAGTCCGACCCATCACAAACCTGCGGTGGCCTTGAACAGCGCCACCCGGTTCAGCACCTGTGCGGTTTGCACCTGCAGCAAGGCCTGCTGGGCCGCGAACAGGCCGCGCTGGGCATCCAGCACGTCGAGCTGACCGCTCACCCCTTGGCTCAACCGCAGTTCAGACAGACGCAGGCGCTCGCTCTCTGCCGCCACCAGCGCCGATTGGGCGCGCAGTTGCTCGGCCAACGAAGCACGGCTGACCAGGGCATCGTTCACTTCTTTGAACGCGGTCTGAATGGCTTTTTCGTATTGCGCCAGCGCCACATCGCGCGCAGCCTGTGCGGCGGTCAGATTGGCCTGATTGGCACCACCGTCAAAAATGGGCAGCAAGGCCTGTGGGGCCAAGGCCCAGCCCCAGGTGCCGCCTTTGAACAGCCCCGACAACTCGCTGCTTACCGAACCCAGACTGGCCGTGAGCGAAACACGCGGGAAAAAGGCTGCCCGCGCAGCGCCCACGTTGGCGTTGGCAGCCGCCAGTTGCTGCTCGGCGGCGCGCACATCAGGTCGCGACAGCAGCACTTCCGACGGCAAGCCCACCGGTACCTCGGCCAGCGCTTGCGTCGGGTCGCCTGCGGGTCGCAGAGCGGCATCGGCCAACGGCTGGTCCACGGGCTGGCCCACCAGCAGAGCCAGGGCGTTGCGGTCCAATGCACGCTGGCGCTGCTGCTGCGCCAGCGCCACCTGGGCCGATGCGGCCAGCGACTCGGCCTGGCGCAGTTCGAGTGCAGACGCAATGCCGCTCTCGTGCCGCAAACGTGTCAGGCGCAGCGCCTGCTCCCGGGTGGCCAAGGTTTGTTGCGTCAGCGCCAGCAAGGCATCGCTGGTTTGCAGGTTGAGCCAGGCGGTGGCCACGCCCGCCACCAGGCTGAGCTGGGTGCTTTGCCGGGTCTGTTCAGCCGCCAGGTACTGCGCCAGGGCGGCTTCTTTCAGGCTTTCCAGACGGCCAAAAAAGTCCATCTCCCAGGCGGTGATTTGCACGCCAGCGGTCAAGTTGCTTTTGATGGGCTCGTTGGCACCCACCGTCTGACGGCTGCTGGTCAGCCCTGCGTTGACCGTGGGCCACCGAACGGCATCGCGCCCCTCAGCCTGGGCACGCAGTTGCGCCACCTGGAACGCGGCCACGCGTGCGTCGCGGTTGTTGGCCAGGGCTTGGGTTACCAGTGCCTTCAGCCCGGGGTCTGCCACCACTGCGTCCCCAGTCATGGTGCTGGACAACGCAGCGGCAGGCTGGGCCGGGGCCGTGGGCCAGGCCGCAGGCAGCGCCACGTCGGGCCGCTGCAAAGGCTGGAACTGGGAACACCCGCTGGCCAGCGCAACCGCTGCAACAGACACAGAGAACTTCACAGATAGCAAAGAAGTGTTATCAGACAAGCGCTGGAAGGCTTTTTTAATCATGGCTTTTCACCCCCAGGTGCTCGGCATCGGCCTGGTACAACGCTGTCTGGCGGGCGCTGCCCTTGAACAGGCTGCGCACCACCACAAAAAACACGGGCACAAACACCACCGCCAACACGGTGCCGGTCAACATGCCGCCGATCACCCCGGTGCCAATGGCCCGCTGGCTGGCTGAGCCTGCGCCGCTGGCCAGTGCCAGGGGCAGTACCCCCATGGTGAAGGCGAGCGACGTCATGACGATGGGGCGAAACCGCAGGTGCGCGGCCTCCAGCGCGGCAGCCACCACGCTTTTGCCCTGCGCCTGCAGGTCTTTAGCGAATTCAATGATCAAGATGGCGTTTTTGGCCGACAGGCCGATGATGGTGATCAGCCCCACCTGGAAGTACACGTCGTTCGCATAGCCCCGCATCAGCGTGGCCAGCAACACGCCCACCACGCCCAGCGGCACCACCAGAATCACCGACAGCGGAATGGTCCAACTCTCATACAGCGCGGCCAGACACAAGAACACCGCCAGGATGGCGAATGCGTACACGATGTACGCCTGCGCGCCGGCCAGCTTTTCCTCGCGGGACTGGCCGGTCCACTCAAACGCAAAGCCTGCGGGCAGTTGCGCGGCGAATTTTTCCATCTCGGCCATCGCGTCGCCGGTGCTGTAGCCAGCCGCAGCACTGCCGCTGATGCGCATGGCCGGGTAGCCGTTGTAGCGCACGGTTTGCATGGGGCCCACCACCCAGCGAGTGCTGGCGAACGCGGCAAACGGCACCACCTGGCCTTTGGCGTTGTTCACCGTCAGTCGCAACAGGTCGTCGGGCTGCATGCGGGCCGGGGCATCGGCCTGCACCACCACGCGCTGCAAACGGCCGGCGTTCGGAAAGTCGTTCACATACGCCGAGCCCAGCGCGGTGGCCAGGGTGGTGGCAATGCTGTCGTAGCCCACACCGAGGGCGGCGGCCTTGTCGCGGTCGATGTCGAGCTGCAACTGCGGCGCGGGCTCCAGGCCATCGGGGCGCACCTGTGTCAGCACCGGACTTTTGCCCGCCATACCCAGCAACTGGTTGCGCGCCGCCATCAGCGCATCAAACCCTTGCCCGCCCCGGTCTTGCAGGCGGAAGCTGAAGCCCGATGCCGACCCCAATTCAGGGATGGGCGGTGGGCTGAGCGGGAAGATGAACGCGTCGCGCACGCCCGCCAAAGCGCCAAACGCCCGGCCTGCCACCGCCTGTGCGCTGCTGCCAGGCCCGGTGCGTTCGCTCCAGTCTTTCAGCGTGACGAATGCGAGGGCAGCGTTCTGGCCCTGGCCTGAAAAGCTGAAGCCCAATACGCCCACCATGCTCTGAACCTCGGGCTGCTTAAGCATGAAGCCCTCCACCTGCTCGATCACGGCACGGGTGCGCTCCTGCGTGGCGCCGGGCGGGAGTTGGATGTTCACCAGCATGGTGCCCTGGTCTTCGTTGGGCAGGAACGAGGTGGGCAGGCGGGTGTACACCACGCCTGCTGCGGCCACGATGGCGGCGTAAATCACCAGGCTGCGCCCGGCACGCGGCAGCAGTTTGGCCAGCCAGCCCTCATAGCCCTTCGCGGTGCGGCTGAAACCCCGGTTGAACCCGCCGAAGAACCCGGTTTTGGCATGGTGATGCCCGGCCTCGACCGGCTTGAGCAGCGTGGCACACAGCGCCGGGGTGAGCGACAGCGCAAAAAACGCCGAAAACGCGATGGACACGCCCATCACCGCCGCAAACTGGCGGTAGATGTTGCCGACCGATCCGCTGAAAAACGCCAGCGGCAAAAACACCGAGATCAGCACCACCGTGATGCCCACGATGGCCCCTGAAATCTGGCCCATGGCCTTGCGGGTGGCCTCGCGGGGCGACAGCCCCTCTTCGCTCATGATGCGTTCGACGTTTTCCACCACCACGATGGCATCGTCCACCACGATGCCGATCACCAGCACCATGCCGAACATGGTCAGCACGTTGATGGAAAAGCCCATGGCCAACAGCACCGCAAACGTGCCCAGCAGGGCAATGGGCACCACGATGGTGGGAATGACGGTGTAGCGCCAGTTCTGCAGGAACAGGAACATCACCAGAAACACCAGCGCCACGGCCTCGACCAGCGTTTCCACCACTTTGCCGATGGAAATCTTCACGAAGCGCGAACTGTCGTAAGGCACCGTCCAGCTCATACCCTGCGGAAAGTAGCGCTCCAGTTCGGTCATCTTGTCGCGGATGGCCTGTGCCGTGGCCAGCGCGTTGCCACTGGGCGAGAGCTGTATACCCATGCCCACCGAAGGCTGCCCGTTCAGCCGGGCGCTGGTGGCATACAACTGCCCACCCAGCTCGATGCGGGCCACGTCTTTGAGGCGCACACTGGAGCCGTCGGCATTGGCGCGCAAGAGCAGGCGGCCAAATTCGTCCACCGAGCTCAGCTGACCCTTCACCACCACGGTGGCCGCAATGCCCTGGCCGGCCACGTTGGGCAGGCTGCCGATTTCACCGGCCGACACTTGGGCGTTTTGCGCGCGGATGGCGTTGGTCACGTCGGCACTGGAGAGGCCATAGCCTTGCAGCTTGGCCGGGTCGATCCACACGCGCATGGCACGCTCGGTACCAAACAACTGGGCCTGGCCCACGCCGGGCACACGCTGCAATTCGGGCAACACGTTGCGCGAGGCGTAGTCGCCCAGCGCCACCGGGTCCCAGGCCGGCTCTTTGGACGACAGGATGGTGAACAGCAAAAAGTTGGTGCGCGATTTGTCCACCCGCACACCCTGCTGCGTCACTGCCGTGGGCAGGCGCGGCGCAGCCCGGCCCAAGCGGTTTTGCACGTCCACCTGCGCCAGGTCGGCATTCGTACCCGGCTGAAAACTCAGCGTGATCGTGCCCGTGCCGTTGGCCTGCGCCACCGACTCCATGTAAATCAGGCCCGGTGAGCCGTTCATCTCGCGCTCGATGACGGCCAACACCGCGTCTTCCAGCGTTTGCGCCGACGCGCCGGGGTAGGTGGCCGACACCACGATGGACGGCGGGGCCACCGGCGGGTACTGCGAAATGGGCAACTGGGTGATGGACACCGCGCCCAGCACCATCACAAACAGCGCGATCACCCACGCAAAAATGGGACGGTCGATGAAAAACTTGGCCATGCTGCGAACCCTTTATTTGGCTGCGGCGGCAGGCGCGGGGGCAGACGCAGATGCGGGTGCAGACCCTGGCGCTGTGGCACCGGCAGCCGCGGCCTTGGGGGCGGTACCGGGTGCCTGCCAGGGCACGGCCTTCACCGGCGCGTCGCCGCGCAGCTTCTGGAAGCCGTCCACCATCACCTGCTCGCCCGCCTTCAGCCCATCCAGCACCACCCAGCGCCCGCCTTGCTGGCCGCCCAGCTTGACCGGGCGGGGGCTGACCTTGCCCTCAGTGTCCACCACCATCACGCTGTCGCCCTTTGGGCTGCGGGTAACGGCCTGCTGCGGCAGCGCAATGGCGTCACTGGCCTGGGCCTGCACCAGCCGCACGCGCACGTACAAGCCGGGCAACAGGCGGCCACCGGGGTTGGGCACCTCGGCACGCAAGGTCACCTGGCCGCTGGTGGGGTCCACCGTCAGGTCGCTGAACAGCAGCTTGCCGGGTTGGGGGTGTTCGGTGCCGTCTTCCAGCACCACTTTCACGGCAGCGGCCTGGGTGCCGCTGCGCTTGAGCTGGCCGTTTTCCACCGCACGGGCCAGGGCCATGGCCTCGCTGGCCGACTGGGTGAAGTTGATGTACAGCGGGTCAATCTGCTGCACCACGGCCATGGGCGTGGCGTCGGTCTGCGCCACCAGTGCGCCCTCGGTCACGTTGGCGCGGCCCACACGCCCGGCAATGGGTGCGGTCACGTCTGCGTAGCCCCGGTTGATGCTGGCGGTTTGCACAGCAGCCTTGGCCAAGGCCAGGTCGGCCTCAGCCTGCTTCACGGCCAGTTCGGCGTTGGTGGCTTCCTGCTCGCTCACGGCCTTGTCGGTAACCAGGGGCCGCAACCGTGCCCACTGGGCCTGGGTTTGGGCCACCTGCACCTCGGCTTTGGCCTGCTGGGCGCGGGCGCTGGCCAGCACCGCTTCATAAGGCGCTGAGTCGATGCGGAACAAAGGCTGCCCGGCCCTGACCGCGCTGCCCTCTGTGAACAACCGTTGCTGCACGATGCCCGTGGCCCGGGCCCGAACCTGCGCCACCCGAGAGGCCTCCAGCCGACCGGGCAGTTCGGTCACCAGGTCCAGCGCACCCGGCTGAACCGTGATCACGCCCACCTGTGCGGGTGGTGGGGCAGACCCTGGGCCGCCGGGCGCGCCCGCGGGCTTGTCACCCCCACCGCAAGCCGACAGCACAACGGTGGCCGCCAGACACGCAGCAACCGCAACGCGCGAAAAGGGAACAGACGGGGAGGGATTGTTGTCAGACATGGATGCGGCCACAGGAAACGCCAAGGGGCCGCGATGTTAAACACAGCCATGTGAACCCGACGTAAAGCCAGGGACATTGGCCCTGGGCGACAGCCCGCAGCAGCACCCTGCGCGCGCCCTGGAAGGGCACACCCTCATGCGGCCGCTGGCCGCAACCCTGTTGTCAGCTCAGCACCACACTCGACAATCGGCGGCGGTAGGTGACCACGGTGGGGTCCTCAGGCGGAATCTGACCATCTGCCACCTTGGGCTTGGGTGGTTCGATGAGATCGAGAATGGCCACGTAGGTCTTGCGGGCCTGGTCACTGCTCCAGGCCTTGTCGCGCATCAGGATTTCCAGCAGTTCGTCCATGGCATCGGTCCAACGCTGCTGGGCCATGCGCAAGCGGGCCAGCGCAAACCGGGCATCGAAATCGCGCCGGTTGGCTGCAATTTTTGAATGAAATTCGGCTTCAGCGCTTTCTGCGTCTGCATAGGCAGCTACAGAATCAATGGCTTTGATCCACTGGTTCAGCGCATCCAGCCTGCGCACCCCCGCCGACTTGGCAATGACAGGCGCAAACACCACCTTGGCTTCATCGTCCAGCCCCTGCTGCAACAGGAGCTTGACCAGGTCAAAACGGGCATCATCGTTGTCAGGATCGGTGTCGACGGCGTGCTGCAACTTGGCCAGTGCGGCTTCGATGTCGCCATCGGCCAGTGCCTCGAGGGCGGCCTCTTCTTCGAGCTCGGCCTCCAGCTCGTTCGCGGCGGGCACATGCTTGTCGAGGAAGGCCCGCACCTGACCTTCGGACTGTGCACCCATGAACCCGTCGACCGGCTTGCCGCCCACCATCATCACGCAGGTGGGAATGCTGCGGATGCCAAACGCCCCGGCCAGCTCCTGCTCGTCGTCCGAATTGATCTTCACCAATTTGAACCGGCCCGCGTACTCGGCCTCCAGTTTTTCCAGCACCGGCCCGAGCGACTTGCACGGGCCGCACCAGGGTGCCCAGAAATCGACCAGCACGGGTGTCTGGAGAGAGGCTTCAACCACTTCGGCTTCGAAATTGGCGACGGTCACATCGGTCATGGCAAGTACCTGGCGTTCAAGAGCAAAACAAACTGTGCAGTCAAGCCCAAATGGCCTGAAAAGTAAAATGCGAACTGTACCGGAACGCCCCATGTTCCACCGGCGCGCACGCGCATCACCTTCCCCCACCCGTACCGACCATGTCCGAACACGCCTCCAGTCCCGCAGATGTGCACAGCGCTGCACCCGCCATCCAAGTCGGCGTCGTCATGGGATCGTCCAGCGACTGGGACACCATGCAGCACGCGGTGGACATCCTGAAGCAATTCGGCATTGCACACGAAGCCCGTGTGGTGTCGGCCCACCGCATGCCGGACGACCTGATCGCCTACGCCGAGAGTGCCGGGCCGCGCGGCCTGACAGCCATCATTGCCGGTGCAGGGGGCGCGGCCCACTTGCCCGGCATGCTGGCCGCCAAAACACCTGTGCCGGTGCTGGGTGTGCCCGTGGCCAGCCGTCACCTGCAGGGCGTGGATTCGCTGCACAGCATTGTTCAAATGCCCAAGGGCATCCCGGTGGCCACCTTCGCCATCGGCACCGCCGGTGCGGCCAACGCCGCGCTGTTCGCCATCGCCATGCTGTCCACCCGCGACCCTGCCTTGCTGACCCGGCTGAACGCCTTCCGCGCCGCGCAAACGGAAGCCGCCCGCGCCATGGTCGTTCCGCCCGTCGCCTGACTGGCCACACGCCCGACCTTTCTTTCACTGTCGTCCCCCCTACCTTCCGCACCCATGAGCCACCAGACACTCCTCCCCGGCAGCACCTCGGCCAGAGGCCAGCAACTCACGCTGGGCGTGATGGGCGGTGGCCAGCTGGGCCGCATGTTCGTGCATGCCGCCCAGGCCATGGGCTATTTCACTGCGGTGCTGGACCCGGACCCGGCCAGCCCCGCCGGACGCGTCAGCCACTACCACATCCAGACCGGCTACGACGACGAGCAAGGCCTGGCCCAACTGATGCAGCGCTGCGACGCCATCACCACCGAGTTCGAGAACGTGCCGGCCGCCGCCTTGCTGACGCTGGGCGCACACCGCCCTGTGGCACCTGCATCGCACTGCGTGGCCGTGGCGCAGGACCGTGTGAAGGAAAAGGCACTGTTCGTCGACGTGGCCAGCGCCCACCCCGACCAGGCGGTGTTCCCGGCACCGTACGCCACCATCACCACACCTGAGCTGCTGGCCGCTGTGCCGGGCGACCTGCTGCCCGGCATCCTGAAAACCGCACGCCTGGGCTACGACGGCAAAGGCCAGGTGCGTGTGGCCACCCGTGACGAGCTGGCCGCAGCCTGGGACGAACTGGGTCGCGTCCCCTGCGTGCTGGAAAAGATGCTGCCGCTGGTGGCCGAATGCTCGGTGATCGTTGCGCGCGGCGCGGACGGTGCGTGCGTGCATTTCCCGGTGCAGCGCAACCTGCACCGGGACGGGATACTGGCCATCACGGAAGTTTACGAAGAAAAACCAGCCTCAGGGCTTGATTTTAAAGCAATCAATGCTACGAAATTCATTGCATCCCACCTGAACTACGTGGGCGTGCTGTGCGTCGAGTTTTTCATCATCGACGACGGGAGTGCAGACGGTGCGCTGGTGGTCAACGAAATGGCCCCCCGCCCGCACAACAGCGGCCACTACACCCAGAACGCGTGCACCGTTTCGCAGTTCGAACTGCAGGTTCGCGCTATGGCGGGGCTCCCCCTGGTGCCGCCCCGGCTGCACAGCCCGACCATCATGCTCAACCTGCTGGGGGACCTGTGGTTTGCGCCCAACGGCAATTTGCGCGCACCCGACTGGGCCGGCGTGCTGGCCCAGTCGGGCACCCACCTGCACCTGTATGGCAAGCTCGACGCCCGCAGGGGACGCAAGATGGGCCACCTGAACATCACCGGCCCCACCGCCGAAGCGGTGCGCACCACCGCGCAACAGGTGTGCGCACTGCTGGGCCTGCCACCACTCTGATGCTCCCCGCCCGCGTGCCGACACCCCCACACCGACCGCTGCCATGCCACGCCTGCTGACCCCACACCCATCGGCCGCCCAGTCGCTCCGCAGCGGGGCCAGTGACCCGGCGGTTCTGGCGGCTGCGCAGCAACTGGCGCGAGGTAGTCTGGTCGGGCTGCCCACGGAAACGGTGTACGGTCTGGCGGCCGATGCAGGCCAGCCCGCCGCCGTCCAGCGCATCTTCACTGCCAAAGGTCGACCTGCCGACCACCCCCTGATCGTTCACCTGCCACCCGATTGGGCACCCGGCGTGGCCCACCACACGGGCGCCACCGAAGGCGCACCCTCGACGGTCCCCGACTTTGCCTGGCGGCTGATGCACGCATTCTGGCCAGGCCCACTCACCCTGATCCTGCCGCGTCGCAGCGGTGTGGCGGAGGCTGCTGCCGGGGGCCAGACATCCATCGGGTTGCGCTGCCCCGCCCATCCGGTGGCCCAGGCCGTTTTGCAGGCCGCACAGGCGCTGGGCGTGAAGGGCGTGGCAGCCCCCAGTGCCAACCGGTTCGGGCGGGTCAGCCCCACCACGGCGGCCCATGTGTCGAGCGAGTTTGCCGACCTCGATGACGACAGCCTGCTCGTGCTCGACGGTGGCGCGTGCGAAGTGGGCATCGAGTCCACCATCATCGACGCCACACGGGGGTCACCGGTGCTGCTGCGTCCGGGCATGGTCTCCGTCGCGGCACTGGAAGCCGTGTGCGGCTGCGCCGTGCTGGGTCCGTCCGAAGCCAGGCTGGCCACCCCGGCCCCGAAGGCGTCGGGCACGCTCGCGTCGCATTACGCCCCGAACGCCACCGTGCGCCTGATGGACGCAGACAGCCTGCAAACTGCGCTGATTCAACTGGTGGGGGCCATGGGTGCGAACGCATCCGGCCAACCCGTGTTGGCGGTGTATGCCCACCAACGCCCCCAAGGTGTCACCCCCCTCCAGGCCGACAGCGCCCCAAATGGGCGCATCGTCTGGCACGCCATGCCTGATGACGCCGCTGCGTGTGCCCACGAACTGTTTGCCGTGCTGCGCCAGTTCGATGCCACCGGTGTGCCGCTGATCTGGGTAGAGCTGCCACCAGCCGATGCCGCATGGGATGGTGTGCGCGACCGCCTGCAGCGTGCTGCCGCCTGACCGACCTCATCCTGCGTCTCCTACTAAGATATATGGTTACGCTGAACGGCCCTGCCGGAGATTTCGCCCGCATTTGAACGTGCTGCCTGTCGCACACGCCCAACCCAAACACCTTGCCTGGAGTGCACATGACCGCTACGAACCACCTGCCATCATCCGCCAACAGTCCGTCCACCGAACCTGTATCGCTGACTCGCCGGTCTGTCTTGCGCGCGGGCGCAGCCGGCGGCCTGTTCGCAGCATCAGGCGCAGCGGCATTGCTGAGCGGATGCGGGTCGGGTGACATCGTGTCGGCACTCCAACCCGCGCGTTTCATCGCCTTTGGTGATGGCATGAGCGATCTGGGCCAAGGCGGTGCCCGCTACACCGTCAACGACGGCACCGTCAACATCTGGGCCGAACGCGTGGCCAACCGTTACGGCAAAACCCTCACGGCCCAGGCCGTTGGCGGCCTGGGCTACGCCCAAGGCCATGCCGCGACCGACGACATGCCTCGCAGCATGGCCGCGCAGATCGACGCTTTTCTGAGCGCCAACACCATCGGCACCAGCGACGTGGTGCTGATGAACATCCCCCTGTCTTACGTGCTGCGTCCGGTGGCCGCCGTCAAGGCCGGCACCCTGACGCAAACGGCCGCACTGCAGCAGATTGCCGACAGTGCCGTGGCGCTGTCGAGCCAGGTGAAACGCCTGATTGCATCTGGTGCCAAATACATCGTGGTGGCCGGCGCCTACGATGTGGGGCGCTCGCCCTACGGCATCGCGATGGAACTGCCCAGCATGCTGACCTCGGAGACCCAGCGCTCCAGCGCAGCAGTCACACACCTGAACGACCGGTTCAAGATTGAAGTGGCTACCCTGGGTGCCAATGTGCTCTTCGTCGATGCCGCATTCCTGGTCAACCGAAACGTGCAGTTTGGACCGAACTGGGGTTTCGTGAACAGCAACAAAGCCCTTTGCACCACACCCACTGCACTGACCTGCACAGACAGCACGCTGACGGCCGGGGCCACCAAGTCTCAATACCTGTTCGCCGACAACATCCACCTCACCCCCGCAGGCAACCAGCAACTGGGCGACTACGCATACGACCAGTTGCGCGGGCGTTGGTGAGCACACCCGGTCACCCATCGGCATAGGGGGCCTCCATTGTAGGAGGCACCCCTGCCACACCACCCGGCATGCGGG
>DDUQ01000091.1:90710-92293 GCA_002344885.1 Comamonadaceae bacterium UBA2334
CACCCGGCATGCGGGTCCGCACCGGGCGGTTCGAGAGTTTGAGGTCAGGACAGCCTTGGTACTCCCAGCCTGTCAAAGTACGCGATCGTCAGCACCGTTTTGAGCAGCCGGTCGCTATTGCGCCACCAACGGCGGCTGTTGCCTGCCACTTGTCGCGCCACGTTTTCCTTCGCTCCCAGTACCTTGAGTTCCCGATAGATTGTCCTCGGTCGCCGCCAGTGCCACAGCTGGATGGCCCTGAGGCGATGACGTAGCCACTCGTCCAACTCACGCCAGACCTTGGGCGTTTGCGCCATCCCGAAGTACGCCTTCCAGCCCAGGAGGTAGGGCCGAAGTTTCTCCACCACTTGCTCCATGCTGCGCCCACCCGTGCGCCGTGTGAGTTGCCGGATTCGGGCCTTGAAGTTGTCCAGCGCCTTGTGGGCCACCGCACACTTGACCTCTTTTCCCTTGGCCACCCACAACGCATAGCCCAGGAACTTGCGCCCAAAGGCGCTGGCCACCGCGCTCTTGGCTTCGTTGATTTGAAGCTTCAAGTCGCCGTATAGCTTCCTGAGATGGGCCATCACCCGCTCGCCTGCCTGTCGGCTGCCCACATAGACGTTGCAGTCATCGGCGTAGCGCGCAAAGCTGTGGCCCCGCGCCTCCAACACCTTGTCCACCTCATCAAGCAGCACGTTGGCCAGCAGTGGGGATAGTGGCCCGCCTTGCGGCGTGCCCAGATGGCGATCGACCGCCACCCCGCCATCCATGATTCCAGCGTTGAGGTACGCCCGGATCAACCGGATCACTCCGGCATCTCCGATGCGTCTCTTGAGTCTGTCGATCAGGATGTCGTGGTTGACCCGGTCAAAGAATTTGGCCAGATCAACGTCCACCACCACGCGCTTGCCTGACTGCACGTAGCCCCGCGCAGCATTGACCGCATCGTGCGCCCGTCTGCCCGGACGAAACCCGTGGCTGTGTTTGCTGAAGGTGGGATCGATGATGGGCTGCAGCACTTGCAGCAGTGCTTGCTGGATCAGTCGATCCAGCACCGTAGGGATGCCCAGCTCGCGCTGGCTCCCATCCGGTTTGGGGATCATCACCTTGCGCACCGGACTGGGCCGGTAGCGCCCTGTCAGCAGCTCTTGGCGGATGTCGGGCCATTGCTGGCGAATAACCGAGGCGGTTTGCTCGATGTCGAGTCCGTCCACCCCGGCGGCACCTTTGTTGGCCTTGACCCGCTTCCACGCTGCTTGCAGGTTCTGTCTCGTCAGCGCCGCCTCCAGCAGGCCACCAGTGCCTGCTGCCGACTTTGCCGACCCTGTGGCCGGGTGTTCATGCAACGTACCCGCGGTTTCGCCGCTGGCAGTGTCTGGCCCGGCTTCACCGTGCCGCCTTCCTGCCCGCCCGGGTTGCCCCGGCATCTGGCGCATGACCTTGTGGCTTTGCATGTCCTCAGTCACTCACTCTCGTTCAGTCCTTCGCCATCGCCTTGTGGCCTCATCGGCCCCAGCCACAGCTACTACGACCTCTGCTGACTTCTCGCTCCAGCAGCGCTGTCGGGCTTTCACCCGCAAGGCGAGATCTCCCCAGGTAAG
>DDUQ01000091.1:92531-92665 GCA_002344885.1 Comamonadaceae bacterium UBA2334
CAGGTAAGAACGCACTCCTTCATCGCACAACCGCCGGATTTACGCCGCCTTGCTTTGATCACGAGAGCTTTGCGGTTTCATGCCCGCTCGCCCTGCTTGGCTCCGCCTTCTATCCGGTTCTTGTCCATCGGCTC
>DDUQ01000091.1:92917-104786 GCA_002344885.1 Comamonadaceae bacterium UBA2334
GCTCCACGCTTCCTTCCCACACTCGGTCGCCCACGTGCAGTTGCGCTTCGCTTCGTTCGTTGTAATCAACTTACGGCGGGACTTGCACCCGCAAGAGTGCGCCCATGCTGGGCGCACACAAAAAAAGCCGACATCCCGTCGGCTTATTTCATGAAATTACACGTCCGTGAACAAGCTGTCCGCCATTTATCTGGTGTTTACCCTGTAGGCACCTCCAACTCTGTCGCCCTATGATGGACATCAAAAATAGAACGATCGTTCTTTTTTGATCTTTTCATCGACAACAGGAGTCAGGCATGAAGTTCTTCAAATTGGTGGCAACTGCAGCGGCGGCATCCGCCTTGTTGGCCGGATGCGGCGGCGGCGACAGCGTAAGCGACGGCCCCAGTTTCGATCTGTCGGGTGCGCCCGGCAGCCTGATGGCCACGCCCACGACCTTGACGACCCTCACGCCACAGGCCTTCCAGGCGGCGGCTCCAGCCAGCCTGTTCCAGGTAGCCGGGGTACCCAAATGTACCGTCACGTTCAACTATTTCCAGTACGGCACCGTCGGGGGGGCTGGCGAAAAAACCACTGCCTCAGGCGGCATCATGGTGCCGAGCGGTACCGATGCGGCCTGCACGGGCGAGCGCCCGGTACTGCTGTACGCACACGGCACCACGATTGACAAGAACAAGAACATGGCCAGCCCGTCGGACAGTGAAGCAGCTCTGATCGCTGCGATGTTTGCCGCCCAGGGCTACATCGTGGTGGCACCCAACTACGCCGGCTACGACTCGTCGACCCTGCCCTACCACCCGTACCTGAACATGGACCAGCAGGCCAAGGACATGGTGGATGCGCTCACAGCCGCACGCAAAGGCTTTGCTGCAGTGGGTGCGAAAGCCAACGCCAAACTGTTTGTTTCGGGCTACTCGCAGGGTGGTTTTGTTTCCATGGTGACCCAGCGGGCGCTCCAGTTGGCAGGCACACCCGTGACCGCAGCGGCACACCTGTCAGCCCCCGTCTCATTGAGCGCCTTTGGCGACGCGGTCTATGCTGGCAATGTCAACCTGGGTGCCACCATCTTTTCTCCACTGCTGATCACCAGCCTTCAGCGCACCTACGGCAACATCTACGGCACACCTGCCGACATGTACGAGGCAGCCTACGTGCCTCACATCGAAACGCTGCTACCCAGCAAAACACCACAAAACGAGTTGTTTGCAACCGGTAAGCTTCCACCGACTGCCTTTTTCGCAGCGGACTCACTGCCCAAACCGGCAGGCTTTGAAACCTTCTTCGGCGCCGGCAACCTGATCAAGACCAGCTACCGCAACGCCTACCTCGCTGACCTGGCCACCAACCCGACCACACCCAAGCACCCCTTGCGCATCGCCGCCAACAAAAATGACCCGCTCAAGCAGGACTGGACGCCAAACCGTCCCATGCTGATGTGTGGCGGCAATGCCGATCCAACCGTCTTCTATGCCTTGAACACCCTGGGCGCACAGGCTTACTTCACGTCCAAAGGCGTGCCCGCGCAAGCCGTCACGGTACTGGATGTGGACAGCGCGCCGAGTGGGGCAACAGACCCATTCGCCGCCGCAAAAGTGGGATTTGGTTTGGCCAAGACCGCTGCTGCCGCAGGTGGTGTCAGTGCCGTACTGCAGGCCTACCACGGCAGCCTGGTGCCGCCTTTCTGCAACGCAGCAGCCCGTGGTTACTTTGCCCAGTTCTGAACTGCCTGATTCCATCAGCCCCTTTTTTGTATGGAGCACTTCCGCATGAAACACACCCTCATCGCAGCCGCTGCCTGCCTGGCTTGCACCGGCGCGTCGGCACAGGTCAGCCTGTACGGCCTGGCCGATATCCACCTGACCCACATTTCGGGCTATGCCCAAGGTGGTGTCACACGCCTCAACAGCGGCCACATGGACGGCTCCCGCTGGGGCCTCAAGGTCGAAGAAGACATGGGCGGCGGCTGGAAAGCCCTGGCCACCATGGAAGGCCGCGTCGAACTGGAAAACGGCAGCCTGGGCAACCGACCCAACTCAGGCAACCAGCTGCCTGACCGCCTGACGGTGGGTTTGCCGCCATCGGTCGCCAATGCACTGACCAACACCGCCATCGGCCCCACATTGGGTGTCAACACCACCAACAACCTTTTTGACCGCCAGGCCTGGGCAGGCCTGGTCACGCCTGTTGGCGGCATTCTGGCAGGACGCCAATACACCCCAGCGTTCGAGGCGCTGGCCACCTTCGACACCATGAACACCCAAAGCTCGCTGTCAGTCGGTCAGCTGGGCACGGTGCCGCCAATAGTAGACATCCGCTACAACAGCACGGTGCAGTACCGCATCGTCCAGGGTCCATGGAATGCGGCGCTGATGTATGGCTTCCCCAGCGGCGCAGCCGGTGACGACAGCCGCCTGATCGGTTTCAACACGCTCTACAAAACCGACAGCTTCAGTGCCGGCATTGCACACAACACCAAGAAAAACTCGGCTGGCCAGCAGTCACTGAAGACCACCATCGTCGGTGCGTCGATGAACACCGGCAACTGGTTGGTATCTGGCCTCTATGGACGCATTGAAGAGCCCAACTCGTCCAGCGGCCCTGCGTTGAACGCAGGTCTGACTGCTGCAGGCGTGCCTGCTGTGATCATCGGCAACGTCCTCGACCGCCTGAAACAGGATGCCGACCTGCTGCATATCGGCTTGCGCTACACACTGGGCCGACCAGGACACCATGTGACGGTTGCTGTCAACCGCCTGAATGACAAACGTGCGGCCAACGCCGATGTCACCTCCTATGGCATTGCGTACGCCTACCCCTTGTCAAAGCGCACCAGCGTCCACACCGTGCTGACGCGCTTCAACAACTCGGGCACTGGTCAGGTTGCACCCGGCGGCAACGGCTACCTCGGTGGCGTCACCGCACGGGCAGGTGCCGACGCCACCTCCGTGTCGGTCGGACTGCGCCACGTGTTCTGACGGCCGTTGACGGTGCCTTGAGGGCTGAATTAGCCCTCAGGGTGCCGAGCAAAGGACACGCCCAACAGCCTGTCGCTTGCTCACCTGTCTGGCGCAGCATCTGTGCCGATATCGGCGCCTTTGCCACGGAACAACAGTTTCATGGCCAATATTCCGCTGGCCAGCGCCAGCGTCACGGCATTGGCAATGACCACCGGCCAGGCCTGCAACAACCAGCCGTAAGCCAGCCACAGGGCCACGCCCGCCGTGAAAACGCTGTACCTGCCCAGCGAAATGCCGCTCACGTCCTTGGTCTTGAACGTCAGCCAGGCTTGCGGCACAAAACTGACGGTGGTCAGGGTGGCGGCCACAAAGCCAATGATCTCATTGGTGGTCATGGGGTCATCATTCGTTGAACGCGCCGCCTCAGCGCGGCTGGTTGGCCACCCATTCCAGCAGGGCATCCAATGCCGGCCTGCCCTGGGATGCCTGGGGGTGATTGATGATGCCCACCACTGCCCATTGCGTGCCACCCTGGCTCTGCACATAGCCGGCAATGGAGGCCACATCGCGCAGCGAACCTGTCTTGACGCGCGCATTTCCCAGAGCCGCTTTGAGCAAACCCCGTTCACCCATGCGAACAGCGGTGCCGTCAACGCCCGCAACGGGCAAGGACTGTTGCAAAACCGGACCTGCAACAGGGTGTGCCGCCGCATCGCGCAGCAACGCCATCAGGGCATCTGCCGTGATGCGTTCCTCACGCGAAAGGCCCGAACCGTTCTCGACAATCGGCGGTGGCACTGATGCCCCCAGGCGCTGTGGCCACCAACGTGACAGCCACGCACGCGACCGTTCGAATGTGCCCACGCCTGCCAAGGCCGGCGGCACACCGTGAACAGCCCCCCCTGGCGAACGCCCCAGGGTCAGGAACAACTGCTGCGCCATGACGTTGTTGCTGAATTTGTTGATATCGGCCACCACATCGGCCAACGGCAGCGAGTGTGCCGTGTGCACAGATTGTGCGGTGGCCGGCACAGCACCCTTGCGAACCTGCCCTGTCAACAGTCCGCCGCCTGCGCGCCACATGCCTTCCAACGCCCGCTCGGCGAAGGTTGTCGGTTCGGCATAGGCCACCGGCCATTCCCGCGCACCGCAGGCAGCCGGGTATTTGCCTGCAAACCGGATGGCCGACGATTGATCGAACCGTGCCTGCAACGTGCTCCGCCAGTCGGCACAGGCCCCTTGCTGAAGGGGCGCGACCGTGTCCACGGTCACACCCGCCAGTGGCGGCTCGTGTGCGATGCGGACCACCTGAGCCGCCACATCCGGCGTGAACTTCAATATGACGGATTTGAAATTGACCAGCAAGCCCTCTGGCGTCACGTTGTAGGGGCGAAGCCGTTCACCGTCAAACGCAGAAGGATCGACGGGTGGCAACTGGAACACGCTGTGGTCGATCACGATGTCACCGTGAACGACGCTGATACCCGCTTCGCGCACCGCCTGCAAAGCCGCGTCGATGCGCTCCATCACGAACTTGGGGTCCCCCCCGCCCTTGACGTACAGGTTGCCTCGCAGCACACCTGCGCTGGGCACACTGTCGGCCAGAAACAGTGTGTGCCACACAAACTGCGGGCCCAGTGCATCGAGTGCTGCATAGGTGGTGACGAGCTTCATGACCGATGCCGGGTTCACCGGCCAATCAGCCCCCACACGCAAGCGGGGCACTGCATCACGGGTAACAGGCGCCGCCACCATGGCAACCGCGTCAACCGGAATGCTGGCTTTTTTCAACGCCTGCCGGACCGTCTCAGGCAAACCCTGTGCAGCCACCGGCAACCAGCCCGTCAGCCACAGACACGCCACGCCCCAACACTGCCAAACTTTGAACCTGTTCACTGCAAACATCCTGCCCCGCTCCATCCACTTGCTCCGCCCACCAGCAACGGCTACCTGCTACCTGCTACCTGCTACCTGCTACCTGCTACCTGCTACCTGCTACCTGCTACCTGCTACCTGCTACCTGCTACCTGCTACCTGCTACCTGCTACCTGCTACCTCGCCGGTCACGGCCGAGCCTAACGCAAACTGCGGTGTAATGTGCTCCCTCGCCCAAACCATCACCGCATGTCAGTCGCTCTGCCGTTACCTGTCGAGCCCACCGCCACCACCCGGCTGGCCTTGCTGGCCATTGAAACCAGCACCCACCTGCTGTCGGTGGGCGTGCTGAGCCGGTCGCTACCGGCTAACTTGCTGTTGGCCCAGGGAGAAGGCGGTGCGCAGGCCTCGGCCAACCTGTTACCGACCATCACAGTGCTGCTGGCGCAAGCCGGCATGACGCTGGCGGATCTGGATGCCGTGGTGTACGGTTGTGGGCCTGGTGCATTCACGGGTTTGCGCACCGCCACGGCCGTCGTACAGGGCCTGGCCTATGGCACGCGGTCGGCCCACCACCCCGACGGCCTGCCCGTGCTGGGCGTTGACACCCTGCTGGCCACCGCTGAGGCGGCTCGCCATGCGCTGCAAACCCAGCAGGGCCTGCCCGACGGGCCATTGATCATCACGGCCATGCTCGATGCGCGGATGGACGAACTGTATGCCGCAACCTGGCAGTTCGACGACCCGACCGCACCCCATGCCCATCAGGTGGCTGGCCCCTGGTTGTGCAAACCCGAAGCGCTGGCAGCTCAACTTCCCCCGCAGGCACTGAGCGGTTGGCTGGCGGGCAACGTTTTCGAGGTGTACGGCCAACGCCTGCCAGCCCTGGCTCCATTGGGCCTAACTGCGTCAGGCCAGCAGAGCGCCACACCGTCAGTGCGGCACATTGCGTGCTGGCCCGATGCGGCAGCCCTGCTGCGCCTGGCCCCCGGGCTGCTGACGGCAGGGCATGCCACTGCCGCTGCCGGTGCCCAGCCGGTCTATGTGCGTGACCAGGTGGCCAAGACCACCGCCGAGCGCGCAGCGGAGCAGGCGGCTGCACATGGTGCCGCCCAGGCCGCCGTGACCGACCGCTCAGCATGACCACCGCGCCCTTGCCTGACGGTGGACGAACCGTGCAGATCGAGCCCATGACCGAGGCCGACCTGCCCTGCGTGACAGCCACCGAGGAGCGCGCTTGTACGCACCCGTGGCAGCTGAACCACTTTCGCGATTCGCTCACCACAGGCTACCCGGCCTGCATGCTGACTTCACCGGTCGCCCCCACAGACCCCGACCACCCCCGCACAGCTGCCGGGCATACGTTGCTGGGGTACTGGGTGGCCATGCGGGGCGTGGACGAGATGCACCTGCTCAACATCGCCGTTGCACCCGAGCACCGCCGCCAAGGTTGGGCCCGTGCCATGATGCAAGCCTTGGCGGCACAAACGCTGGCAGAAGGGTTTACCTGGCTGTGGCTGGAAGTGCGTGCCAGCAACGCACCCGCACAAGCCTTGTACACGCAACTGGGCTTCTTGCCCGTTGGCCTGCGCAAACAGTATTACCCCGCTGCAGCAGGACAACGCGAAGATGCCGTGGTGATGAGCCTGAACCTGCGCGCCAACCCCATGCCTGCCCTCGCCACATGACCACAACCGACACCCGGCACAGCTTGCACCTGGACCAGCGCCAACGCGACATGCTGGCGGCGATGGGCATCACGCTCTGGTGGCCAGAAGCGCAGGCTGAGGCCAGACCGGCCCCCGGCGCAAACGCACCTGCAGCCACGCAACCACCCGTCACCCCATCAGCCAGTACGTCTGCCGCAGGCTCACACGGACAACCCACAGCACGGAAATCTGAAAAATACATAGCTGAAAATGCCCTATCAATAAGCGATGGAGCCACTTTTCATTCAGAACCCAGCCCATCATCACCGCCCACCGAGGTTCCTGCAACTCCTGCGGACTGGTCGGCGCTGACACAGGCCATTCAGAACTGCACCGCCTGCGGGCTGTGCCAAAGCCGAAAACAAGGCATCGTGGGCATGGGCCATGCCAAACCCCGGTGGCTGATGGTGGGGGAGGCCCCCGACGAACAGGCCGACAAATCCGGACAGCCCTTTGTCGGCCCCGAGGGCCAGTTGCTGGATGCGATGCTGGCCGCGATGGGCCTTGACCGCGAAGCCAATGTGTACCTGACGCACGCCATCAAGTGCCGCCCGCCGCACAACCGCAACCCCGATGCCAGCGAACTGGCCCGATGCACACCGTTCCTGCACCAGCAGATCGCGCTGCTGCAACCTGACATCATCGTCGCAATGGGTCGCATGGCGGCACAAGCCGTGCTGGCGGGCGAGGCGGACGTCCCGCAGGGCAACGCCCCCCTGGGCAAACTGCGGGGGCGCATCCACCAGGCGCACGGCAAGCCAGTGGTGGTCACCTACCACCCTGATTACCTGCTGCGCACCCCTGCCAAGAAAGCCGAAGCGTGGTACGACCTGTGCCTGGCGATGGCGCAAATCGGGTACAACCCGCTGCAACCCGCACGAATCTGATCAAGATTCACCGGACTCGGTGCCTGATCGGGCTTGCGTCGCGCACCAAAAGCGCTAAAGTCAATGGCTGATGGTTCGCAGCCAATTTGTCATGCCAAGGGAGTCCACATGACCCGCAAAGCCCCACGCCTACCCCTGATGCAACCGCCTGTACCAAGGTATGCACCGCCAGCCGCGTCCCCCGCTGGCCAGGGGTTTCAGCCCCGCTTGCTGGCCTGGGCAATGGCCGCCGCCTTCATGGCGCTGCACCAACCCGCCACGGCACAACCCGCCGGTGCGCAGGTCGTAGCCGGCCAGGCGCACATTCAACAGCAAGGCAACAACCTGCTGGTCACCACGCAAAACGCACCGGGCAAGCAGCACTCCACCATCAACTGGCAGAGCTTCAACGTCCCAGCGGGCAGCACCACCTACTTCCAGCAGCCAGGTCCGAGTAGCACCAGTATCAACCGGGTGACCGCCCCCAACCCCTCAGCCATCATGGGCAACCTGGGCTCCAACGGGCATCTGGTACTCGTCAATCCGGCGGGTATTGCTGTAGGGGCGGGTGCGGTGGTGGACACCGCCCGGTTTACTGCGGCAGCCATGCAAATGACCGATGCCGATGCCATTGCCGGACGGCTGCGGTTCGAAGGGGGGGCTGCCGTTGAAGCACTGGGCCGGGTGCTGGCCCGCACCGGTGACGTGGTGCTGCTGGCACCCAACGTGACGGTACAACCCGGCGCACTCATCCAAGCCCCCAACGGCACCGTCATGTTGGCAGCAGGGCAAAAAGTGGAACTGGTGTCACCGGGCATGGAAGGGTTGCGGTTCGAGGTCCAGGCCCCGGCTGACCAGGCGCTGAACCTGGGCACCCTGCAAGGCAACGCCGTCGGCATGTTTGCGGGCAGCCTGCGTCACAGCGGTCAGATCGACGTGATGGCTGTGCAGGATGAAGGTGGCCGCGTACGACTCGTGGCCAAAGACTCCGCGACCATCGACGGCCAAGCCACTGCGCGTCGTCTGGAGAGGCTCGGCGGCCTGTTCCACGCCACCGGGCAAACCGTCACCGTCGAGGGAAACACCCGCATCGACGCCAGCGGTGCCGCAGGAGGCGGTGAAATTCTGATTGGTGGCGGCTGGCAGGGCCAGGACACCCGACTGGCCAACGCACAAACCACCACGGTGACACGCGGAGCCGTGCTGGATGCCTCTGCCACCGACAACGGGCGTGGCGGTACGGTCGTGGCCTGGGCGGATGGACACACTCGATTCCAAGGTCAGGTGCGGGCACGTGGCGGTGAGCAAGGCGGTGACGGCGGAAGGGTGGAAACCTCGGGAAAGCAAACGCTTGATGCGCGCGGCGCGCGCGTGGACACCCGTGCGCCGCTAGGGCGCACGGGTGATTGGCTGCTGGATCCGGCCATTATGACAATCGTAGGCGGGAGCGCCCCTCCTCCACCAGCGTCACCCTCCTCTGTTTATGAGACCGACTTGGAATCCGCAACAGCTAACGTTACGGTCAGCGCAACGGACTCCATCCAGGTGCTGGGCACATTTGGTGGAAACGCCGTCACCCTACCCAGCAACATCAGCCTCACACTGGAGACCACAGGCACCAGCGGTGGGGGCACCAGCATTGACTTGATGACATCCGGTCAACCCATCAGTTTCAACACATCTGGATCTGCAAACCTGACCATCAGCGCCGCCTCTGGCAACATCAAAGTCAATGACTCGACAACGCTCTCAAGCACATTGGCTGGCGGATCGGGCGGCGTTAACATCACCGCGAGCAACGGCGGCATTGACATCCAAAGAACCACCGTCACATCAGCAGGCGCTGTCACGGTTTCTGGTGGAAGCACCAATCCGGCAACAGGCATCGGCGTGCGCCTGGTGGAAGCCTCTCTGACCGGCACCGGTGCCGTTTCCATCACGGGGAAAAGCAACGCCAATCGTGGTGTATCCGTTGGGGGTACCAATACATTCAACGGATCCAGCGTGACCATTGACGGCACGTTCCAACCCTTGAGTGCAGGCAGTTCGTATGGCGTCGACCTTCAGGGTGCCACCCTGAACGGCACGGGGAATTTGACCATCACGGGCAACTCAAGCGATGGCTCTGGCGTAAGACTGGACTCTGCATCGGTCATACGCTCCACGGGCAATATCACGGTAAATGCCCCAACTGGTGGCACCTACGTGTCGGCCTCATCAATTCAGGCCACAGCCGGCACCCTGTCTATCAGTGGCACAGCCACTTCCAATCATGGCGTACACCTTGCCAACGCAAACACGCTGAGTGGCAGTTCAGTCACGGTCACAGGCACATCCAGCAGCACCAGCAGTGACGGCGTTTTCGTCGGCGGGGGCACCACCAATAGCCTGACAGGCACAGGCAGTCTCACCATTACGGGGACGCAATCCAGTACGACAAAGCACGGCGTTCATGTCAATCAAGCGAGTGTTTCGCGCTCCGATGCCATCACCATCTCCGGCACGGCCAGCACCAGCAGTGATCCAGGCGTGGTCATTGCAAGCAGTGGCAGCATATCCGGATCTGTGTCCGCTGGATCGGCAGCGCTCAGCATCACGGGCAGCAGCGGCAGTGGTGCAGGCGTCAAACTGGCCAGTCCGGCACCTGCACCCGCCGCATCGGTCAGCGGCGGAGCCGTCACCATCCAAGGTACGACCAACACCGGCACTGCAGGGGTGCTGCTGACACGAGGTCAGGTCTCCGGCAGCGGGACAGTGCTGATCGATGCGAGCACCGGCAAAGAATTGAATCTCGACAGTGGATCGAGCATCACAAAAACCAACACAGGTGATGTCAGTCTGGTGGCCGACCGGATCGTGCTGGATGGCACAGTCACCGCTTCTGCCAGCGGTGCCAGGGTGATCCTGAGACCCCTGACAAGCAGCCGCGCCGTTCATCTCGGCGTAGCAGATACTTCAACCGAATTGGGAATCAGCGATGCGGAGATCGATCGCATCACCACGCCCACCATCGTGGTGGGACAAGGCACACACACGGGCGGCATCGTCGTCGGGGGGGCTGTTTCGCCAGCCAATGCGACTAGCCTCAGTCTGATCTCCAACGCGGCCATCACCCAGCCCAATGCAACCAACACCATCACGGTCAACAACCTGAACGTGGACGGTGCATCTGTCACACTGAATACGGTGGGGGGAGCACACACGGTCAGTCGCCTGTCGGGTCACTCACGCAGCGGAAATTTCAATTTCAGGAGCACAGGCGCACTGGAGATTGGCACCGTAGACGGCCAGCAAGGCATCGACGCACACAGCGGCAACGTCACACTGAACGCCGGTGGTGCCATCACCCAGACGCAACTGGTGAAAAACACCCAGCAATGGTCTTCGACCAGTGATGGCGGTTTGACGCTGTCCCAGACCGGCAACCAGATCAGCGAAGTGTTGAGCGCCGACAACCGCAGCTCAGGCAACATCAGCCTGACGACCGAAGGGGCCACCACCTACACCCAAGTGACGAATGCTGGTGGCGGCAACGTGATCTTGCAGACCGGCTCCGGCTTGGCCGACCTGGTTTCAGTCAACAGTGGTACAGGGCGCATCCAGGCCACTTCTGGCGGCGCGGCTCGCGTCGGCAACGTGCAGAGCACATCGACAACAACGGGTGACACCGCCTCGCTGGCATCGGTGGCGGTGACGGCAGCCGGCAACATCACGCAGGCGGCAGCACCCGCACCGGGAATTCAAACGGGCGGCTCGGTGTTTCTGCAATCCACTGCCAGCGGTGCCATCGGCACCACCACCGATCCGATCAAGATCAACACGTCCACGACCACTGGTCTGATAACCATCGATGCGGCCGGCGCAGTGGCCATGTCATCCACCCAGGCTGGCACGACACGTGTGGGGGGCATCACATCACCCGGCAACATCACGCTCACCGGGCCTGGCGGCACATCCACGCTCGACATCCGGGGTTCTGTGACCAGCACGGGCGGCAACCTGAGCACGTCGGACTTTGCCACCACACGATTGGGCGATGATGCCGCGGATGTTTTTGCCGCAAACGCCATCACCATCAGCGGCTCGGGTACATCCTCCAGCGAGCTGCACGGCACCCTGCGCCCCGGCCGATCCGGCAACATCGGCACCGCCACCTTCAACAACAACGTGACGTTCAAAAGCGGATCGATACTTGAATTTGACCTGAATAGCAGCTCGACCGATACCGTGACCGTTGCTGCACCCGCCAGCGCCACGTTCGAGTCTGGTGTCACCCTGCGAACCAACGTGGTCAGCACCCAACCTGGCGCAGGCAACTACACCCTGGTCAGTGGCACCACAACGGGTACCGTTCCCACATTGACCACTGGCAACCTGACGGGACCCACTGGCTCGCCCGCCCCAACGCTGGCCTTTGGCTCAATCATCCTGACCGTCTCTGCCGCACCACCACCACCACCAC
>DDUQ01000022.1:0-22134 GCA_002344885.1 Comamonadaceae bacterium UBA2334
AGGGGGTGTGGCAGGTTCGGCAGGCGCGGCGGGCGGTTCGGATTTGCCGCAGCCTGTCAACCACAGGCCACTTGCCAGTGCCAGCGTGCCGACGGCCCACCGGGTTGCAGGTGGCACCACGCGGGCAAGGAAGGAGCGCGTCGGGAACACAGGATGGGGCATGGTCGGGCCTGCCGTCAGGCGAAATGGTCAAACGACCGGGTTGTCAGTGTCACGGGTGCGCCGTCAGGGCCCACACATTTCAAACCGGGAGAAGCCGTGATGGTACCGATGCGCGTGACGGGTGTCTGCGCGGTGTGGGCTGCTTGCGACACCTGCGCACGCGCAGAGGGTGGTGCGGTGAACACCAGTTCATAGTCGTCACCGCCATTCAGCGCGAAATCAGGTAAAAAATGCGCTGCAGCGCTTGTCAATATTGGGCTGACAGCTACTGAACTAATTATGTCGCCCGCCCGCAATTCGGCCCCCGTGCCGCTGGCCGCGAGGATGTGACCCAGGTCGCCCAGCAGGCCATCGCTCACGTCGGCGGCTGCATGGGCCACGCCACGGAGCGCCAGGCCCAGGGCCACGCGGGGCGTGGGGCGTTCCATGCGCTGGCGCACGGTGGCAAAGTCTGCTGCGTCGAGGTGGGCCTTGCCCCTGAACACCTCCAATGCCAGCCGAGCGTCACCCAGCGTGCCGCTGACGTACACATCGTCACCCACGCGGGCCGCATCGCGCCGCAAAGCTTGGTGCTGGGGCACCTGGCCGAACACGGTGATGCATATGTTCAGCGGTCCGGCCGTGGTGTCGCCCCCCACCAGTGCACACCCGTGCGCATCGGCCAGGGCCAGCAAACCTTTGGAAAAACCGGCCAGCCAGGCCTCATCTGCCCTGGGCAGCGACAGCGCCAGGGTGAAGGCCAGGGGTTTGGCGCCCATCGCGGCCAGGTCGCTCAGGTTGACGG
This sequence comes from Comamonadaceae bacterium UBA2334, assembly GCA_002344885.1. Taxonomy (GTDB): domain Bacteria; phylum Pseudomonadota; class Gammaproteobacteria; order Burkholderiales; family Burkholderiaceae_C; genus UBA2334. The sequence continues at coordinate 947 of DDUQ01000022.1, forward strand.
CCAGCGCCTTGTGGCCCAGTGCCTCCGAGTCGACGGTTGACAGAAAGTGCCGCCCCTCCACCAGCATGTCGGTGGACACGGCCAGCCGCATGCCGGGTGCCGGTGCCAGCAGGGCACAGTCGTCGCCGTTGCCCAGGGCCACGCCGTCCGGTCGCAGGGCGTGCTGGAAATAGCGGCGGATGAGTTCGAACTCGCCCATGTGGGGTCCTGCCAATTGGGGGGACGTCAGTTTTTGGTGGGTGGTGGATCGTCTGCCACGCTGGCAGGTTGCGGTGGCAGCAGGAAGCTCATGGGCGCGTTGCGCCAGCGCAGCCACAGGGCAGCCCGGATGCGCTCCCGGTTCACGTTGCTGATGGCCTGTGCCTTCAGTGCCAGCCGGAAGGCCAGGTAAAAGCTGACCGCCAGGTTGATGGGGCCCACCACGGCAATGCCCGCCACCGCAAGCCAGAAGCCGGGTGTGAGCAAGGCGCTCCAGCCCAGGGTGGCCACGGCTGCCGACACCTGACCGGCCGACAGCGTGACGTGCCGCACCTCCAAGCCCAGGCCGAAGAATCCAAACACCACAGGCACGATGCCCAGCATCAGCCCCAGCGACACGTTGGCCGCCAGGCCTGACACATTGGCCCGCAGCCAGGTGGCCCAGCGCAGCGCCCGTTCTTTGCCCAGCCAACGGGTGGCGCGCGGGTGGTGTGTGAGCGCCGAGTCCAGCCGGTGCAGCACAAACCAGTTTTCGAACCAGCCCGCCACGATGCTGCTGGCAAACAGCAGCACCCCCGTGAAGGCCGCAAACAGGGCCGTCGGGCCGACAACGTTCATGTCGTGCAGCACATGGTGGGCCTTCTCGGCATCGATCATGTGGCTACCGCTGAACACATTCAGTGCAAAGCTGATGAGCAGCACCACCGGCACCACCAGCGCCAGATTGCCCGCGATGGCGGCCACCTGCGAGCGGAACAGGTTGGCCACTTCGTCCACGAATTGCATCACGGCGCCGGGTGCCTGCAGGTCTTTGAGTTTGGCCACCATGGCCGGGGCGGTGACGGCGGGCTGCTTGGTTGCTACCGTCCAGTGCAGCAGTTGCACCAGCACGAACGACAGGGCGTAGTTCATGCCGGCGGCAAACCCCATCCAGAACGGCGACAGCGCAAGCCCGTAAAGCAGGAATTTTCCCCACGTGGTGAAACCGATGATCGCCCCGCCCCCGGCAGCATGGCGCAGCATGGCCATGTACTCGGCCCGGTCGCGGGTGATGTAGTGCTCACCGGTTTCGGCACTGCGCTCGGCCACTTTGGCTGCCGTGAGGTGGGTGCTGCTTGCGATCAGCGCACGGACGCTGCGGCTGCGGTGGCCGACATGGACCAGTTCCAAGAGAAGTGTGACGGTGGCCTGTGCCGGGTTGGCAGACAGCAGACAGTTCAGCAGGTGGTGGATGCGCTGCACCCGGTCGCGCAGCTGCCGCAGCCTGAAGACAATGCCCACCGAAATGCCGTGTTCGTCCAGATGGGCGTACACCGTTTTGGCCGCTTCGAGGCAGGTTGCGAGCTGCTTGCGCAGGGCATCTGCCGCCGCTGCCGCCTCTTTGCTGCGCGGGCCGAAGGTTGCCAGACTGGTTTGCAGCGCGTCCATCTTGCCGGGCAAAGCCAGAAAGGCCCGGCTGCGCAGGGCCTCCTGCGACATCCGCACGCGCACTTCAGCCGCAAAGCCCGTGGCACTGACCTGGCTCACGCTGAACAGGATGGCATCTGTCAGCTCCTGCAGCCACCGGTTGGATGTGGTGGTCGCGGTGCGTGTGACGTCCGGCGTGGTGGGCGCTTCGTCGTCTGGCGCGAACAAGGTGTCTTTCAGCCGCAGCAGCAGCGAGGGCGGCAGCGCGCCGATCCACTCTGTATCGCTCTCTGTGGGGAACACCAGGCTGAACAGTTCTGAGGGGTGTGATGTGTCGGGCGTGCCGGGCAGCAGCTTGTTGCGCAGCCGGAAGCCCAACTCGCTGAGAAAAGCGGTGCGTGGTGCAAAGCCGAAGTCGGCCAGCAACGGGGCCAGGTCCATGTTTTCACGGAAGGCGGCCCACCAGCTTTGCCAGGCCTGCAGGCGGTCGGGCTGGGCCGCCAGTTCGTCCAGCAGGCACTCGATGCGCCCGATGCAAGCCTGTGCATCCTGGCCGTTGCCGCGAATCCAGCTCAGGGCTGACACCAGCCACAGGTGCCGTTGCGCCACCAACGCTTGCGGGTCAAGCTGGGCCAGCAGATCGGAGGGGGTGAGGGACGGCTGTGCCATCCTCAGTGCAGCACGCGCGAAGGGGTGCCGGTCACACCGGCGTCCAGCACGAAGGCGGGCACCTCGGCTTCAAAACGCTCGCCGTCTTCGGCCACACAGAAAAAACTGCCGCGCATGATGCCGGTGGCCGCGTGCAGACGGGTGCCGCTGGTGTACTGGAACGACTCGCCGGGCTTCAGCAAGGGCTGTTGGCCCACGGCACCCAGGCCTTTGACCTCCTGGCTGTGCCCCGATGCATCGTTGATGATCCAGTGCCGGGCAATCAGCTGTGCAGCCACTTTGCCCGTGTTGCGGATGGTGAGGGTGTAGGCAAACACCCAGACACCCCGGGCAGCATCGGACTGCTCGGGCAGGAACTCGGGCTGGGCTTCGCAGGTGAACTGGTATGCAGGCATGGCCCGCACTGTACCGCGATCTGTCAGGGCCCCGTGCTTGTGGGGCATTCGACGCAAATGTGAGCCAATGCGGGCATCACCGATTGTGGCGCGGCAAATCATTGCTATGCTGTTGTGCCAAGCCCCGTTTCAAGGGGCGTGGCCTGAGGAGACCTGAACATGACGCTGCGTTACACCTATGTGTCCCCGCAACTGCCCGACAACAAGCTGCGGCTGTACCCGACCCAGGTCGTCAACATCATCGGCGGGCCGGGGTGCGACAAATCGTTGTTCACATCCGCCATCGTGCTCAACCTGCACCTGCGTGGCAAAACGGTAGAAACCATTCCTGACTTTGCCAAAACCAAGGTGTGGTTGCAGGACTACGAAGCCCTGCGCAACCAGTGGGCCATTGCGCAGCACCATTTCGAGCTGCTGGAGGTGCTCGATGGCCAGGTGCAGTTTCTGGTCACCGAATGTTCGCTGCCACAGCTGCTCTATTACAACGAAAACTACGCCGACAACATCTGCGACGTGGGCAAGACCCACCAGCAGATACTGGACTGGCACGGCCAGTTCAACAACGTCAACGTGATGGTCAAGCGCAGCCCGACCAAGCGGTATGTTCGTTCAGGCCGTTTGCAGGAAGAGCCCCAGGCGCTGCAGATTGACGAAGACATCCAGGCGCTGATGACCCGCGAAGGCATTCCGTTCACCGTGCTCGACGCCGATCCGGCAGCCATCCAGGCCTTTGCCGAATCGTTGGGCCAGTGATGGGGCCTGCCGCGTTGCGGTGAGTGGGCCTGACGGCCCTTCAGCCAGACACCTGAGGCTGTTCAATCTCAGCTGCCCAGCACCAGTTCTCCGGCCTCGTTGAGGCGGAAGACGCCTTTTTCGCGGCGCTCGGCGGTTTTCCAGACCTTGCCACCCAGGCGCACCTCGGTGCCGCCGTGGATGGCGTAATCGACGGCGATGTGGGCGTCGCCCGCCAGTTGCATGGCTTCTGTCAGGTGGGCGCGCTGCGCTTCCAGCTCCAGCAGTTCGCTCTGGTGCATTTCCTGCGTGATGGTGGCACGGCCCGACAGGTCATCCTTGTTGCGCTCGGGGTGGGTGGTGACAAAGTCGATGATCTTTTGCAGGTTGGCCACCTCGGCTTCGTGCTTGGCCTTGCGTTGGTCCAGCAGGAACAGTTCTTTCGTGAGGGCGGGGTTGAACCCGGCCTGTAGCACGGTCAGCGGGCCAGCATCGGAACCCGCCTCGGCCACCCGGATGCTGACGGTGGCCCGTGCATGCCCGCCGATGAATTTGCCCTTTTTGCCACCCGGCTTGCCCACCACCACATGACCCAGCGCCGTCAGTTCGCTGTGCAGGGCGTAGTCTTCGAGCTCGACATTGGCCTCGGAGCGCAGGTAGGCGTTTTCTGCATACTTGGCATGGATGTGCCCCTGTGCCACCACTTTGGCGCTGAACCAGCTGCTCAGGCCCGACTCTTTGCTGTTGTACTCGCTGTGCCCGATCACACCGCCCTTGATGGTCACGTTGCCGGTCGCTTCGATCACGCCCGCCAGCACGGCACCGCCCACGGTCACATCGCCGCTGCACGTCACTTTCATGCCGTCGGTGACATCACCTTTGATTTGGATGGCACCGTCGAACTTCACATTGCCCGTGGACAGGTCAACCTGCGGCAACACGATGTTGGGGTCCACCTTCACGCCGCGTGACACCATCACGGGCTGACCGGTCACGCTTGCCACCAGCAAGTCGGCATCGTTGGGGTCGGTTTCTGCCCCTTTCAGCCCCGGCGCAAACGGCCAGCTCGTGCCCGGCTTGGGCCGCAAGGCGTTGCCGCCCACGTCAAAGCCTTCTTCGCCGGGGGTGGGCGGGATGCGGCGCATCAGCGGCGTGCCCGCCTTGACCACCACCAGGTCGCCCAGGTCGCGGAAATCGGCAAAACCGTGCTCGTCGATGTGTGGGTGGCGCTCGGCCATGTCGGGCACCAGTTGCTCGAACCGGGTGTTTTCTCCGTTCACGCAGGCTTTGCCTTGTGCGACAAGCACTTCTGTGGCCTGGCCTGCTGCCACTGCTGCCGAAATGGCTTCTTCCAGCAGCCCGGCACGCACGCCTTTTTCACCCAATGCGGCCTGCACCTGCTCCAGCGTCAGGTTCACCCCGCCTTGGGGCGGCGCGAGCGTGAGGGTGGCCGACATCTTGTCCTTGCTGATCTGCACCACGCATCGGGCATCGCGCTTTTCGCCGATGGCGACTTTCAGCGGCAGCTTGGTGCCGGGCATCTGCTGGATCAGCTGTTGAATGCCGGTGTCGTTCTGCCACAGGTCGCCAAAGCCTTGCGTTTTGACCAGCGCGTGGATGTCGGCAGGTTGCAGCTTGGGGCCTGGGGTGGCACCGTCCGACGCAGGGGTGTAGGTGGCCAGCAGGGTGCGCTGGTCACTGTCGATGGCCAAGGTGATGCCGCCGGTGTCGGCCACAGCCGGGGCAGCCGCTGCGGGTGCGGCGGTGGGGGTCTCTGGCGTTGCGGTGTCTGTGGTGGTGGGCGCGTTGTCCATTTGTCTCCCCCTTTGTGAGGTGATGGCCAGTTCGCCAGGGTTCGGGTGTTTGCGCCTCATTGTGAATGCTTTGTTGTGCATTGACCACAACAAACAACGTGAAAAACGGGGCCAGTTCCATGGGTTCCAACATGACAAGGTTTGATGTGCCTCAATACGGTTTGGCGGGCTTCGGTCATCATGTCAACAGAAGATCCGACACACGTTGTGGTGCGGGTCAATCGAAACAGGGCTTCACAGGAGTGCAGGTGCTCAGGCGTTGGTATCCCGGTCGGTTCAGGTCGCAATGGGCGCTGCTGGTGGTGGTGTGGGTGGCGCTTGTTGGCGTGCTGACGCACACGCAGTTGACGTTGCGCGAAGCCATCGTCAGCGATGAGCAGGCCCGCCTGCTGACCCTGACACGCGTGGCCACCCAAATGTTCGTGGTGCAGGTCGAATCGGCCGATGCGGCTCTGCGCACCATGCGAGACAGCCTGGACCGCTGGCGCGCCGGTGACGGGTTTGCCCCGTTTGCCATGGAACACCTCAAGCGCGTGGAAAAGATGATGCCGGGCGTGCGGACCTTTGTGGTGTTGGATGCGCAAGGCCTGTGCCAGTTGTCCAACCGGCCGGAACTGGTGGGCCAGCATTTCGGTGAACGTGACTACTTCGTGCAGGCGGTTGCATCGGCCGCGCAGGGCAAAGACGTGCTGACAGTGTCTGCACCCTACCGGACCGTGCTCGGTGCCTGGGCCGTGAATGTGACCCGCGTGGTGCGGGACAGCCAGGGTGCTGTGGCCGGTCTGGTGGTGGCCACGCTGTCGCCCGAGTACTTCAGCCAGCTGATGGCAGACATGGCCCATGCGCCCGACATGCGTGTGGCGCTCATCCACGAGACCGGACGCCTGTATGTGTCGGTACCCGTTGTCAAAAACGCCGACCAGGTGGACTTCATGCTGCCCGGGGCGTTCGCCCGGCGGCACCGGGATGCCGGGGTGCCGGAAAGTGTTAACAGTGGTGCCACCACGTTTCCCGGTGGGGGTCAGCGTGTGGTGGCGGTCAAGACAGTCTCATTGGCGGGGTTGGGTTCGCAAAGTGTGTTTTACGCCGGGGCCAGCCGCTCAGCTGATGCTGTGCTGGCAGAGTGGAGACGTGATGCGATGTTGTCGGCCTTGTCAGTGCTGGTACTGGTTGCCATGAGCGCGGCCAGCCTGCTGCTGTACCAGCGTTGGGTCGGCCGGTTGGAGCGAAAAGCCCATGTGGCAGAAGCGGCCTTGCGGGCCAGCCATGCCAAGTACGAGCAGTTGGCCAACACCTTGCCGTGTGTGTTGTTCGATTTCGAGCAGCAAGCGTCAGGGCAACTGGTGGTGCAATTTGTGAGCCCGTTTGCGCAGACCCTGCTGGGCGTGGCGGCGCAGACGCTGCAGGATGACCCGCGCGCTGTGCTGCGGCATCTGTTTCCAGAAGACGCTGCGGCGTTGAAGCGCCAGCACACCGAGGCCCATGCCCAGCAGCAGCCGTACGAATGCACGCTGCGTGTGCAGCGCCCGGACAGCCAGGTGGCGCATGTACAAATATCGGCCACACCCACGCCGGTGCCTGGCAAGCCGGGCGTCACGCTGTGGAGCGGGTTTGTGTTCGACGTGACCGACCGCATGCAGCTGGAGAGCGAACTGCGCCACATGGCGTTTCACGACCCGCTCACGGGCGCGCACAACCGGCGCAGCTTCATGCAGGCACTGGCGCAGGAAGCCCACCGCGTTCAGCGCACCGGCGAGCATGCAGCGCTGCTGATGCTCGACATCGACCATTTCAAACGCGTGAACGACACTTTTGGCCACGATGCGGGTGACGATGTGCTGAAGCACCTGGTTACCACCTTGCAGGCCGTGCTGCGCAGGCTGGACCTGCTGGGCCGCCTGGGTGGCGAGGAGTTTGCCGTGTTGTTGCCAGCCACCGGTTTGCAAGGTGCCAGCGAGTTGGCCGAGCGTTTGCGGCTGGCCATTGAGAAAAACCCGGCACCCTTGCAACGGGCCGTTCAGTGGACGGATCCGCAGTCGCCCCAGCAGACGACCCAGCACAGGGCCCAGCAGTCGGTGGCTTATACCATCAGCATCGGTGTGGCGGTGTTGGGCCCTGAGGCTGCTGACCCTGACGAAGCCCTCACCCGAGCCGACCATGCCATGTACCGGGCCAAAACCACCGGCCGCAACCGGGTGTGTGCCGAGGGGGCTGACCCTGTAACGGCCAGCGGCCCGTCCGCACCCACAGACGCACCTGCTTTGCCCGCTTCATGATGAATTTTCAAGCCACCAGCGGCCGCTTGCCGGCCAGCCAGGCGCTGCGCGCCGCCATCATCGACCTTGACGGCACCATGGTCGACACTTTGGGCGACTTCGTGGTGGCGCTGAACCTCATGCTGGCCGAACTCGGTTGCCCACCCGTGCAGGCCGCCGATGTGGAATGCATGGTGGGCAAAGGCTCTGAACATTTGATAAAAAGTGCTCTGGCGCATGTCAGAAAAGGCTGGAGTGCTGCTGAAATTGATGCAACTTTTCCTGCTGCCTGGTCAGCCTATCAGCGCCATTACCTGGCCATCAACGGCCGGCACAGCGCGGTGTATGCCGGGGTGGTCGAGGGCCTGCGTTCGTTGCAAGCCCGTGGCTGGGCATTGGCCTGCCTGACCAACAAGCCCACGGCTTTTGCCTTGCCGTTGTTGGCCGACAAAGGCCTGTCGGGGTTTTTCAGCCAGGTGTACGGCGGTGACGCGTTCGAGCGGAAAAAGCCCGATCCTTTGCCGCTGCTCAAAACCTGCGAAGCCTTGGGTACCTTGCCCGCCCAAACGCTGATGGTGGGCGATTCGAGCAACGATGCCCAGGCCGCTCGCGCGGCGGGTTGCCCGGTGGTGCTGGTGACCTATGGTTACAACCACGGCCTGCCTGTGCGCAGCGTCGATGCCGACGGCTGGGTGGATTCGCTGGCTGACGTGTCAGCCCTTCTTGCCCAGTAGCGCGTCCTTCAGCAAGGCATCGGCCGGGTTGTTGCCCAGCCAAATGCGCATCATGGCTTGAAAGAACTCGGGTTCTTTGAAGGGTTGGCCTTGTGCCACGCCTTTGACCGAAATGATGGTGCCCTGACCGGGAACCCAGTCGATGGTGAAGGTGTCGCCCGCCACCAGTTTTTTGTGCACCGAAAACACCTCGCTCATGCGGATGAGGCCCGGCACCAGGCGCGAAAACTCGGCTTTGGGTGCGTTGTCTTCCACGCCCCGCGTGAAGAGCTTGCCCAGCTCGTTGGCGTCGATCTCGCGCAGCATGGTGATGTGCAGCCGCTTGGGCCCGGTGTTGGACAGCACGGCCTCAGTTGTGTCGGCTTTCTGGGGCAGGTACAGGCCCGCCGCATACACCTTGAACACGGCTTTGAAGCGTGTGCCAGCCCCGTTCAGTTGCAAGGGCGTGCCTTGCAATGACAGGGCACCGGGAAACCGGATGCCGCTGGTTTCGATGTCTTGTGCAGCGGCGGGGACGGTCAGGCAGCACAGCGACAGCAGCAGTGCCGCCAGTACCGAACGGGGGCGGGCAGGGTTCATGGCAAGGCGAGCGTTTTTTGGGGGGATAAAAAAGAACGACCGTTCGTTTTTTGGCATTGTCCCCGATCCATCGCAACGCGCGTTACAGGGTTGTCCCTGATGCATGCACCCTTTTGGGTCAACCCGGTGCGCTCACCGCAGCGCCAGCGTCAGGTGGGCAACGGCTGGGTTGGCGGGGTCTTTCGACACCGCTGCTGCACCCGGTGCACCCAGAAACAGCCGCTGCGCGGGCACAGCCAGACGGGCCAGTTGGTCGCGCACGGCCACACCGCGCTGCGTGGCCAGTTCGGTCATGTGCGATTCGTTGACCGGTATCTGCGTCAGCAGCAACGCTTCCATGTCCGGCACGGACAACTCCTGCGCCAGGCCCAGCGCGTTGCGGGGCTTGGGCATGTCGGTGCGTTTGTACAAGGCCGTCAGCCAGCGGGCGTAGTCGGGGCTGTCGGGGGTCAGTGTGCCAGGGGTGTCGGGCGCGGCACCGGTGCTGCGTGCCTGCTCGGCCGCCACCTGCCTGAGCAGGCGGCTGCGCTGGTAGGCGGTGCGCTCGATGTCCAGGCTGGCGGTGCCCACCACGGTCAGGGTCAGGGCGGGGCGGTCGATCAGCGCCTGGGCCACGCGTGCCAGTTTGTCGGTGCTGGCAGCTTCCAGCCGGGTGGTACCGGGCACGAAGGCAATGGTGGACAACTCGGTGTCGCTGCCGCCCAGCGCGTTGGCCAGCAACGCAAACGGCGCGGTGACCGCTTTGGCGATGATGTTGCCGATGATTTTGAACACGATGGGCACCACGCTGAACTCGGGGTCGTTCAGCGAGCCGGCAATGGGCAGGTTCAGGTCGATCACGCCATGCCGGTCGGCCAGCAGGGCGGTGGCCAGCTTGACCGGCAAGCTGGCTGTTGCCCCCGGCACGGGGTCGCCGAACGTCAGTTGGTTGAGCGTGAGCTGGTTGCGCGCAGTCAGTTGTCCGTTGGGCAGCACGGTGTACCCCACGTCCATGCTGAGCTTGCCGCGTTCGATGCCGTGCCCGGTGTATTTGATGGTGTACGGCGACAGGGGGGGCAATTCCAGGTCACGCACCCGGCCTTCGATGGCCAGTGCCAGCGGGTTGGCCAGTGGATTGACCTTGCCGGTGATTTCCAGCGAAGCGGTGCCTTCGGCCTTGCCACGCAGTTCGATGTCAGCCATTTCGGGCGCGGCTTGGCCATCGACCCGGGTCGCTGCGCCTTCGGATGAGAAGCCACCGATGCGCCCGGTCAGTTCGCTCAGGTTCGCGCGGTAGTTCGGGCGGATGAAGCGGTCGGCAAAGTCCACCGTGCCGTTGACCAGGCTGAATGGGCCGATGCGCAGGCGGGGTGTGGTGGTGTCGGCAGAAGGCAGGGCCGGGGCGACGGGCTGTGTGGGCGCAGCCAGCGCTGGCTGGCTGGCTTGTCGCCGGATGTCTTGCAGGTTGATGCGTCCGGTTTCGTCGAGCACGATGCGCGCAAAGAAGTCGCTCAGTGCACCGCGTTCGATTTGGATCTGTGGCGGCGCACCCGGCACCAGCTTCGCATCCAGACCCCGCAGGTTCAGCGTTTGCCAGCGCAGCCATTCCTGTGGGTTGGCACGTGTGCTGCTCAGGGTGTCTGCCCGGACGTTCTCCAGCGTGACATCGCCCGTCAGCGCCACAGCCGTTCCTGCTGCCGACGTTTGAACCGACAGGTTACCGGCGTAGCTGGCATCGGCACGCTGCAGGCTGAGGTTGAGCTGGTCAGCCCCGTACGGCGCCAGGGTGTGGACCGGCAGGCGCAAGGCGTTCACGGTGCCTTTCAACCCGGGTGTCTGCCCGTCGTCGCCCAGGGCGATGGTGCCTCGCCAGTCGAGGATGCCGGGCTGAGCCGGATCACCCTGAGCGTTGAGTGCGTTGTGCCAACGCAAACTGGCTGATACCGCCGAAGGCTGGTTCCCGCGAGAGGCCAGGCCTTGCACCTGGAAATTGACGGCACGCAGTGGCACGGCCACGTTCGGCGTGGTGAGTTCGTCGCGCCAGTCGAGTTGCCCGTCAGACACGGTCAGCTCGTGCAGCGTCCAGCGCCACGGCGAGGCGATGACCGGCGCTGCAGGTTCAGCCGCTGGTGTGGCGGGTGCTTCGGCTTGGCCGGTGGGCTCAGCAGCATGGGGTGGGGCGCTGGTCGGTGCGCCTGGCAACCATGAGCTGTACATCCATTGGCCCTGTGCATCGCGTCGGGCGGTCAGGGTCGGGCGAACCAACTGGATGGTGCCGAGTTGGGCCTCGCGTGCCAGGGGCCGGATCGCCGTGTCGCGCACCGACAGGCTTTGCCAACTGGCCAGCGATTGGCCCGAGGTGTCGGTGAGTTGAAACTGGTCCAGTTTGGCCTGTTGCACGGTCAGTGCCCATTCGTCCGCAGGGCTGTCCGGGCCGCTTGCAACGGCGGGGCGGGGCGACCAGCTGAGCTGAGATTGCAGGCTGAGCTGGCCGTGGACGGTGGGCACCAGGAAAGGACGCAGGTAAGGCGCGAGCAGCGACAGATCGAACTGCTGGACTGACGCGCTGGCATCAGCCTGTGACGCCCAGGCGGAGCCGCTCAGGCTGATGTCGGCAATAGGCAGCGCTGCCCGCTTGCGTGGACTGGCTGCGCCTGTGGCGGCCGTGGGGCTTGCCAGGTGGGCCGTGGCTTCAAATGACAGTGCATCCGTGGCGGCTGTGGGCAGCGGCCAGCGTAATTGCTGGGCTTTGACTTGCAGCGCGGAGAGGTTCAGGCGCGCGGGTTGCTGGCGGGCATCGGGCATCGCCGCGTCGGTCCAATGCAGGCTGCCATCATTCAGGCTGAACGAAGCTACCGCCACGGTCCACCCGGGTCGTGCAGTCTCTGGCTGGGTGAGGTTCTTGGAGTTTTTATGGTTCTCAGCGCTTTTAATGATTGACTTCGGTGCTACTGAAAATTTTCCAGAAGCTTGTGTGCTCAAAAGACCCTCAGCATCCCGGCCAAGTTGGACTGCCGGGCCCTCCAAAGTGACCGATGCGAGCAATGCGGTGCGTTCAAGCGGGCGCACGTCGGTCAGCGCCACGCTGGCCCGTGCGAGCTTCAACAGGGTTTGCTGACGGGCATTGGCAATGGCGACGTCCGAGGCGTTGATGTGCCCACGTATGCTCACTTGGGCGTGTGGGCTTTGCGTGAATTGAACGGTGAGGTCTGCGTCCAGCGTGGCTTGGGTGGGGCGTGTGGGCAGGTCTTTGGGCAGGTAGTCCAGATAGGGGGTGAGGGTGAGGTCGTTCACCGTCAGTCTGGCCTCGGTGGTCAGGCTGTCGCTGAAAGGTTGGGTGTCGGCCGTCGTGTCAAAGCTGCTGCCGTTGAGCTTGAAGGCCAGTTTCGGTTGGACGCGGACATCCTGGGCCGTGCTCAGTGTGCTGACAAACGGCACGGCCAGCGTGATGTCGGTCAGGGCATGGTGGTTGTCGGTTGGCACATCGTGAAGGGCCACCTGCCCGTTGAGCAGTTCGATGTTGTAGATCGCAAACCGGGCGGGTCCGGCGTCGGGTGTGGCGGGGGTCTCGGTGGACGAGAGTTTGTCGATCACGTCCTGCCAGTCGTGCCGTCCGTCACCCAGATGCCGCAACCGCAGCACGGGCCGATCGATGCGCACCGCATCGAGCACCGGTGCCCAGCGCCACAGCGAACTTGTTTCGGCGTTGACAGTCAGGCTGCCCACGTCGAGTTGGGCGAAGGTGCTGTCCGCGCTGGCCACCTGCAGCTTCTCCAGCGTCAACGCCAACGACCAGGGTTTGAAATCGACCGCGCCGACCGTCACCTGTCGGCCCAGTGCGGCGCTGGCGTGATGTTCGATTTGCCAGCGGATGACCATGGGTGCCACCAGCCAGGCCAGCGCCCAGACGGCACCGACCGCAGCCAGGCCCCATCGGGTATGTCGGATCAAGGCAGGCACATGGGGTTTCAGGTGGCGCTTCAGCCAGTGTGTCGGTGGGTGATCGGGGGTCGGGTGCGTGGGCATGACTTTGGGCGGCCGCAGGTGTCTCGGCGGGCTTCGCGGGGCTGACGGCGATGGTAGCGGCTGATGGCAGGGGTGTTGCCCGCAATGGCGTTGGGCACCGTGGATGGCGTGGGGAATCTTCACGCTTTGTTACACTGGCCGCCATGTTCGTTCACCGCATCATCACCACAGGTTGCAGCGACCGGGGAGCTTGGCCCTGGCGTCGCTGGTCTGCGCGCTGACCTGACTGCGTGACGCTGCCCCGGCAATCCGCTGGCGGCACACGGGGGTCATACAAAGCACTCGCCCGGTCGCCTGTGTGCACAGGCGGCTTCATCGAACACCCAGGGGGTCGCAGCCCGCATGGCCATGGCGACTCCTGAGGACAGGCACCGTTTACGCTGAAGGGCTTGTCCGGAAAGACACGAAAAGGTTCCGACCGTGATTTCTCAAACCGAATTCGACCAGTTGGCGGCCCAAGGCTACAACCGCATCCCACTGAGTGTCGAAGCTTTTGCCGACCTCGAAACCCCACTTTCGCTGTACCTGAAACTGGCGCACACTTCGGCCGCAAGCCCCGGTGCCGAGCCCGGTGCCAACAGTTTTCTGCTGGAATCGGTGGTGGGCGGCGAGCGCTTTGGCCGCTACAGCTTCATCGGCCTGCCTGCCCGGACGCTGCTGCGCGCCACCGGCTTTGGCGCAGAAGCCAAAACCGAGGTGGTGACCGATGGCCGCGTGGTGGAAACGGCGGTGGGCAACCCATTGGATTTCATTGCCGTCTACCAGCAGCGCTTCAGGGTGGCCATCAAGCCCGGCATGCCGCGTTTTTGCGGCGGCCTGGCGGGCTACTTTGGCTACGACGCGGTGCGCTACATCGAGAAAAAGCTGGAGGCCACCTGCCCGCCCGATGACGTGGGCACGCCTGACATCCTGCTGCTGCAATGCGAAGAGCTGGCCGTGATCGACAACCTGTCGGGCAAGCTGCACATCATGGTGTATGCCGATCCGGCCGAGCCGCGTGCCTGGGCCCGAGGGCAGGCCCGCCTGGCCGAGCTGAAAGCCCGCTTGCGCTCGGCGGTGTTCCCGCCTGCCACTCCAGCCACCGCGCCACAGCCCGTCAGCAGCAACCGCACGCAAGCCGATTTTCTGGCTGCTGTGGAGCGTGCCAAAGCCTTGATTGCCGGGGGCGACTTCATGCAGATCGTGATGGGTCAGCGCATGGCCAAGCCCTTCACGCAAAGCCCCTTGAGCCTGTACCGCGCGCTGCGCTCGCTCAACCCCAGCCCTTATATGTACTACTACAACTTCAACGGGGCAGATGGCTCCGGTGGAGACTTGCATGTGGTGGGTGCATCGCCCGAAATCCTGGTGCGCCAAGAAACGGTTGAATTGGACGCCCTGAGCGCCGCCGGGCCTTCCCAAGGCGCGAAAGCCCCTCAAGCGCAACCAGGCGCTTCGGTCAGCGCGGTGGGCAGCGACAGTGCGGGGGCTCTGCGCACCGGCGTGAAGGCGACCATCCGGCCGCTGGCCGGCACACGCCCTCGCGCTGCCACGCCAGAGGCCGACCTGGCCGCCGAAAAAGACCTGCTGGCCGACCCCAAGGAGCGTGCCGAGCACGTGATGCTCATCGACCTGGCCCGAAACGACATCGGGCGCATTGCCCGCATCGGGTCGGTGAAAGTGACCGAGGCCTTTGCCATCGAGCGCTACAGCCATGTCATGCACATCGTGAGCAACGTCGAGGGTATCCTGAACGAAGGCATGACCAACATGGACGTGCTGAAAGCCACTTTCCCTGCAGGCACGCTCAGTGGCGCACCCAAGGTGCACGCCATGGAGCTGATCGACCAGCTCGAACCCACCAAGCGCGGCGTGTACGGCGGCGCGTGTGGCTACCTCAGTTATGCGGGCGACATGGATGTGGCCATTGCCATCCGCACGGGCGTCATCAAGGACGGCGTGTTGTACGTGCAGGCGGCTGCCGGTGTGGTGGCCGATTCGGTGCCCGAACTGGAGTGGAAAGAGACCGAGCACAAGGCGCGCGCGTTGCTGCGTGCGGCCGAACTGGTGGAGGAGGGGCTGGAATGAGCCAGGCAATTGACAGGGTGAAACACTGCACCAGCATGCAGGAGGTGCGCCGCGAAGTGAATGCGCTGGACGATGTGCTGGTGCCGTTGCTGGTGGAGCGTGTGGGCTACATGAGCCAGGCGGCGCGCATCAAGCAGGACGTGTCGCAGGTTCGCGATGAAGCGCGCATACAAACCATTGTGGACAGGGTGCGCGAGCGTGCCTGCCGGGAGGGGGGAGATGCCGACACGATGGAGGAAATCTACCGCGCCCTGATGGAAGTCTGCATTGCCTTTGAACACCGCGAGTTCGCAAGCTTGCGCGAAAGCGCCCTGGAAGAGGACGTGGCATGAAACTGCTGATGATCGACAACTACGACAGCTTCACCTACAACATCGTCCAGTACTTTGGCGAGCTGGGTGCAGAGGTGAGCGTGGCGCGCAACGACGAGATCACGCTGGACGAGATGGACCGCCTGCTGGCAGACGGGCGCATGGAACGCCTGGTGATTTCACCTGGCCCCTGCTCGCCTGCCGAGGCGGGCATTTCGGTGCCGGCCATCCGTCACTTTGCCGGGCGGGTGCCGATACTGGGTGTCTGCTTGGGGCACCAGAGCATCGGTGCGGCGTTGGGTGGCACCATCGTGCGGGCGCAGGAGCTGATGCACGGCAAGACCAGTGTCATCACCACCACGCAACAAGGTGTGTTCGCGGGGCTGCCCCGCCAGTTCACCGTCAACCGCTACCACTCGCTGGCCATCGAGCGGGCGAGTTGCCCCGAGGTGCTGACGGTCACTGCCTGGACGGACGACGGTGAAATCATGGGCGTCCGGCACAAGACGCTGCCCATCGAGGGCGTGCAGTTCCACCCGGAGAGCGTGCTGACCGAACATGGCCACGCCATGCTGAAGAACTTCCTGAATTGAAATTTCAGTAGCATCAACTGACGTCAATCAAGCGCTGGAGCCCATTTTTATGTATCAATCCATCGTTGATTTGCGCAGCGACACCGTCACACACCCCACGCCGGCCATGCGGCAGGCCATGCTGGCGGCCCCGCTGGGCGATGACGTGTTCGGCGACGACCCCACGGTGAATGCGCTGCAGTCGCGGCTGGCGGATCTGTTGGGGTTTGAAGCCGCGCTGTTCGTGCCGACCGGCACGCAGAGCAACCTGTGCGCCCTGCTGGCACATTGCCAGCGCGGCGACGAGTACCTGGTGGGTCAGATGGCCCACTGCTACCGTTGGGAAGGTGGCGGTGCGGCGGTGTTGGGCAGCATCCAGCCCCAGCCCCTGGCGCACCAGTCGGATGGCACGCTGGCGCTGGCCGACTTGGAGGCGGCTGTCAAGCCGGACGATGCCCACTTCGCGCGCACCCGCCTGCTGGCGCTGGAAAACACCCTGGGCGGCAAGCTGCTGCCGTTCGGTTACGTGCAGGCCGCCACCGACTGGGCGAAGGCCCGTGGCTTGGCCAGACATTTGGACGGCGCGCGCCTGTTCAATGCTGCGGTGGCGCAGGCGGCTGTAAACAAGGTTGCCGGTGGGCCATCTCCAGGCAAGCTGGCCGACACGATTGGCAGCCGCGATGCGGGTGCCGAGCAGGCCGTGCTGGCCGAGGCCCGGCGCATTGCCCAGTGTTTTGACAGCGTGTCGGTGTGCTTCAGCAAAGGCCTGGGTGCGCCGGTGGGGTCGGTGCTGTGTGGCTCGGCGGCGTTCATCCACCGTGCGCACCGTGTGCGCAAGATGGCGGGCGGCGGTATGCGCCAGGCGGGCATGCTGGCGGCCGCGGCGCTGCATGCGCTGGACCACCATGTGGGCCGTCTGACGGACGACCATGCGCTGGCTCAGCGCCTGGCCACTGGCCTGGCCGGTGTGCCGGGTGTGCAGGTGGAGTTGCCACAGACCAACATTGTTTTTGTGGACCTGGTGGACGAGACGCGAGAGCGTTCCGCCGACCTGTTGCGGTATCTTGCCGACAACGGTGTGCGCGCAACCGGGCTGTACCGCCTGCGGTTTGTGACCCACCTGGATGTGGATGCGGTGGGCATCGACCATGCCGTGTCGGTCATCCGGCGCTTTTTCAAGGCTGACTGAGCCAGGCGGGCACCATGGCAGACATCACCAACATCTGGCTGTTCATCCTCGCGGGTTGGTTGCTGAACCTGACCCCCGGTCCAGATGTGCTGTACATCGTCAGCAACGCGCTGCGCGCTGGCGTGCGTGCGGGCGTGGTGTCGGCATTGGGCATCACGGCCGGGTGTTTTGTGCATGTGCTGGCCGCTGCGCTCGGGGTCAGCGCGTTGCTGGCGGCTTCCAGCACGGCCTTCACCGTGCTGAAGTGGGTCGGGGCGGCCTACCTGTTCTGGGTGGGGGTGAAGCTGCTGTTTGCGCGCTCGGATGATTCGTCTGATTGGATAGCGCAAAGTGCAATATCCAAAAGCGATGAAGGCCTGAAGCATGTATTTTTCAAAGGCTTCCTGACGAATGTGCTCAACCCCAAGGTGGCCCTGTTTTTCCTGGCCTTCGTGCCCCAGTTCATTGCACCCGGCGCGGCCCACCCGGCCTGGACGTTTGTGCTGCTGGGCCTGCTGTTCAACGTGAATGCCTTGCCGGTCAACATCGGCTATGCATATGTGGCCGCCTGGGCCGCCAGGCGAGTGGGTGTCGTGCAGCGCGGCATGCGGTGGCTGGACAGACTGGCCGGCGTGTTGTTCGTCGGTTTTGGCCTCAAGCTCGCGTTCACCGATTCACCCGTCCGTTAGCGGCATCCGACTGATTGATGCCCGGCTTCCTGTTTTTCTGCCCCTTTTGACCTGAGACTCCCCATGCCCCACACCGCCAAAATCACCCCGCAACAGGCGCTGCAGCGCACCATCGAGCACCGTGAGATTTTTCACGACGAGATGCTCCACCTCATGCGCCTCATCATGAGTGGCGAGATGTCACCCGTGATGACCGCAGCCATCATCACCGGCATGCGCGTCAAGAAGGAGACCATCGGCGAGATCACGGCGGCGGCGCAGGTGATGCGCGAGTTCTCCACCAAGGTCGAGGTGGCGGACACCACCCACCTGGTGGACATCGTGGGCACAGGCGGAGACGGTTCGCACACGTTCAACATTTCCACCTGCTCCATGTTCGTGGCGGCCGCTGCGGGCGCACGCGTCAGCAAGCATGGCGGCCGCAGTGTCAGCAGCAAAAGTGGCAGTGCCGATGTGCTGGAGAACCTGGGCGTCAACATCAACCTGACCCCTGCACAGATTGCGCAGAGCATTGCACAGATCGGTCTGGGCTTCATGTTCGCGCCCAACCACCACCCGGCCATGAAGAACGTGGCCCCTGTGCGACGCGAAATGGGCATCAAGACGCTCTTCAACCTGCTGGGGCCGCTGACCAATCCGGCCGGTGCGCCCAACATCCTGATGGGCGTGTTCCATGAAGACCTGGTCGGTATCCAGGTGCGCGCGTTGCAACGGCTGGGTGCCGAGCATGCGGTGGTGGTGTACGGCTGCGACGGCATGGACGAGGTGAGCCTGGGGGCCAAGACGCTGGTGGGCGAGTTGAAGGACGGTGTGGTGACCGAATACGAGATCCACCCCGAAGACTTTGGCCTGACCATGGCCAGCAACCGCGCGCTCAAGGTCGAGACGCCCGAGCAGTCGAAGGCGATGCTGATGGGGGTGCTGGACAACCAGCCCGGCCCCGCCCGCGACATCGTGGCGTTGAATGCGGGCGTGGCCCTGTACGCGGCCAACGTGGCACCCTCGATGGCCGCCGGTCTGGCACTCGCGCGCCAGGCGCTGGAAAGCGGCGCGGCCAGGGCCAAGCTGGCCGAGTTGGTGGCCTTTGGCCAAACCGTGGGGGCATGATGGCAGACAGCCTGTGGAGCGATACGGGTACCTGGATTGCGCTGGGGGTGTCCGCCCTGTTCATTGTGGTGGGCTGGGGCATGCACCGTGTGATCGTCAAGGTGCTCAAAGCCCCTGCGCCCGATGCACCCTCTTCCGACCCTTCATCCAACGAGACCAAGACACCATGAGCAGCGACATTTTGCAAACCATCGTGGCCACCAAGCACGAAGAAATCGCCCAGGCCCAAGCGCGCAAACCGCTGACCGTGGTGCGCGACGATGCCGAAAGCCGCACGCAGACCCGCGACTTTGTGGGGGCGCTGCGAGCCCAACAGGCGGCAGGCCGGGCGGCAGTGATTGCCGAAATCAAGAAGGCCAGTCCTTCGAAAGGCGTGATCCGCCCCGATTTCATTCCGGCCGACATTGCTCAGAGCTATGCAGAGTACGGCGCAGCCTGCCTGTCGGTGCTGACCGACCGACAATACTTCCAGGGCAGCCCGGACTACCTGAAGCAGGCGCGGGCCAGTTGCCACCTGCCGGTGCTGCGCAAAGACTTCATGGTCGATGCTTACCAGATCTACGAAGCACGCGTGATGGGAGCCGATGCCATTCTGCTGATTGCCGCCTGTCTGGACGATGCCCAGATGGCAGACATGGAAAAACTCGCCCAATCGCTGGGCATGGCTGTGCTGGTGGAAGTGCATGACCGCGCGGAACTGGACCGTGCGCTCAAGCTGAAAACACCCTTGATCGGCATCAACAACCGCAACCTGCGCACCTTCGACGTCAGTCTGGACACCACGCTTGGCCTGATTCGTGACGTGCCCGAGCTGATCGGGGGCGAGCGCATGCTGGTGGCCGAGTCGGGCATCCTCACGCCTTCGGACGTGCAGCGCCTGCGCGACGCGCATGTGCCCGCGTTTCTCGTGGGCGAGGCGTTCATGCGCGCCAAAGAGCCTGGCGAGGCGCTGGACAAGTTGTTCTTCCAGTGACAGGCCATCTGTTCCCTGGTGCGTCTGTGCCTTGTCTGGGCGGCTGGGCACCTCTGGATTGGGCGGTGGATGCCAGTTGGCGTGAACGGGTTGACGCGTTTCTGGCCAGCGATGCCGGGCAGCGTCTGGCTGCCTTTGTTCAATCGCGTATCGATGCCGGTGCCGTCGTCTACCCGCCCGATCCGTTACGCATGTTGGCACTCACGCCGCTCAGCCGCGTGAAGGTGGTCATCCTTGGGCAGGATCCCTACCATGGTCCGGGTCAGGCTGAGGGTTTGGCCTTCTCGGTACCTGCGGGCAACGTGGTCCCGCCCTCGCTGCGCAACATCCTGAAAGAGGTGTTGACCAGTCATGGCGAACTGCCGACCTCTTCGGCTGCGCGACAGCGTTTGCAGAACGGCTCGCTTGTGCCGTGGTCAGCACAGGGGGTTCTGCTGCTCAACACCTGCCTCACGGTTGAAGACGGGCGACCGGCAAGCCATGCCCGGCAGGGTTGGGAGGCGCTGACCACCGCTTTGCTCCGTGCCTGCAGTGACGCGCCGAACGGGCGTGTATTCATGCTGTGGGGCGCGCACGCGCAATCCCTTCGCCCCGTGATTGACGAGGCGCGTCACCTGGTCCTGACGGCGAATCATCCGTCGCCACTCTCGGCCACCAGAGGGCCGCTGCCCTTCAAGGGGTGTGGTCATTTTGTGCAAGCCAACCAGTGGTTGAGGCAACATTGCAATCTGGAAATCGATTGGCTTGGCAAACGCCATAAAACCATGGCATAATTGCAGGCTCGTTGCGGAGAGGTGCCCGAGTGGCTAAAGGGGGCAGACTGTAAATCTGTTGGCTTACGCCTACGCTGGTTCGAATCCAGCCTTCTCCACCAACAAATACTGGCATGCGTTTGGAAGCTGCAAAGTCATTGCCCTGTGGCATGTGCGATGCGGGAGTAGTTCAATGGTAGAACCTTAGCCTTCCAAGCTAATGACACGGGTTCGATTCCCGTTTCCCGCTCCAGTTGATGTTGTGCAACTGTTTGTTTTGCAGGCGGCCGCAGTGGCTTGTTGCTTGCCCATGTGGCTCAGTGGTAGAGCCCTCCCTTGGTAAGGGAGAGGTCGCGGGTCCGATTCCCGCCATGGGCACCACTTGTTTTATCTTGGCATATTTCCCGGAGAAGTGAAAAATGGCAAAAGAAAAGTTTGAACGTACCAAGCCCCACGTGAACGTGGGCACCATCGGTCACGTTGACCACGGCAAGACCACGCTGACAGCCGCCATCACCACCGTGCTGGCAGCCAAGTTCGGCGGCGCAGCCAAGGCCTACGACCAGATCGACGCAGCCCCTGAAGAAAAGGCACGCGGCATTACCATCAACACCGCCCACGTGGAATACGAAACGGCCAACCGCCACTACGCCCACGTTGACTGCCCCGGCCACGCCGACTACGTCAAGAACATGATCACCGGTGCCGCCCAGATGGACGGCGCCATCCTGGTCTGCTCCGCTGCTGACGGCCCCATGCCC
>DDUQ01000022.1:22429-22691 GCA_002344885.1 Comamonadaceae bacterium UBA2334
GCACATCCTGCTGGCCCGTCAGGTGGGCGTGCCCTACATCATCGTGTTCCTGAACAAGTGCGACATGGTCGACGACGCCGAACTGCTCGAGCTGGTCGAAATGGAAGTGCGCGAACTCCTGTCCAAGTACGACTTCCCCGGTGACGACACCCCCATCGTCCAGGGTTCTGCCAAGCTGGCACTCGAAGGCGACAAAGGCAACCTCGGCGAAGAAGCCATCATGCGTCTGGCCGATGCACTCGACACCTACATCCCCACGCCC
>DDUQ01000107.1 GCA_002344885.1 Comamonadaceae bacterium UBA2334
CGTGCGCTGGGCAGTGCCGACAAGTTCAACGAAGTGATCACGCCCCTGGCCGACAAGCTGGGTGCAGCCATCGGTGCCAGCCGCGCTGCGGTCGATGCGGGCTACGCCGCGAACGACCTGCAAGTGGGCCAGACCGGCAAGATCGTTGCACCCCAGCTGTACATTGCAGCCGGTATCTCGGGCGCGATCCAGCACCTGGCAGGCATGAAGGACAGCAAGGTGATCGTGGCCATCAACAAAGACCCCGAAGCGCCGATTTTCAGCGTGGCTGATTACGGCCTGGAGGCTGACCTGTTTGCCGCTGTGCCGGACTTGGTCAAGGCACTCTGAGGCTGTTGGGCAGACAAAAGGGCGTCGTCACCGACGCCCTTTTTTTGCCTGCCGGAACGATGTGTGGCGGGCATGCCCAACGTGATGCATGAGTGGATTTCCAATCAAAATCTGCCCTGTCGCTTTTAATCATTGAACTGATAGCTATATTTTTTGGAGATTTGACATGAGCTACACCGCCCCCGTCAAAGACATGCTGTTTGGCATCAAATACCTGGCCAACATCGAGCAAGTCGCCCAGTTGCCTGGCTTTGAAGATGCCGGCTACGACACCGCACAGGCTGTGCTGGAGGAGTGCGCCAAGTTCAACCAGGACGTGATTGCGCCGTTGAACTGGGAGGGTGACAAAAACCCCAGCAGCTGGAAAGACAAAGCCGTGACCACCACACCGGGCTTCAAGGCTGCCTACAAGCAGTTTGCCGAGGGTGGCTGGCAGGGTTTGCAGCACCCGGTCGATTTCGGCGGGCAGGGTCTGCCCAAGACCATCGGCGCGGCCTGCGGCGAAATGATCAACTCGGCCAACATGAGCTTCGCGCTGTGCCCGCTGCTGACCGACGGTGCCATCGAGGCACTGCTGACGGCTGGCTCGGATGCGCTGAAAGAGACTTACCTGAAAAAACTGGTGAGCGGCGAGTGGACGGGCACCATGAACCTGACCGAGCCTCAGGCCGGTTCCGACCTGGCCGCCGTGCGCACCCGCGCCGAACCCCAGCCTGATGGCACCTACAAAATCTTCGGCACCAAAATCTTTATCACCTACGGCGAGCACGACATGGCGGACAACATCGTCCACCTGGTGTTGGCGCGGGTGCAGGGTGCACCCGAGGGCGTGAAGGGCATCAGCCTGTTCGTGGTGCCCAAGTTCATGGTCGGTGCCGACCGTTCGCTGGGTGCGCGCAACGATGTGTATTGCGTCAGCATCGAGCACAAAATGGGCATCAAGGCCAGCCCGACAGCCGTGCTGCAGTTTGGCGACAACGGGGGTGCAGTCGGTTATCTGGTGGGCGAAGAAAACCGTGGTCTGGAGTACATGTTCATCATGATGAATGCGGCCCGCTACGGTGTGGGCGTGCAGGGCATTGCCATTGCCGACCGCGCCTATCAGAAAGCAGCGCAGTTTGCGCGGGACCGCGTGCAGAGCCGTCCGGTGGATGGCAGCCTGTCCAAGGCCGGCCCCATCATCCACCACCCGGACGTGCGCCGCATGCTGATGACCATGCGTGCCAGCATCGAAGGTTGCCGTGCGCTGGCGCTCACCGCGGCGGCGGCTTACGATGCCGCGCACCACCATCCCGATGCCGCCGTGCGCAAGGACAACGCCACGTTCTACGAATTCATGGTGCCACTGGTCAAGGGCTACAGCACCGAACAGAGCCTGGAGGTCACGTCGCTGGGCGTGCAGGTGCACGGTGGCATGGGCTTCATCGAAGAAACCGGTGCGGCGCAGTACTACCGCGACGCCAAGATCCTGACCATCTATGAGGGCACCACCGCCATCCAGGCCAATGACCTGGTGGGCCGCAAAACCGCGCGCGATGGTGGCCAGACCGCCAAGGCACTGGCTGCGCAGGTGGAAGTCGCCGAGGCCGAGTTGCTGGCGCAAGGCGGTGCCAACGCCGCTGCCGTGGCCAAGAGGCTGAAGGCCGCACGCCTGGCGTTTGTGGACGTGGTGGAGTTCATTGCCGCCAACACCCGCGCCAACCCCAACGCGGCGTTTGCCGGCAGCGTGCCTTACCTGATGCTGGCGGGCAACCTGATGGCCGGCTGGCAATTGGCGCGTTCGCTGCTGGTGGCCGAGGCCGCATTGGCCAGCGGCGATTGCGGGGACTTCGGCGCACCGTTCATGCAGGCCAAGGTCACGACCGCGCGTTTCTACGCCGACCACATTCTGGTGCGGGTGCCTGGTGTGCGCGATGCCATCGTGGACGGTGCGGACAGTGTCACGGAGTTGCCACTCGAGGCGTTTTGATTGGCGTAGCATGCCATCCAACAGCAACGGGCGCTAGCGCCCGTTTTTTGTTTCAGAACCCACATGAGGAGTCGTTTCATGTCCCGTTTGCCCGGCGCGTTGGCGCAGTTGCCTTTCCCGGTGATCGGCTCACCGCTGTTCATCATCAGCAATCCCAAGCTGGTCATTGCCCAATGCACGGCGGGTGTGGTGGGCTCCATGCCCGCGCTCAATGCCCGCCCGGCCGAACAACTTGAAGACTGGCTGATTGAGATCACCGAAGGGCTGGCTGCGCACAACGCCGCCCACCCGGACCGGCCTGCTGCGCCGTTTGCCATCAACCAGATCGTGCACAAAAGCAATGACCGGCTGGCACACGACATGGCCCTGTGCGTGAAGTACAAGGTTCCCATCATCATCACCAGCCTGGGTGCGCGGGAAGACATCAACGCTGCCGCCCACAGCTATGGCGGCGTGGTGCTGCACGACGTCATCAACAACAAGCATGCCCGCAAAGCCATCGAGAAAGGCGCAGACGGCCTCATCGCCGTGGCCGCCGGGGCAGGGGGGCATGCCGGGGTGAAAAGCCCGTTTGCGCTGATTCAGGAAATCCGCCAGTGGTTCGACGGCCCGGTGGCGCTCAGCGGTTCCATCGCCTCGGGCGGTGCCATCCTGGCGGCCCAAGCCATGGGGGCAGACTTTGCTTACATCGGCTCAGCCTTCATTGCCACTGAAGAGGCACGGGCAGTCGACGGCTACAAGCAGGCGATCGTGGACAGCAACTCGGATGACATCGTCTACAGCAACCTGTTTACGGGGGTGCACGGCAACTACCTGGCACCGAGCATCCGTGCGGCAGGCCTGGACCCTGACAACCTGCCCGAGAGCGACCCCAGCAAGATGAACTTTGGCAGCGACAAGACCAAGGCCTGGAAAGACATCTGGGGCTGTGGCCAAGGCATCGGCGTCATCGACAGGGTCCAGCCAGCCGGAGAGCTGGTGGCTCAGCTCAAGCGCGAGTATGCCCAGGCCAGGGCACGACTGGGACTGGCTGCCTGAATTCAGATGTTTTTTGGCATCCAGCGTTTTGATGGCGAGCGCTGGATGCTACTGATTTTCAGGCTTTGGCTTCGACCACACGCTGGGCAATGTGTGCCAGCGCTTCCTGCACCTGATCCACGAGGATGAGGCACAGGTCACCCGGGTTCAGGCGGGCCAGCGCTGTGTCGATGGCGAAGAATTCGCCCTTGATTTCCTGGATGTGGGTGGTTTTTGTGGCACCGTCCAGCCCCTTGCGCAACAGCGCCATCACTTCGCCTTCGCTGCGACCCCGCTGGCAGGCATCTTCGTACAGGATGACGTCATCGAACACGCGACCCAGAATCTGGGTCTGCTGGGTGATGTCTTCATCCCGGCGGTCGCCCGCACCACTGATGACCACCGACCGCTTGTGCGCCGGCATGGACTCGACAGCCGAACTCAATGCGGCGATGGCGTCGGGGTTGTGGCCGTAGTCGGCAATCAGGGTGGCACCCTTGTAGTCAAAGGTGTTGAAGCGGCCGGGCGCTGAGCTGGCATCGCTGACGAAGGTGTTCACGCCCTGGGCAATGGCCTGCCAGGGGGTGCCCACCGCCCAGGCTGCTGCCACACAGGCCAGCACGTTCTCCACCTGGAAGCCGATGGCACCCGCGCCGGTGACGGGGATGTCTTTCAGCGGCAGACGAACCTGCTGATTCCCTTCTTGCGCCACCACGTGGCCGTCTTCGACATACACGGCGCGTTTCCCGTGCGCCAGATGGGTGGCCATCACGGGCAGGTTCTTGTCCAGCGCGAAATAGGTGATGGCACCGGGGCACATGTCGGCCATCCGCACCACGGCGGGGTCGGCGGCATTGAGCACGGCTGTGCCGCTGTCGGCCACGTTCAGCACGATCACGCGCTTGAGCACCGCCAGGTCTTCCACGGTGGTGATGTAGTTCAGGCCCAGGTGGTCGCCACTGCCCACGTTGGTCACCACGGCGACCTGGCAGCGGTCGAAGGCCAGGCCTTCGCGCAGCATGCCCCCACGGGCGCTTTCCAGCACGGCAGCATCCACGTCCGGGTGCATCAGCACGCTGCGCGCACTGCGGGGGCCGCTGCAGTCACCCGAGTCGATCTGCCTGCCGTTGATGTACACGCCGTTGGTGTCGGTCATGCCCACACGCTGGCCAGCGGTTTTCAGGATGTGTGCCGTCAGGCGCACGGTGGTCGTTTTGCCATTGGTGCCAGTCACGGCAATGATGGGTATGCGGCCGTCGTTCTTGCCCTGGGGGCCTGGCGGGAACATCTGGCTGATGACGGCCTCGCCCACGTTGCGGCCCTTGCCGAACGAGGGGTTGGTGTGCATGCGCAAGCCGGGAGCGGCGTTCACTTCGACGATGCCGCCACGTTGTTCTTCCAGTGGGCGCATCACGGTTTCGCACACCACGTCCACGCCGCAGATGTCCAGTCCGATCATCTGGGCCGCAGCAATGCAGCGTGCGGCGACGTCCGGGTGCACATCGTCTGTGACATCGGTGGCGGTCCCACCCGTCGACAGATTGGCGTTGTTGCGCAGGATGACGCGGGTGCCCTTGGGCGGCACTGAATCAACGGTCAGCGCCTGTTCAGCCAGGCGTGCCTTGGCGATGTCGTCCAGCCGAATGCGGGTGAGCGGCGTGGCATGGCCCGTGCCCCGGCGTGGGTCGGCATTGACCTTGGCCACCAGTTCGGTCACGGTGCTGGTGCCATCGCCCACCACCAGCGGGGGTTCGCGCCGGGCGGCGGCCACCAGTTTGTCGCCCACGATGAGGATGCGATAGTCGCTGCCCACCAGGTAGCGTTCGACCAGGATGTTGTCTCGGAATTTGCGGGCATTTTCGTACCCGGCCATCACGGCCTCGCGTGTGCAGACGTTGACCGTCACGCCCTTGCCCTG
>DDUQ01000083.1 GCA_002344885.1 Comamonadaceae bacterium UBA2334
AGGGGGCAGTTCCATCGCGCGGTCGGCGATCAGCTCGATCATGGTGCCACCCGCACCGAATGCAATGACCGGGCCGAAGGGCTCGTCGGTCACCAGCCCGATGTAAATTTCGCGGCCCCGACGGGTGGGTGCCATCTTCTGGATCGTCACGCCGTTGATGTGGGCTTGCGGGCACAACCTGGCCACCGATTGCATCATGTCGTTGAACGTGTCGCGCACGGCCGTTGCATGGGCGATGTTCAGTGCCACGCCGTTCACATCCGACTTGTGGCTGATGTCGGGCGAGTCGATCTTCAAGGCCACCGGGTAGCCAAGTTGGGTGGCAATCATCATCGCTTCGCTGGCGGAGCGGGCGAGAATGGTCTGCGTCACGGGGATGTGGAAGGCCGCGAGCAGCGCCTTCGATTCCATTTCGGTCAGGATGTTGCGCCGCTCTGCCAGCACACCTTCGATCAGCAGGCGCGCGCCTTCGATGTCAGGCTTGGCCAATGACGACAGCGGGGGCGGCGTTTGCTGCAACATCTGCTGGTTCTGGTAGAACGAGGCGATGTTGTTGAACGCCCCCACCGCCGCTTCGGGCGTGCGGAAGTTGGGGATGCTGGCTTCGCCCAGTGTCTTGCGTGCAGCGGTGACGGACGAGTCGCCCATCCAGCAGGCCAGCAAGGGTTTGCGCAGTTTGGGTTTGAGGTTGGCCAGTGTCTGGGCCACGGCATCGGCATCGCCACCAATCTTGGGCGAATGGATGCACAGCAGACCGTCTACCTGGCTGTCTTTGGCGGCCGCCTCGAGCGCTGCGGTGTAGCTCTCGGGGCTGGCATCTTCGGCCAGATCGATCAGGCCGCTGGTGGTTGCCAGCGGTCCCAGCTTGGGTTTGAGCTCTTCGGCCACGCCGGGCGACAGGCGGGCCAGTTCCAGCCCCAGCTCGGCAATCCAGTCGGCTGACAGCACACCGGGGCCGCCACCGTTGGTGATGATGGCCAGGCGCTTGCCAACCGGCCTGTAGCGCGATGCCAGGCATTTGGCCGCTGAAAACAGTTCGACGAACGAGCGCACCCGGACGGCACCCGCGCGGCGCAGCGCCGCATCGAACACATCGTCGCTGCCCACAATGGTGCCGCTGTGTGTCTGTGCGGCGGCGTTGCCGGCAGGTTTGCGGCCGGCTTTGAGAACCACCACAGGCTTGGCGTTGGCCGCTGCGCGCAGCGCACTCATGAAGCGCCGGGCATTGGAGATGCCTTCCATGTACACCACGATGCTCTGGGTGTGGGCATCGGCTGCCAGGAAGTCCAGTACTTCGGCCAGGTCGACCACGGTGTTGGGCCCCAGGGACACGACCGTGGAAAAGCCGACATCGTTCTTGGCAGCCCAATCGAGGATGGAAGAGGTGAGGGCTCCCGACTGGCTGATCAGCGCCAACGGGCCCTTGGCTGCCATGGGGCCGGCCACACTCGCATTCAGTCCGGTCAAAGGCCGCTGGAAACCCAGGCAGTTGGGCCCCAGCAAGTGCATGCCGGAGCGACGGGCAATGCGCTTGAGGTCGGATGACAGGTCTGCGTCGATGCCCGAGGACACCACCAGCGCGGCCTTGCACTTCATGCGCCCGGCCACCTCCAGTGCCGCCGCCACTTCAGCGTGTGGCAGTGAAATCACGGCCAGGTCGGCACGGGTGTGGGCCAGATCGGCCAGTGTGCCAGAGGTGTGGATGTCGACAAAGGTGAACTCGCCCGCAAACCGTTGTGCCGTCAGGTTGTCTCGCAGGACTTTGGCCTGAACATGGGCGTAGGCCTCTTCGGCATGTTCGGCCGAAGCGGCAAACACCAGCACATGC
This sequence comes from Comamonadaceae bacterium UBA2334, assembly GCA_002344885.1. Taxonomy (GTDB): domain Bacteria; phylum Pseudomonadota; class Gammaproteobacteria; order Burkholderiales; family Burkholderiaceae_C; genus UBA2334. Next base: position 1,829 of record DDUQ01000083.1, read on the forward strand.
TGGGGCGTGAAAAGGGGTGTCAGGTAATGCTTGTCCATGGAATGCCTCGCTTGTTCAAGCCAGCAAATATAAGGGTTTACACCTATCCTGTGCTGTCAATGTGCTTGCAATTCAAGCCTCAGCACATGACAGGTGCATGTCAGTCGGCACCGATCAGCACTTTGACGTGTGCGGCCACGCTGCGCGCGAGCGGGCTCATGACGTAGCCACCTTCCAGGCAGGACACCACGCGGCCTTTGGCGTGCACCCGGGCCACGTCCATGAGTTGCTGTGTGGCCCAGGCGTAGTCGGCTTCCACGAAGCCTAGGTTGCCCATGTCGTCTTCTCGGTGCGCGTCGAATCCGGCTGAGATGAAGATCATTTCGGGTTTGAACGCATGCAGCGCCGGCAGCCATTCGTTGGTGACCGCCTCGCGGAACTTGTCACCACCCGAGCGGCTGGGCAACCCCACGTTGCACATGTTGGGGCCCACGGCTTCTTCGCCGTTGAAGGGGTACAAACCTTTTTCGAAGATAGAGCACATCAGCACCCGTTCGTCACCCTGGAAGATGTCCTCGGTGCCGTTGCCATGGTGAACATCGAAATCGATCACCGCTACCCGTTGCAGGCCGTGGACATCCAGCGCATGCCGGGCACCGACCGCCACGTTGTTGAAAAAACAGAATCCCATCGCAGCAGCATGCTCGGCATGATGACCGGGCGGACGCACGTTGCAAAACGCGGTGGACACCGCGCCGTTGATGACCAGATCGGTCGCATGGATGGCAGCCCCTGCAGCCCGCAGTGCCGCAGGGATGGTGTACGGGTTCATGTTGGTGTCAGGGTCCAGCGCAAAGTAGCCCTCGGTGGGCGATGCGGCCAGCATTTCCTTGACATACAACACGTTGTGGGCACGGCCCAATTGCTCCTCGGTGGCCAGGGGTGCATCGTGGGGCAGCATGTAGTCCAGCAGGCCTTTGACCAGCAGATGGTCCTGGATGGCGGCCAGCCGCTCAGGGCATTCGGGGTGGTGAGGCCCCATTTCATGGCGGGCGCAGTCGGGGTGTGTGATGTAGGCGCTGAGCAAGGTGGTCTCCTGAATGGTGTTGTGGCAGAGTCGGCCGAGACGGCAACCCCTCATTTTGTGCCCGTCAGCCGGGCTTGATTTGATCTATCGCAAGCACTGGGCATTGTTTTGACCGATTGGCTTACTATTCTGAGCTTCCCAAGCCAACCTGACGATTTTCTTTCTTGCCCATGCCTGCTGAAGATCTGACCAGCCGCGACAGCCTGCCACTGGCGGTGGACGGGTGTCATGTCGCTGCCGCAGCGGCCACACCCGAGAGCTGGCAGGATGGCCTGGCCTTGAGCGACGAGGTGTTCTGGGCTTGTGATGCGCAGGGCCGCGTGACCCGATTGGCCGGGCGGCACAGTGCCTCCGGTGTCTGGGCAGACATGACCGGCAAGCCCCTCTGGGCGGTGTCTGCGCAGGGGGGGCAGACCGGCCACGTCTCGCCGCTCGGGCAGGCCATGCAGTCGCGTGCCCCGTTCGAGGGGGTGGCGTTGTTGTGCCACAGTCCGGATGGCGTGACCCAGTGGTGGCAGTTCAGCGGGCGGGCGCAGTGGGACGCGCAGGGCGTTTGGCTGGGCCACATGGGGGTGGCCAGGGACGTTACACAGCTCAAACGAACAGAGCAAACTGTTGAGCACCATAAAGCGCTGGTGATCAATTTGTCCTCTCGCGTGCCGGGCATGCTGTTCCAATTGCACCGCAACAGCAGGGGTTGGTTCAGCTTCCCGTTTGCGAGTGATGCCATGATGGACCTGTTCCAGCTCGATCCGGCCCAGGCCCGGCATGACGCGGCACCTGTTTTTGCGCGGTTGCTGCCCGTTGACTTCGTCAAATGCCGTGCGGCACTCGAAAGCTCGGCACGCACGCTGACCCCCTGGGTACAGACCTACCGAGTGCAGTGGCCCGACGGGCGGGTCGTGTGGCATGCCAGCAATGCTGTGCCCTACAGCGACGGCGATGGCGGCGTGACCTGGTACGGATTTGCCAGCGATGCCACGGAGCGAGTGGACACCGAGGCGCAGTTGCAGCGGGCGCACGAGCAACTGCATGCCCGCACCCACCTGATGGATGCCACCCTTGAAAGCCTGAGCCAGGGTGTGATGATGCTTTCGGAACAAGGTCGGGTCACCTACTACAACCAGCGCCTGTTGGCTTTGCTGGAACTGCCGGATGCGCTCCTGGCCCGCCAGCCGATGTTCGAACAGGTGATCGACTGGCAGCGTGAAATGGGTCATTTCGGCACCGACGCTGATCGGGTCAACCTGTCTGAATGGTACCGTCGGGACGGCGATGGCAAGCTCTGGTTTGCGCCCCAGTACAACCACACACGGCTCAATAGCACGGTTCTGGAAGTGCGCTCGCAACCCATGCCCGACGGGGGCTGGGTGCGCACGTTTGCCGACGTGACCGCCCATGTGCGCGCTGGCCAGGCCCTGGAGCGCAGCGAACTCCATTTGCGCACCCTGTTTGATGCCATTCCCGACCGGGTGTGGCTGAAAGACACACAGGGCGTTTTCGTGATGTGCAATGCCGCAGCCGCACAGGGCTATGGCCGAGCCGTGCAGGACATTGTGGGCCGGACCGAACCAGATCTGGAAGCTGACCCCGTGCTGGTCGGTTCCTACCGGCACACCGACATGCGCGCCTTGCAGAGCCATGCGCCGGTGACCTACGAGCAGGCGTTGCCGCGCGCTGGCGACAGCACGGACCCGCTCACGTTCGAGGTGGTCAAGCGAGCGGTCCTGGGCCCCGACGGCCAGGCCCTGGGTGTGTTGGGGTTGGCGCGTGACGTGTCCGAGCGCAAGCAGGCCGAGGCGCATATCGAGCGTCTGGCGTTCTACGACCCGTTGACCGGTCTTTGCAACCGCAGGCTGTTCCATGACCGGTTGGAGCAGGCTCAGGCTGCCTGCACGCGCAGCGGTCATTGGGCGGCGGTGTGCTTCATCGACCTGGACAATTTCAAGGACCTGAATGACACACAGGGACATGACCAGGGGGACCTGCTGCTTCAGCAGGTGGGCAAACGCCTGCTGGGGGCTGTGCGCGATCAGGATACGGTCGCCCGGCTGGGGGGTGACGAGTTTGTCGTGTTGCTCGAAGCATTGGGCCAGGATGAAGCCCAGGCTGCGATGTATGCCAACTCCGTGGGCGAAAAGCTGTTGCAGGCGCTCAATCAACCCTATGCCTTGCAGCGGGGCGAACACCACAACACGCCCAGCTTGGGGTTGACCTTGTTCCGCGACCACGCCGAACGTGTCGAGGACGTGCTCAAGCGCGCCGACCTGGCCATGTACCAGTCCAAGGCAGCGGGCCGAAACACGGTCCGTTTTTTTGACCCGCGCATGCAGGCGGCCGTTCAGCGACGCTCGGAGCTGGCACGCGACCTGCGTGAAGCCCTGGTGCGGGACGAGCTGACGCTTTTCAGCCAGCCGGTGGTCAATGAAGCTGGCGGCGTGGTGGGGCACGAAGCCTTGTTGCGGTGGATACACCCACAGCGGGGCATGGTGTCACCGGCCGAGTTCATTCCCGTTGCCGAGCAGACGGGGCTGATCGTGGGCATCGGGAACTGGGTGCTCCACAAGGCCTGTCAGCACCTGGCCGAATGGGCCAGTGACCCCGCACGGGCGCATTGGACGCTGGCGGTCAACCTGAGCGCCCGGCAGTTGCGCCTGCCAGACTTTGTGCAGACCGTGCGCGACACGTTGACGGCAACCGGCGCACGGCCGTCCCAGCTCAAGCTCGAGTTGACCGAAAGCCTGTTGCTCCACGATGTGGAAGACACCATCGCCAAAATGGCCGAGTTGTCGCGAGACGGCATCCGTTTTTCACTGGATGATTTCGGCACCGGTTATTCGTCGCTGAGTTACCTCAAGCGCCTGCCCTTGTCGTTGCTGAAGATTGACCAGTCTTTCGTGCGTGATCTGCTCACCGACGCCAACGATGCCGTCATTGCTCACACCATCTTGCAACTGGCCGATTCCCTGGGCTTGGACGTGGTGGCCGAAGGCGTTGAAAATGAGGGCCAGCTGCAGTTGTTGCAGGTCATGGGCTGCCAGGCGTTTCAGGGCTACCTCTTCGGGCGGCCCGCGCCGATGTGAGCCTGGCCCGTCCTGTGCGGCAGCCACTGCCCGCCTGCCTGTTTTTGACTTGTTTCGGAGCCTCTGATGAACGACCGCCTGAACCCCGCCACACTTCAACATCTGTCCCGTCTGGACACGCAGGCCCTGGGGGCGCACGTGGCCCAGAGCTGGCAGGATCGCATTGTGCCCGCCTTGCAACGCTACATCGAGGTGCCAGCCAAATCGCCGGCCTTTGCGCCCGACTGGGCTGAGCAAGGGCATCTCAAGCGTGTGTTGCATGCAGCGGCCGATTGGGTCAATGCTCAGAAAGTGCCCGGCCTGTCGGTTGAAATAGTAGAGCTGAATAACGATCAAGGACAAGCGCGGACGCCTGTTTTATTCTTTGAATTGCCAGCCAGCAGCGGCACAGGCCCTGCACCGGTTGCACCTTCGGGTCAAACCTGCCTCATGTACGGCCATCTGGACAAACAACCCGAGTTCGCCGGCTGGCGTAACGATCTCGGGCCCTGGACGCCTGTCATCGACGATGACCGCCTGTACGGCCGTGGCGGTGCAGACGACGGTTATGCCGTGTACGCAGCGGTGGCCAGCATTCAGGCGTTGCAGGCCCAGGGACTGCCGCACCCCCGGATCGTTGGCCTGATCGAAACTTGCGAAGAAAGCGGCTCCTACGATCTGTTGCCGTACGTGGACGCGCTGCGCGGCCGCCTGGGCGATGTGGGGTTGGTGATCTGCCTCGACAGCGGCGCGGGCAACTACGACCAGCTTTGGCTCACCACCAGTCTGCGGGGCATGGCCAGCGGCGTGCTGAAGGTGCAGGTGCTGACAGAGGGCATCCACTCCGGCGATGCATCGGGGCTGGTGCCGTCGAGTTTTCGCATCATGCGCCAGGTGCTGGACCGCCTGGAAGACAGCGCCACCGGGCGGCTGTTGCCGGCCAGTTTTCATTGCGAGGTGCCGGCCGAGCGGCTGGCCCAGGCCCAGGCCACGGCGGCCATCCTGGGGGAAGAGGTGTACAAGCGTTTCCCCTGGGCACATGCCGACTGTGGCGGTGCCAATACGTTCACGCTGCCCACCACGACCGACCCGGTCGATGCACTGCTCAACCGCACCTGGCGCCCCACCCTGTCCGTGACCGGGGCCGACGGCTTTCCGGCACTGCAGAACGCCGGCAACGTGTTGCGCCCCTACACCGCCTTCAAGCTGAGCTTGCGCTTGCCCCCGCTGGTGGATGCCAGCCAGGCCGTTCAGGATCTGAAGGCTTTGCTGGAAGACAACGCGCCCTACCGGGCCGTGGTCACATTTGAAGGGCAAGGTGCGGCCACCGGCTGGAATGCGCCCTCCACCGCGCCCTGGTTCCACGATGCGTTGCAGGCCGCCTCGCTGGCGCAATTCGGGGCGGGTTACGGCACCATCGGGCAGGGTGGCACCATTCCGCTGATGAACATGCTGAGCCAGGGCTTTCCCCGTGCGCAGATGATGGTGTGTGGCGTGCTGGGGCCGCGCAGCAATGCCCATGGCCCGAACGAGTTTTTGCATCTGCCCTATGCGCAGAAGCTGACGGCGGCAGTGGCACAGGTGGTGACGGCCATGCCCTGACGGTGCAGCTGGTGGCGGGCCTCCCCCGTTTGGGGGATGTCCAAACCGGTCCTTGCATGGAAAAATCCGTACCCTGTCACACGTCAGGGAATAAAAGGAAAAGCCCATGTCATCTGCAGCTTCCATCCAGTCCGAAGAGGCCGTCCAATTGCCGTTCACCACGTTCGATGGTGAAACCCTGGCTGTGTATGACTGGTTGCTGCCCCGTGGTGTTGCGCCCAGGGCGGTGGTGGTCATCGTTCACGGGCTCGGTGAGCATGCGTGGCGTTACGACCGATTGGCCACCGAGCTGAACGCGATGGGTTTTTCAGTCCGTGCCTACGATCAGCGTGGTCACGGTGATTCAGCCGGCAAGCGTGGCTGCCTGCCCGCTCAGGACGCGTTGCTGAAAGACTTGTCGGAAATACTGGATGACACCCGGGCCACGCTGTGCGCGCGTTTTCGCTCGCCTTTGGTGTTGCTGGGTCACAGCATGGGCGGATTGGTTTCGGCACTCTGGGTGGCCCGCGAGCAGGCGTTGACGTTGCATCACACCCAGCCGGTCGATGCGTTGGTGCTGTCGTCGCCTGCGCTGGACCCAGGCCTGAACGCCTGGCAGCGGACCTTGCTTGCGACGCTGCCCCACTGGCTGCCACACATCACCGTGGCCAACGGACTGGATCCCGATCTGGTCTCGCGCGATCCTGATGTGGTCGACGCTTACCGGGCTGACCCGTTGGTGCACGACCGCATTTCGCCGCTCTTGGGGCGCTTCATTGCACAGGCGGGCTCTGAGGTGCTGGCACATGCGCCGCAATGGCGCGTCCCCACGTTGCTGATGTATGCAGGCTGCGACGGGCTGGTCAACGCCCAAGGCAGCCGGAGTTTTGCCCAACGCGCGCCGGTGGGTGTGGTGCAGGCTCGGTGCTACGAAGATTTTTTCCATGAAATCTTCAACGACCCGCACCGTGACGAGGCCGTCAGCGGGTTGTTCAACTGGCTGGAGCAGCGTTTTTAGCCATCAGCCAGACCAGGCCTGCCGCCATCAGCGCTACGGGCACGAGTGAACCCAGGTTCAGCCAGGTCCAGCCCTGGGTGGTCACCAGCGCGCCGGATGCAAACGACGTGAATGCCATGGTGGCAAACACACAGAAATTGATGGCGGCCTGTGCGCGGTCTTTTTCCTGGGGCCGGTAGCTCTGCAACGCCAGTGTGGTGCTGCCGGTGAACACGAAGTTCCAGCCCACGCCCAACAGGAACAGCGCGCCCAGAAACTGGTGGAAGTCCTGCCCTGACAGCGCAATGCCGATGCACAGCGCGTTCAGCAGCACGCCCACCATCATCACCTGCAGCGTGCCGAAGCGCTTGATCAGGTGACCGGTGAAAAACCCCGGCGCGAACATGCCGATGACGTGCCACTCCAGCACCCATGCCGCATCGTCAAACGGAAAACCGCAGGTCTGCATGGCCAGCGGTGTGGCGGCCATCAGCAGGTTCATCACCCCGTAGCTCAGGGCGCCCGCACCCGCCGCGACGATGAAAACTGGTTGCCGCATGATCTCGCCCAGCGGCCGACCCTGTTCAGCCTGACCGTCCGGGCCCTTGGCCTTTGCCTCGGACGCTGGAAAAGTGACCATGGCCATCACCCCCATGGCCAACACCGCCACGGCGGCCAGTGCCAGGTAGGCACCCATGAAGGGTGCATCGGCCAGTGCACGGGTGCGGCTGGCCAGGTTCGGGCCCAGCACGGCACCGATCAGGCCGCCGGCCAGCACCAGCGAAACGGCTTTTTCCTTGAACGCGGGCGCGGCCAGTTCGGCGGCTGCAAACCGGTACAACTGGCCGTTGGCGCTGTAATAGCCAGCGATGACCGTGGCAGCGACGAGCGTCCAGAACTGTTGCTGGGCCACCGCCCAGGCCGCCAGCAGGGCTGACAGGCAGGCCACCAGCAAACCGAGCTGGAAGGACACCTTGCGTCCCCAGGTGGACTGGCTGCGGGCAACCAATCCGGTGGACAGGGCCCCGCCCACCACATACCCCATGACGGGCAATGTGGCCATCCAGCCCACCGGTGCCAGGCTGAGCCCCACCAGCCCGTTGATGGCAATGAAGGTCACGTTATTGGTCAGGAACAGGCCTTGCGCGGCGGCCAGCAGCCAGAGGTTTTTATTCATCAGCGACAGGTTATACAGCAGCGCCCAGCCTGGACTTGTGCCGCACCGGACAGTGGCGGTGTCCGGGCGTGGTTGTGTGGGCTGTCAGCCCGTGATGTGCAGCGCCAGTGCGAGGGCCGTGAGAGCGGCGGTTTCGCTGCGCAGCACCCGTGGCCCCAGGTGCACCGGCACACAGCCTTGGTGGCGGGCCAGTTCGTCCTCGGCTGGGGAGAGGCCACCCTCCGGCCCGCTGAGAAACCATACCGCCTGTTGCGAAGGCAGCTGGCGTAACCAGTCGGTCAGGGGTTGTGTGCCCTCGGCCAGCGACAGCACACAGCGGGCTGGTGCGGCGGTGCCAGGTTCACCGTGTGCTGGCGGTTGAGACAACCAATGCGGCAAATCGTCCACGCCCTGCACGGCAGGCACCCGGTTACCGCCGCACTGTTCGCAAGCTGCAACGGCCAGCGCCTGCCAGTGCGCCTGTTTTTTTTCGGCACGTTCGCCCTTGAGCCGCAGCACGCTGTGCGCGGTGTGCAGGGGCTGGATGCTGGTGACGCCCAGTTCGGTGGCTTTTTCCACGAGCCAGTCCATGCGTTCGTTCGCAGGCATGCCCACGGCCAGGTGCACCGGCCGTTCAGGTTCGCACTGGCGGGTGTGGTGGTGCCCGATCACCACCGCCACGTCACTGCGCCCCATGCGGGTGATGGTGGCGGTGTACTCGCCGCCATCACCGTTGAACAGGGTGATGTCCATGCCCGGCTGCAGGCGCAGCACCTGCACATGCCGGGCCGCCCCGGCGGGCAACTCCAGCGTGAGCCCGGCGTGCAGGGGAAGAGGGCAGTGAAATCGGGGCATTGAAATGTAGCTGGAAACTCAATGGCATCAGGCGCTGGATGGCATTTTTATTGCCAATGTTCGTCAAACCCGTCCGTAAGCGAAGCCGGTCGCCGCCTGCAGACCTTCCACTTCGTCGATCAGCCGCAGCAGCGGGGTCAGTTCGCGGTAGCGGCTGGCGGTGTTGCGCACATACATGACAAAGCGTGGGGTGTCCGCCAGGTACTTGGGCTTGCCGTCGCGCAGCGTCAGGCGGGCAAAAATGCCCAGCACCTTCAGGTGGCGCTGCAGCCCCATCCATTCGACCGCGCGGTAGAACTCGCCAAAGTCTTCGCTCCAGCCTTCGAAGTCCAGCAAACCGAGTTTGCGCGCCTGCTCCCAATAGCGGATGGTGACTTCCAGCACGAAGTCTTCCTCCCAGCTCAGGAAGGCATCGCGCATCAGGCTCGCAATGTCGTAGGTCACCGGTCCATACAGCGCATCCTGGAAATCCAGCACGCCCAGACGTTGCGCAGCGCCGGCGGGCACATGACCGGCATGCGGCACCATGAGGTTGCGGGGCATGAAATCCCGGTGCACATACACCTTCGGGCCGGCCAGGTTGCGCGTCACGATGGTGGCAAACGTCTTGTCCAGCATGGTCAGTTGCGCCTCGCTCAACGTCAGGCCTTTGTGCCGCGTCAGGTACCAATCGGGGAACAGCTGCAATTCGCGCCGCAGCACCGCTTCGTCATAGGGCGGCAGCACGTCGGTCTGGCTGGCTGTCTGCCAGGTGGTCAGGGCTGCGAGTGCATCTTTGTAGCGGGGCAGGTTGGCTTGGGGGTGCTCGGTGTCCAACACGTCGAGCAGCGTCTGGGAGCCCAGGTCGCTCAGCAGCATGAAGCCCTGTGGCTCGTCCCACGCCAGGATGTCAGGCACGTGCAGGCCGCAAGCCGCCATCAGGCGGGCCACTTTCACAAACGGCTGGCAGTTTTCCTGGGCAGGTGGGGCATCCATCACGATGCAGCTGCCGCCGTCAGCCCGGTCTACACGGAAATAGCGGCGGAAGCTCGCATCGGCCGACGCAGCGCGCGCTGTGGCGGGCAGCAGGTGGTGTGCGCTGCTCTGCTCGTTCAACCAGGTGTCAAAGGCGCGCTGGCGGGCCGGGTCTGCCCATTCGATACCTGCCCCTGAAACGCGGGCGGCGGAATGAGGCGTGGCCGACGGTTCGCCGGGTATGGGAGGGGGGAAGGAGGTCATGCTGAGGTACCCGGCATACGATAATGCGCCCGGATTCTACAAATGACCTCTCCTGTCCCCGTTTGCCGGCCTACGCTGTCCAGCGTCCTGTCGCCCCGGTCCACGCAGCCGCGTGGACGCCGGGTGCTGCTGCGCGTGGCGGCCTGCCTGGCCGCTTGGGGTGTGGCGGGCACGGGTGCCCAATCGGTCACTGTTGGTGCGCAAAGCGCGCCTGAACAGGCGCCTGTGCCCTTGCGGGCGAGCGGCATGCTGCTCGACCGCCTGCCGCCGGATGCCCAGGACGCGGCACCCAGTTTTGTGTCTGGCGATGCCATCAGCGGAAAATCGGGCGAACACACCGTGGTCGAGGGACACGCCGAGTTGCGTCGGCATGACACCATCCTGAAGGCAGACCGGTTGGAGCTGTTCCATCGGACCGACGAGGCGGCTGCCACAGGCAATGTCAGTGTGCTGCGCAATGGCAACCGGTTCACGGGCCCTGAGCTCAAGCTCAACATCCAGACCTACGAAGGCTTTTTCACGACACCCACTTACGAGTTGCTGCAGTCCAACGGGCGGGGCGGTGCAACACGTGTGGATTTCAAGGGCGAAAACCTGACACTGGCGCATAACGCGACGTACACCACCTGCCTGGCACCGGCCGACATGCTGCCGGATTGGTGGATCAGGGCTGTCGGCCTCGAACTGGACCATGCGGATGACACCGGACGCGCCACTTCCGGTGCCCTGTACTTCAAGGGTGTGCCGATTCTGGCTGCCCCTTACATCAGCTTTCCGCTGTCGGACAAACGCAAGTCGGGCCTGCTGCCGCCGGCCATCAACCTCACCAACCTCAGCGGTCTGGAGCTGACGCTGCCTTACTACTGGAACATTGCGCCCGAGATGGATGCCACCTTCTCGCCGACGCTGATGACCAAGCGCGGCATCAACCTGACAGGCGAGTTCCGCTACCTCCAACCGACCTTCCAGGGCGAGGTGAAGGCGTCGCTGATGCCTGATGACCGGTTGCGCGCCCGTCAGCGCTGGGGACACAGCCTGGTGCACCAGCATGCGTTGGGCGATCAGGTGCCCGGGCTCAGCGGCTCGGGTTTGCGGTTCAACCTCAACCGCGTCAGTGACAACGATTACTGGCGGGACTTTCCCCGTTCCGGCGCCGTCCTCACGCAGCGTTTGTTGCCGGCAGAAGGCGTGTTGTCCGGTCGCATCGGGTCCGTAGGTGTCACCGCCGGGATCTACACCTGGCAAACCTTGCAGGATGCCGTCGCACCCATTGTGGCTCCGTACGACCGTCAACCCCAGATCGATATGCACTGGGGTCGGTTGAACCAGGTGTTGGGCGGTCTGGACGGCGTCGACTATTCGTTCACCAGCCAGTTGACGCGCTTCACCACGCGTCGTGCGCCGTCGGTCACGTCCGTGCTGGCTGACATCAACGGTAACCGGCTACTGGGCATCGCCCAGATCAGCCGCCAGTGGCAGACCCCGGGCTGGTTCATCAAGCCGAAGGCGCAGTTGCACCTGTCGCACTACAGCTTCGACCAGGCGTTGTTCACCGGTGTGCGCAGCGCCAGCCGCGCCTTGCCCACGGTGAGTGTGGACAGCGGCCTGGTTTTCGAACGTGAAGCCACGGTGCTGGGCCGTGGGTTGTTGCAAACGCTGGAGCCACGTGCGTTTTACGTGCACACGCCTTACCGTGATCAGAACAGCTTGCCCAATTACGACTCGGCTGCGAAAGACTTCAACGTGGGCTCCGCCTGGACTGAGAACGTGTTCGGTGGCCATGACCGCATTTCTGACGTGCACGCACTCACGGTGGGCGTGGGTTCCCGCCTGATCGACCCTGCCTCGGGTGCCGAGGCGGCCCGCTTCACGGTGGCCCAGCGTCTGCGGTTTGCCGATCAGCGCGTGGTGCTGCCGGGCGGCACCCCCGTGACGGACCGGGTCAGCGACGTGTTGCTCGGTGCCGCGCTCAACTGGGATCCGCGCTGGGCTTTTGAAAGCTCCGTGCAGTTCAACCCCAAACAGGGCCGCTCCCAGCGCACCACGGTAGGGGGCCGATACCATCCCCAGGCTTTTCACGTGCTGAGTGCGGCCTATCGTTTGCAGCGGGCAGGCGGGCTGTTGCCGCCGAGCGAGCAGGTTGATGTTGGATGGCAGTGGCCCCTGAGCATCGGCCGTACAGGGGCGTATGGCAGCGGGTCCGGCGAATCAACAGGCTGCAGCGGCAACTGGTACAGCGTGGGCCGGATCAACTACAGCATGCCCGACAGCAAGGTTGTCGATCTGGTGGCAGGGCTTGAATATGATGCGGGGTGTTGGGTTGGCCGCGTTGTGCTCGAGCGCTTGCAGCGCAGCGCAGCCAACAGCAGCCAGCGGGTGATGTTCCAGCTCGAGTTCACGGGCTTTACCCGCATCGGCTCCAATCCCTTGCAGACGCTGCGCAACAACGTGCCCAGGTATATGACGCTGAACGAGCAAGTCCAGACACCCAGCCGGTTCGGGCGTTACGAGTGACGCGGGTGGTGCCGTGACGTCTCAGAAGGATGATAACCAGATGAAACATCGTGCTTCCCTTTTTCCAGGCTCGCGGGCCATGTGTGCGGCCATACTGGGCATGGTCGTCGCAGCTGGCGCTGGCGCGCAAGGCCTGAAGGCCACAACAGGCGGGCTTTCAGGCGCAACGGCGCGGGCTGCCATCGCGCAATCCAATGAACCGGTCACCACCGACTTCATTGTCGCGGTGGTCAACAACGAGCCCATCACCAACCAGGAGGTGCGTTCGCGCATGCGTCTGGTGGCGGACCAGATGGCGCGCACCGGTGCCCCCGTGCCATCGCGTGAACAGTTGCGCGAGCAGGTGCTGGAATCGGTCATCCTCGAAAAGGCGCAGCTTCAACTGGCCAAGGAACTCAACATCCGGGTCGATGCGGCAGCCCTCGATGAGGCTGAACGCACCATTGCACGGCAGAACCAGTTGACCGTGAGCCAGATGCACGACCGTCTGAAGGCCGATGGCCTCGATGTGACAGCGTTCCGCGACAACCTTCGCAAGCAGATCCAGTTGCAACGCCTGCGGGAGCGCGAGCTGGAAGCACGCGTTAAGGTGACCGAACCCGACATCGAGCGGTTTTTGCAGCAGAAGCAGGACAACCCTGGCAGCGACCTGCAAATTCACCTGGCCCAGGTGTTGATCGCCGTGCCCGAAAACGTGGAGCCGCAGAAGCTGGCCGCACTCATGGGCAAGGCTCAGATGGTGGCCGAAAAGGCGCGTACCGGCGCCGATTTTGGTGCCTTGGCGCGGGAGTATTCCGATGCCCCTGACCGAGCTGCGGGTGGCAGCCTGGGGTTGCGGGCGGCTGACCGGCTGCCGGTGTTGTTTGTCAACGCCACCCGCAGCCACTCCGCTGGCGGTGTGGCCGGCCCGGTGCGCAGCCCGGCAGGTTTCCATGTGCTCAAGGTGATCGACAAGCGCATTGCCGGCATGCCCGAGCCCGTCGTCACGCAAACGCGGGCGCGTCACATCCTGCTGCGCACCACTGCGAGCCTGAGCGAACAGGATGCGGTGGCCCGCCTGGCCGAGATGCGACGGCGCATTGCTGCGGGCCAGGCAGACTTTGCAGCCTTGGCCAGGGAGGTGAGCCAGGACAGTTCTGCTGCCGACGGCGGCAACCTGGGCTGGGTGGCCCCCGGCGTGTTTGTGCCCGAGTTCGAAGACGTTATGAACAACCTCCAGCCCATGGAGTTGTCGGCGCCGGTGGTGTCGCGGTTCGGGGTGCACCTGATCCAGGTGCTGGAGCGTCGGCAGGTCGAGATGACCGCCCGTGAACAGCGGGAGCAGCTGAGGATGTTGGTGCGGGAACAGAAACTCGACGAGGCGTACCAGAAGTGGCTGGAGGACATCCGCATGCGCGCTTACGTCGAGATGCGAGAGCCCCCCCAATGAAGCACATTGCTCGCAAGCGGTTTGGTCAGCATTTTCTGAGTGACAACGGCATCATCGATGCCATTGTCGATGCCATCGATCCCCGTCCGGGCGAGCCCATGGTCGAAATCGGCCCCGGCCTGGCCGCGCTGACGCAGCCTTTGGTCGAGCGGCTGGGGCGGTTGACGGTGGTCGAGCTCGACCGTGACCTGGCCAGCCGCCTGCGCGCGCGGCCTGATCTGACGGTGGTCGAGTCCGATGTGCTGAATGTTGATTTTGCGCTTTTAGCAAAAAGCTTGTCTGCTACAAAGTTGAGAGTTGTTGGCAATTTACCCTACAACATCTCCACGCCCATTCTGTTCCATTTGTTCGATGCCGTCGATGTGGTGCAGGACCAGCATTTCATGCTTCAGAAGGAGGTGATCGACCGCATGGTCGCCGTACCATCCTCGTCGGCATATGGCCGCTTGTCGGTCATGTTGCAGTGGCGCTATGACATGACGGATGTGCTGTTCGTGCCGCCCGAATCGTTCGACCCGCCTCCCAAGGTCGACAGCGCGGTGGTGCGCATGGTGCCGCATGCCTGTCCGGTGCCTCTGGACGTGCAGGTCTTCGGCGAGTTGGTGAAGGTGGCGTTCAGCCAGCGCCGCAAGCTGTTGCGCCACACCTTGGGCAAGTGGCTGGCCGAACGGGGTTTCGAGGGGCAGTTCGATGTTCAGCGGCGGGCCGAAGAGGTATCCGTGGCGGAATATGTGGCGCTGGCGGCAGCTGTCCGCGCGGCATGACCGTGCTGTGACGTTGAAGATTCGCCAATCAAAGCGTTTTCTCATGCAAAACGGCCAGCGTATGCTGGCCGTTTGAAGTGGAGGGGCAGTGCTTCAGGCGATCGACTGGACGCCCGGTGATGTGCCGGATCAGGCTGCTGCGGTCCAGTAGCCGGCGTTGAACGGGCTGCTCATGCGCAGCGCCAGTGGGCTCACGTCCACCAGCTTGTCGGTGGGCATGGCTTCCGCAGAGCCATCATCGTCCGCTGTTTGCGAATCACCTTTGGGTGCGCGTGCCACCGAGAACGAATAGAAGCAGCGGAAAGCAATTTTGCGGTCAGACCAGTAATCGGCCGCATCGCGGAAGATGTCCAGCAGCTGCTCACGCGCTTCCTTGTCGAACTTGGCATGGGCCGGGATGTGCTCCAGCACCACGATGAAGCCTGTTTGCGGCCCCGCCTTGTGCACGGTGTCGGTCAGACAGTCGTACAGCGCGTCGAAATTTTTCCCGAAATGTGCGGGAAACGTGTACTGGGCTGCGATCAGGTCCAGCACATCCTGCTTGCTCTGGGCATTGGCCAGGTTGGCATACAGGAAGTGATGCCCGAGTGATTCGGCAGCAGCTTGCAGTTCTTCCACGCGGAACGCCCGAATGGATTGCACGATATTGGTTCGTACATTACGAAGTGGCATGTCCATCTCCGTTACTCTTTCAAAAAAAGGAAGTTCAACAATAAAAGCGTTACTGACCGTTCACGATCAGTTTGAAACTGGCGTAGTGGTCTTTGGTGTAGTAGCAGGCATCGGGGGCGCGAACCGTTTCGCCGCCGCACACGATGCGTCTGGCACCTCTGTGACTCAATCCTGGCGTGGTCACCGTGTACTCGCGGTAATAGCCACGCCTGTGCTTGGGCAACAACCTTTCGCGGTTGCCGAAAACTGTGCCGTCCTTTTCGTAAGGGAAAGGTCCACCGGCTTCGATCAGTCGAAGCACTTCCTGGCCTTGTCTGGGTAGGTCCGACTGGCGGATCGTTTCGAACCCCGTCGCGCCAGGCTGGTAAGCCCACACCGTGGTCGCGGCGGCAACGCTTGCCAACCCGGCCAGCGATGCCTGCCACAGCCTGCGCCATGGGTTCTGGCGACCACTGGTTACCGACCAACTACCCGGATTCATGACCCCAGCCCTGTTGAAAAAACGATTTCTTGTGAAGGATTGCCTGCACCGCAGTGCAGGGTAAACCCTGAAATTCAAGGGCGAGAGTGTGCCTGAACGGGGGTGAAAAAGCAAGCCCTGATTGCATTGGCAGGCGGTGGGCAAAGGGTTTTGCTTGACGCGCGCGCAGCTATTGTGCTGGCACCAGGCAGCGGTGCCAGCGGGGGTGGGGCAGGGTGGTGATCAGCGGTGCGCGTTGGCATCTGCTACCGTCAGCGCCGTCATGTTGACAATGCGTCGCACCGTGGTGCTGGCTGTCAGCACGTGGACAGGCTTGGCCGCGCCAAGCAGCATGGGGCCGATGGCGATGTTGCCGCCCGCAGCCGTTTTGAGCAGGTTGTAAGCAATGTTGGCGGCATCGATGTTGGGCAGCACCAGCAGGTTGGCCTCACCTTTGTACAGTGTGTTGGGCATCAGGGCTTCGCGCGCGTCGCCATCGAGTGCCAGGTCGCCGTGCATTTCTCCCTCCACGTCGAGCCAGGGGGCCTGCTCGCGCAGCAGTTCGAACGTGCGACGCATTTTCACCGCGCTAGGCTGGTTGGACGAGCCGAAGTTGGAATGCGAAAGCAGCGCGACCTTGGGTTGCAGGCCAAATCGCATGACTTCTTCCGCGGCCATGACCGTGATTTCGCACAATTCCTCGGCCGTGGGGTCGTAGTTGACATGGGTGTCCACCAAAAACACCTGACGGCCAGGCAGCATCAGGCCGTTCATGCAAGCATAGATGCGCACGTCCTGCGGCGTGTGGGGGCTGCCACCCTGTTTTTTGCCGATGACCTGGTCGATGTATTCCAGGTGGTTGGCGGTATTGCCCCAGGTGCCGCAGATCAGGCCATCGACATGGCCGGTGTGCAGCAACATGGAGCCGATGAGCGTCAGGCGGCGGCGCATCTCGATCTTGGCCAATTGCACGGTCACGCCTCTGCGTTCCGTCATGCGGTGGTAGGTCTGCCAGAAATTGCGGTAACGCGGGTCTTCCTCGACGTTCACCACGTCGTAGTCCAGCTCTTCTTTCAGGCGCAGGCCGAAGTTTTCGATCCGCTGGGCAATCACGGCCGGGCGGCCGATCAAGGTCGGCCTTGCCAGACCTTCGTCCACCACGATCTGGCAGGCGCGCAGGATGCGCTCGTCCTCGCCTTCAGCGTAGGCGATCCGTTTGGCCGATGCACGCTTGGCGGCCGCATAGATGGGTTTCATCAGCGTGCCCGACGCGATCACGAAGCTTTGCAGTTTCTCGCGGTATGCTGCCATATCGGACACGGGACGCATGGCCACACCGCTGTCGGCAGCTGCCTGCGCCACGGCCGGCGCGATTTTCATCATCAGGCGCGGATCGAACGGCTTCGGGATGAGGTATTCGGGGCCGAACGCCAGTTTTTCGCCCGCATAGGCGGCTGCCACCACCTCGTTCTGCTCGGCCTGCGCCAGGTCGGCGATGGCGTGCACGGCGGCAATTTCCATTTCGTCGGTGATCGTCGACGCCCCGGCATCCAGCGCTCCCCGGAAAATGTACGGGAAGCACAGCACGTTGTTGACCTGGTTGGGGTAGTCCGTGCGGCCCGTCGCCATGATGGCATCACCCCGGACGGCTTTGACGAGCTCGGGCGATATTTCAGGCGTGGGGTTGGCCAGGGCAAAAATGATGGGGTTCGCGGCCATGGTAGCCACCATGTCCTGCTTGAGCACCCCGCCCGCCGACAGGCCGAGGAACACGTCGGCCCCCGCGATGATCTGGGCCAGCGTGCGTGCTTCGGTGGGTTGGGCGAACTGGATCTTGTCTTCGTCCATCAGCTCGGTGCGGCCCTCGTACACCACGCCGGCCAGGTCGGTCACAAAAATGTTCTGCCGGGGCAACCCCAGTTTGACCAGCAGATTCAGGCAGGCCAGCGCGGCGGCACCTGCGCCCGAGGTCACCAGCTTGACCTGGTCGATGGACTTGCCCACCACTTTCAGCCCATTCAGCAGCGCTGCGCCGACGACGATGGCTGTGCCATGCTGGTCGTCGTGAAAGACCGGGATTTTCATCCTTTCCCGGAGCTTGCGTTCCACATAGAAGCAATCGGGCGCCTTGATGTCTTCCAGGTTGATGCCGCCGAAGGTGGGCTCCAGCGCAGCGATGATCTCCACCAGCCTATCGGGGTCCTTTTCGTTGATTTCGATGTCGAACACATCGATGCCCGCGAATTTCTTGAACAGCACACCCTTGCCTTCCATCACGGGCTTGCCAGCGAGTGGGCCGATGTCCCCCAGGCCCAGCACAGCCGTGCCGTTGGTCACCACCCCCACCAGGTTGCCACGGCTGGTGTACTTGTAGGCGGCTGCCGGGTCCTTGACGATTTCCTCACAGGGTGCTGCGACACCGGGCGAATAGGCCAGCGACAGGTCACGCTGGTTGGTCAACTGCTTCGTGGCCGCAATGGCCACTTTGCCGGGGGTGGGGAACTCGTGGTATTCAAGTGCGGCATTGCGCAGTTCGATGCGCTTGGCTTCTGGGCTCAACGACATGGGGAAGTCTCCTGTTCTGGTGGGCCCACCGGGAACCCACCGGCATGGTACGGTGATTGCAGTCCGGTGTGGTCATGGGCCTGCAAATTGTACGATGCGAACTTAAAATTCACAATGCGGAATTCTACGTACCCTTCGGTGCCCATGATTCGGGGCCATCCTGGCCGCGTCTGGCCCAGGCTTTTTCATGAAAAAAGAAGGCCACGGCTTGCACGGTGGGCTCCAGCAGGCTGAGGGTCAGTGCCATCCAGATGTCGCCGGTCACGGCCCACGCAACCGTTGCAGCGACCACCATGTGCATCGCGTAGTAACTGGCGGTTTTCTTCAGGGTGAACAGGTGGGTGGAAACGAAACGGGCCATGTGGCACCTCCAGAACAACAAGACTGAGGTGAATGCTATTTGTTCTCATTTGCCAAGGCCAATTGAATGATTCAACCGCCGCCATAGCGGTCGGACCCGCCGACGGGCAACAACCGACGAGCCACCTGGGCGGAGGGGTATCATGAAACCCTCTCCCTGACGATGGCGGCTGCGCGTCGCGGCTCGCCAGCGCAGGCTTTGCAACCGGACCGATACGGAGGTGGCCCATGGCCCTGATGGATTTCATCAAGAAGCAGTTCATAGACGTCATCCAATGGACCGAGGAGGGCGACGGCACGCTGGCCTGGCGGTTTCCGATGGCCGGTATGGAAATTCAGCATGGCGCGTCGCTGACGGTGCGCGAATCGCAGATGGCCGTGTTCGTGAACGAGGGCAAGGTGGCCGATGTGTTCGGCCCCGGCATGTACAAGCTCTCCACTCAGACGCTGCCGGTGCTGACCTACCTGAAGAACTGGGACAAGCTGTTCGAGTCCCCCTTCAAGAGTGACGTGTACTTCTTCAGCACGCGCCAGCAGATCGACCAGAAATGGGGCACGCCCCAGCCCATCACCATCCGCGATGCCGATTTTGGGGCCGTGCGCCTGCGTGCGTTTGGCAACTACGCGTTCCGGGTGGCTGACCCCAAGCTGTTCCACACTGAAATTTCAGGCACCCGCGAGCGCTACACCGTGGCCGATGTGGATGGCCAACTGCGCGGGCTCGTGTTGCAGAACATCAGCCAGGCGATTGCCGCCAGTGGCATCCCGTTCCTGGACCTGGCCGCCAACCAGCTGAAGTTTGCCGAGGCCCTGTCTGCGCAGCTCTCCCCCGCGTTTGCCGCCATCGGGCTGGAGCTGGAAGGCATGACGGTTCAGAACCTGTCGCTGCCCGAAGAGCTGCAGAAAATCCTGGACCAGAAGATCGGCATGGGCATGGTCGGCAACGACATGGGCAAGTTCATGCAGTACCAGACGGCGCAGGCCATCCCCGGCATGGTCACCGCCGGTGGAGGGGGTGGCGGCAGCGGGATTGCGGGCGATGCCATGGGCCTGGGCGCAGGCGTGGCGCTGGGTCAGGTGCTGGCCCAGAACCTGGCACAGGGCCTCAACCCGGCTGCGCAGGCCGCGGCGACGGCAGTTGCCGCGCCCGTTGCTGCGGTGGGCATCAAGCCCGACGAGGTGATGGCCACGCTGGAAAAACTGGCCGACCTGAAAGTCAAAGGCATCCTGACCGACGAAGAGTTTGCCGCCAAGAAGGCCGAGTTGCTCAAGAAGCTGGTCTGACGTGCTGGACCGGCGATTATTTGCACGAAAACGTGCTCCATCGCTTGTCTGATATTGATTTTCAGCTATCAGTAAACTGCCACCGACATGGCTCAGGACAGTCCTCAGCGTGCCTATCGGGCAGCCTGCCCAGGCTGCGGTGCGCCCGTGCAGTTCCGCTCGGCGCAGTCCACCCATGCCGTGTGCGAGTACTGCCAAAGCACCGTGGTGCGCCAGGGCGAGGTGCTGGCCCGCGTCGGCAAGATGGCCGAACTGTTCGACGACCATTCTCTGCTGCAGCTGGGGGCCAGCGGCAAGTTTGGCGGCATGGGGTTTGTGCTGGTCGGGCGGCTGCAATACAAGTCAGCCAACGGGGTCTGGACCGAATGGGAGGCCGTGCAGGACGATGGCCAACCCGCTTCGCTCAGTGAAGACAACGGCGCATACGTCTATGCCCGGCCCCGACAGGTGCAGCGCGACATCCCGTCGGCCGAGCGCTTCAGGCTAGGGGCCACCACGGCGATCGACGGCCGGTCCTACACCGTCACGTCCAATGCCGAGGTGCAACTGCTGTCGGCCCAGGGTGAACTGCCGCGTCTGCCGCCGCTGGGCACACCATTTCCCATGGTCGAACTGCGCAGCCAGGGCGACACCACGGCGGGTCAACCACCCGGCGTGCTGACGCTGGACTATGGCCCCACACTCGGCGGGCAGCCGGTGGCGGTCAGTCTGGGCACCAGCGTGTTGCTCGACGACTTGCAGATGGTGGGCATCAAGGCCGAATCGGCCAAAGACGAAAAGGGCCGCCAGTTCAGTTGCCCGGCCTGCGGTGCACCGGTCAGCGTGGACCTGGGCAGCACCCGCCGGTTGACGTGCGCCTCGTGCCACTCCCTGATCGACCTGGGCACGGGCGTGGGGGCCGAGGTTGTGGCCGCCCGGCAGACGGAGCCGGTCGAACCGGTAATTGCCTTGGGCAAGGTGGGCAAGTTGCAAGGGCAGTCGTGGCAGATTGTTGGCTTTCAGCACCGCATGGGCACCGAGCCGGACGACCCGGACGAACAGTTTGGCTGGAGCGAATACCTGCTGTACAACGCCAAACGGGGGTTCCAGTTTCTGGTGGATGCCGAAGACGGCTGGAGCCTGGTCAAACCCACCACGGGCTCGCCGGTACTGGCCAAGGGGGGCGGCAGCGCGAGCTACCTGGGGACCACCTACCAGCTGCAGTACGCCTACCGGGCTGAAACCACCTATGTGGCCGGTGAGTTTTACTGGCCCGTGGAGCGCGGGCACAAAACTTTCAACCGGGACTTTGCGCACGGCAACAATTTGCTCAGCCAGGAAGAAACGGCGAAGGAAATCACCTGGTCCAGCGGGGCCAAAATGCGGGCTGAAACGGTAGCGGCGGCCTTCGGGCTGAAGGACCAGCAGGCGCTGCTGGCGCGCGCCGATGCCATGCCGACCAGCCAACTGGGGTTCAAGGGCTTGCTCATGGTCATTGTGCTGTTGGTCGTCATCGTCCTGCTGCTGTCGTGGCTGAGCAAGGACGACGAGTGCGACCCCCGCGTCCAGAACTGTTCCACCAGTGTGCGCAGCTCGGGCGGCTCGTGGGGCGGATATTCCAGCGGTGGTTCCCACAAGTAGGCGTTGACTCCTTTGGAGCTGATTTCCTACTTGGGGCGGCAGAAAAAAAGCCCTGCCCGCCGAGCGCCTCAAACCCGTTTTCCGGGTTCACAATATGTGTTCAGCAAACTGACTTCAAGGGACCTCCCATGGAACTCGAATGGTTCAGGCCAGCCGCCTTTTTTGGCTCGATCATCTTTGCGCTGCTCGGTGTGGTGGTGTTCTGGCTGTCGTTCATCATCATCGACAAACTCACGCCCTATGACCTGTGGCAGGAACTGGTCGAAAAGCAGAACATGGCGCTGGGTTTGGTCGTGGCTGCCATGAGCCTGGGCATTTCCCTCATCGTGGCTGCCGCCATTCACGGCTGATCCGCCTGAACCAGTGCCCTGTCTGCCTGATGCAAGTTTTTTTCAAGAGGAAACGGACATGAACCCGTTTGTCACCTACATCGCCCAGCATCCCGCCGTGTTGGCCGACCACCACCCGTTGTCAGAGGCCGAGCAAGACGAGTTGTTCGAGGCCCTGAACGACCCCAAACTGCCCGACGACTGCATGACGGCTGAAATGGCTGATGGCTTCCTCGTGGGCTGTGCCCTCAGCCCGCACGCGGTTGAAATGGCCGACTGGCTGGAGGAAGTGTTTGGCCAGGGCAGCATGCCGGACTGTGGCGGCAGTGCCGCACGCGACCACCTGCTGTCACTGGTGCTGCGCCGTTGGCGCGACATCCAGCACGCGTTCACCCCCGAGGTGGCCGACCGTGTCATGCACAAGGGTACTGAACCCATGTTCACCCCGCTGATCGGCGAGGTGGACCCTGAAGAGGTGGTGCTCCCTATCCAACTGGACGCAGAAGAGCGCCGCGTCGGCGAGTGGCAAGGGCGCGACTGGGCGGTCGGCTTTTTCACGGCCATCCAGCGCGACGAAACCTGGCAGCATCTGCTGGAAGACGACGAGCACTGGCCCATGGTGGCACCTGTGCTGCTGTTCTTCCAGGGGCACGAGACTGGGCGGGACGGCTCCGCGCCCGATGAAGACCCCGAAGCGCTGGCCAACATGATCCGGTCGCTCTACCGCATCAGCGCCTATTGGCGGACCTTCAACCAGGCGCTGACCCGGCATTGAGCACGCCCGACCCGGCAACACCCCTGGTTCAGGCGGACACAGGGGCTGCGCGGGCACCCGCCGCACCACCACTGGAGGTGGCGCTGCTGGCCAGCGTGTTCATCATTGCCGCCTGTGGCCTGCTGTATGAACTGGCCGCTGCCGCACTGGCCAGCTACGTGCTGGGCGACTCGGTGCTGCAGTTTTCGACCATCATCGGTGCCTACCTGTTTGCCATGGGCATCGGGTCGTACCTGTCGCGGTTTTTCGAGCGGCAGTTGCCGGCGCACTTTTTGCGCATCGAACTGCTGGTGGCGCTGGCCGGTGGCCTGCTGCCGGCCCTGCTGTTCCTGGCGCACGGTCACATGCCGGGTGCGTTCCGCTTCGTGCTCTATGGCCTGGTGCTGCTGGTGGGCATGCTCGTGGGCCTGGAGATTCCGCTGGTCATGCGCATCCTCAAGCGCAACGTGGCGCTCAAGGAGTTGGTGTCGCAGGTGCTCACATTCGACTACCTGGGCGCGCTCGCGGTGTCGGTGGCTTTTCCGCTGGTGCTGGTGCCGCACCTGGGGCTCGTTCGCACCGGGTTGCTCTTCGGGCTGATGAACGCGGCCATCGCGCTGTGGGCGCTGTGGCTGTTCCGCGCCGAGCTGCGCCACCTGAAAAGCCATGCGCTGGCCTGCTTCGGGGTGCTGGCGGTGCTGGGTGCTGCGTTTGCGGGGGCCGATGTCATCACCACCCGCGCCGAAGACCGTTTTTATGCCGACAGGGTGGTCTACGCCGCCACGTCGCCCTACCAGCGCATCGTCGTCACGCACAACCCTGGCCAGGGGCGTGTGGGGCACCGGCTGTTCCTCAACGGCAACCTGCAGTTCGCCGAGCGCGACGAGTACCGCTACCACGAAGCCCTGGTGCACCCGGCCATGCTGGCGCATGGTGCTCCCCGGCGGGTGGCCGTGCTGGGTGGCGGCGACGGCATGGCCGTGCGCGAGGTGTTGAAGTACGCGAGCGTCGAGCAGGTCACGCTGGTGGAGCTGGACCCGGCCATGACCGACCTGTTCAGCCGGGTGCCTGCGCTGGCTGCGCTGAACGGGCAGGCGCTGAGCGACCCCAGGGTCAGGCTGATCCACTCCGATGCGTTCACCTGGCTCCAGAACACGGACGAGATGTTCGACGTGATCGTGGTCGACTTCCCCGACCCCACCAACTTCGCCATTGGCAAGCTCTACACCCAGACCTTCTACGCCATGCTGGACCAGCACCTGAGCGCCAGCGGCTTTGCGGTGGTGCAAACCACTTCGCCGCTGGTGGCGCGCCAGAGCTACTGGACGGTGGCCACCACCATCGAAGCGGTGGGCCTGCGCACCGCGCCCTACCACGCTCATGTGCCCAGCTTTGGCGAGTGGGGCTTCATCATCGCCAGCCGTCGGCCCTGGCGCGTGCCGGGGGCCGACGCACCGTGGCCGCCAGGCTTGCGCTTCCTCAACCCCGCCAGCCTGCCCCTGCTGTTCGATTTCCCGCAGGACATGGCCCGTGTGCCCGCCCCGGTCAACCGGCTGAGCAACCAGGCGCTGGTGCACACCTACGAAGCCGAGTGGGGCCGGGTGATGCATTGATGATGGCGCAAGCACACCCGCAGACCTCCCTCTGCCCGTTCACGCCAGCCTCTTCATGTCGACCCGTCGCCGCCAGTTTTTGCTGAGCACCGCTGCCGCCACGCTGGCCGTGGCGGGGTGCCGCCGGGCTGAACATCCGCCGCCTGCCGTGGGCGGGTTCGTGGGGCCCGATGTGGCCCGTGGCCACCGCTTGCGCGATGTGGCATGGGACAGCAAGTCGGGCACCGCACCCGAGCCTGCTGTCACCCGTCGGGTGCGCACCCTCATTGCCGGTGGCGGCGTGGCGGGGCTGGGAGCCGCACGGGCCCCGCGGGTGCGCGGGGCCGGCGACTTTGCCCCCCTGGGACTGGGAGATCGGGAGAGGACAAGCCCGCACCTCAGTCACTGACCCCAC
>DDUQ01000081.1:0-2002 GCA_002344885.1 Comamonadaceae bacterium UBA2334
TGGGTGTTGGGGGCCGGGGCGCTGGCCTTGGCGGGGCTGGCCCCGCTGACCCAGGCCAACACGTCCCGCCAGCCGCTGTCGGTGCGTGGTTACACCTTGCAGCCGCGCGGCGAAGGCCAGATGCGGTTTTTCGGTCTGTCGGTCTACACTGCCCGCCTGTGGGTGTCCGATGGCTTTGACCCCGCCCGCCACGCGGCCGTGCCGCTGGCGCTGGAGTTGGCCTACGCGCGCAACTTCACGGGGCGGGACATTGCGCAGCGATCGCTTCAGGAAATGAAGCGGCAAATGTCCATTGATCAAGCGCTAGAGGCCAAATGGACATCCAATTTGGCTGCGGTGTTGCCTGACGTCAAACCTGGCGACCGCCTGCTGGGCGTGCACCAGCCGCAAACAGGTGCCCTCTTTCTACAGGGTGAACGGGTATTGGGGGCGGTGGACGACCCGCTGTTTTCAGAACTGTTCTTCGGCATCTGGCTGTCTGCTGCCACGTCGGAACCTGCCCTGCGTGCGGCGCTGGTCGCCAAGGCCTGAGGCAAGTCGGCCATGTCCCAGTCCGAGCACCAGACACCCGCGCCAGTTCCCACGGATTCGTCCGGTGGCCGTTGGGGCGATGCGGCCTATGGCCTGATGGGCCTGCCGCTGGCGTTCGTCGCGCTGCCGCTGTATGTGCACCTGCCGCCTCACCTGGCGCTCACGCTGGGGTGGTCGCTGGCCACAGCGGGTGGGGTGTTGCTGGCGGTGCGGGTGTTCGATGCCCTGATTGACCCGGCCCTGGGCCGTTGGACCGACCGGCTGCTGGGGCATTCGCCGCGGCGCGTGCTGGCCGTGTCGGCCCTGTCCGCCGCCGGTGTGGTGCTGGGCCTGTTCGCCCTGTTCGGACCCGATGCCGGCTCGCCGCTGGCCCATGCCGCGGTGGTCACGGCTGCGTTGGTGCTGGCGGGTACGGCCAACAGCCTGCTGAGCATTGCCCACCAGACCTGGGGTGCGGCACTGCCCCGCAGCGATGGTGCCCGCAGTCGCCTGTTCGCCTGGCGGGAAGGGGCGGGTCTGGTCGGGGTGCTGGTGGCCTCGGCCTTGCCGGCTGTGGTAGGGTGGACGTACACGTTGTGGGTGCTGGCAGCGGCCATGGCGCTGGGTTGGCTGGCGTGGAGCCGCGCCGAGCAACCGGCGCGTGACACCGGTGGGGCTTTCGCGCCTTCCGCCCACAGCCCGTGGAGTTGCCTGCCCTTTCGCAAGCTGATGGCTGTCTTCGTGCTCAACGGCATCGCCAGCGCCATCCCGGCCACGCTGGTGGTGCTGTTCATGACCGACCGGCTGGGTGCCTCCGCCCAGTGGCAGGCCGCGCTGCTGACCACCTACTTTGCCTGTGCCGCGCTGGGTCTCCCGCTGTGGATGCGGGGTGTCCGCCGTTGGGGCTTGGCGCCCACCTGGGCCACCGGCATGGTGCTGGCTGTGCTGGCATTTGCGGCCACCGCGTCGTTGGGCACCGGGGACATGTGCGCATTTGCCGTCATCTGTGCGCTGTCGGGGCTCACCCTGGGTGCCGACCTGGCGCTGCCCAGCGCGTTGCTGGCAAAGGTGCTGGATGACCACCCGCCAGCCCACGTCCACCGGGGCGTGTACGTGGGCTGGTGGGCGCTGGCCGCCAAGCTGAACCTGGCGCTGGCAGCCGGTCTGGCCTTGCCCCTGCTGGGGCTGTGGGGCTACCAGCCCGGTGGTGCCGATCCACAGGGGCTCACGGCACTGTCTCTGGCCTACAGCAGCTTGCCCGGTGTGCTCAAGCTGGCCGCAGCGCTGTTGCTGTATGCGCTTTTCATCCGATCCACTCCATCCCGCGAGGTCCGTACATGTCCACCTTCCGTCTGAAGCCTGTTCTTTTCCGTCTCGGCACGGGCGCAGCCGTTGCGCACCGCCCCGGCATCAGCCGCCTCGCTGCGGCCTGGCTGGTGTGTGGCGCGGCCGCCTTGCTGTCGGGCTGCGCCAGCCAGAACCTGAGCCAATA